>CAZRFK010000034.1:0-18383 GCA_964599275.1 uncultured Clostridia bacterium
ACCTTCTTTGCCGTTATCCTGCAGGATGTGGCAGTTCTTTTGAACAGCCTCCTAGGTTTATCAGCGGAAGAAAAATCTGACTGTTAATTTCAACAATTAGTTGATAAACTGGCCATAATTAGTTTAGACTATCTTTTAAAAACCTTGGATTGACGCGGGGGTTTTTAATGGGGAGTGATATTCATTGATACAGTACTATCCATACGGCAACTCAACTGAGAACTCCAACGTAAGATTGGTAGACTAACTATCTTGACCTGAGTCGTGATTAAATATTTCGCATTCAATATGACTTCTCAGAAGAAGAAGGAAAGCACATTTTCTTTCGTTAATAACATCTGCATTGCCTGAGTATTGGTTGACGAGACAATTTTGTCTAATATGGACGGGAGATGTGAGATGACAAAAACGCTTTCATTGAATGATTACTACAACTTGCGCAGGGCATCTATGCTTGCAGTATCCCCCTGCGGGGAACAGGCAGCTTATGTTGTTTCGGCTTACCGTGAAAAAGAAAACGACAGCTACCAGAATATATGGTTGTCGCAGACTGATGGACAACAAAGACCACATTGTCTGACTCGCGGGGATAACAAGGATGGTAATCCAGCTTGGTCACCAGATGGAAGATACTTGGCTTTTTTGTCACAGCGGGATAATGAGATACAAGTGGCTGTCGAGGTGGATGAAGAAGTAAACGGCGACAGTTCATCAAAACCCAAACCGCAGATATGGCTTTTAGACCTTGAGCGGGGTGGCGAACCACGCCAGATCACTCAGACAGAGGAGGGAGTCAGTGAGTTCGACTGGTCTCCTGATGGAGAGCACCTGGTGTTTTCTAGCCGAACTCCTGATTGTGAGCAGAAGGACTATTTGAGCAGCGTACGTGGTGAAGACGAAGATGGGGACAAAGGTCCTGTGGTGTTAACCCGAACTCAACACAAACATGATGGGCAGGGTTTTTTGGATGATATCAGGACTCACCTTTTCATAGTCGACATAAATACGCGGGAAGTCAGACAGATTACAGATGGTCCGTGCGATGAAAAGTCACCGCGCTGGTCTCCGGACGGAAAGTGGATCCTTTTTGTATCCAACCGCACTGGGGATGCTGATAATAATCGCCGGGAGGATTTATGGTTGGTCAGCGCTTGCGGTGAGAAATTCCGTAGATGTACTTTTGGAGATCTGAGCGTTTCAAATCCGCGATGGTCAATCGATTCCAACAAAATTGCTTTTGTGTCCACCCTTGAACCAGAGAACACGTACAGTCAGAACCAGCTGATGCTGATCGATATATCTGCAGGTGAGCCAGTTGAGGAGCTTTCCGAGTGCGTTGCAGATGGTTGGAGCAAATCAGGCAGTGCAGTGGCTGATGGGCCAGTAGATGATCCTGTTTCCAATGCAAGGGTTTACCCTGTTGCAGAAAGGGAAACCCCATGCGAAGTTCTGACGCAGAAAGTTGATCGACCGGTATTGAGCCACGCGGAATGGATGGATGATCATACCATCTGGGTAATGGCCGGGGACCGGGGCCAGGGCCGTCTGTTGGAGATCGACATATCTAGGGGTGAAACAAACTGGCTATTCCCCTCGGATGAACAGCGCAGCTGCACCCTCGGATACGGAGCTCTTTCTGCAGGCGGAGGGCGAGCAGTAGTAGGTGTTGATCGACCTGAAACAGGCCTGGACCTTTATCAGATTACTCCCGAATATCCTGATCGAGCGGTACGACTGACTCACCTGAATGAGGAATGGTTGTCAAATCGCCGGACAGCTGAATACCGTCGCGTTAATTTTGAAAACAGCGAAGGTCAGCAAGTAGAAGGGCTTGTTGCTGTACCTGATTCCTTTGACCGTGAGAATGATACAGCACCTTTAATTACCAAAATTCACGGTGGTCCCTGTTCCTTCGACTCGCCACGATTCCAGTTTGATGTGCAGTATTGGGCGTCTATGGGATATCTGGTGTTGATGGTTAACTATCGCGGTTCCATCACTTATGGCGAGGAGTTCAGTGAAGTTATTCGTGGTGATTGGGGTCCCAGAGAACACGACGATGTGATGGCCGGGGTGAACCATCTTATCCAGCAAGGCTGGGCAGACGAGGACCAACTGTACTGCACCGGTTTTTCTCAGGGTGGCATAATGACGAATTGGGCGGTAGGACACACAGACCGTTTCCAAGCAGCAGCAAGTGAGCACGGTTTGTGGGATTATGTTGCAGCATTTGGTACCGATGATTGTCATTTGTGGTGGCAGGATGATTGGGGGGTGCCGTGGCAGAACGAAAAAGCCTACCGGCGTACCTCACCGATGTCTGGCGTAGAAAACATTCAGACGCCGCTCATGATTACAGCTGGGGAAAAGGATTGGCGTTGTCCCTTAAGTCAGGCAGAACAGCTTTATGTGGCTTTGAAAAAACGTGGTATTCCAACTCAACTTGTCATTTATCAGGATGAGCGACATGCAATAACTAAGCCCAAGCGCGCCATTGACAGGATCCGGAGAATAGCTGAGTGGTTTTCTGAATACGGCGGATTCAACTTGAAAGACGATGAGCCAGAAGGATATGCCGATCCGCAGTAAAAAAGAGTACAAAGGGGGAGCAGTCCAGCTCCCCCTTCAAGTGGGGCTTCAGGTTAGAGTTCTACAGTGACCTTATCAGTTCCGGCGCGGTCAGATTCCACCATAACAGTAATATTCTCGGCGTTTTTGGGATCAATTAACCAGCTGATCTGTTTGCGGTTTTTGACAGGACCACTGCGCATGCTCAACTTTGCCTTCATGTAGCCTTCGATTTGTCCGAGTTCCTGTTCTGCTTCTCCTCCCAAAACTTCCACATCCTCGGACTTGATTGCAGCTTTTATTGGCTCAACTGCGTCCTGGCTCAGGGCCTGATTGGTAATATTAGTTGGCAAAAAACCGCTATTTTTGACAACCACATCTACTGCGACAAGGCCTGAAGTCTTCTCTGTCACTTTAATATTTTCAATCTGTAAAACCGGGGTCGCAGCTGCCTGCCGCAGGCTGAATATAGTGTTGTTATGGCATTCTTCCTCCAGATATTTAAATGGGGTGTTCTGCCGGAATGTTTTTGTGGAAAATCCTCCTATTTCCACTTCACCAAGCTGCGGATGCTCAAATGATTCCCACTCATGAAACTCATCGAGGTCTTCGGTATCGTGCCATTGGTAGAGTTTGGCATGCTGTTCTTCGGTTAGTGGCTTGCCGTACTCACGGTCAATGTCTGCTTTGCTGTATTTATCCCACAGCTCCGTGGAGTAACCCAGGATACCGAGATGCTCGTAGATCCAGTCAATGAAAACTCCATGACGTGGCTGGCCCTGGTCGCGGGTAAAGCCGTGAAATACTGACTTAACTGGATAGTCAGTGAGGTCTGTTCCGCGCTGTCCAATAGTTTCAAAAGCGCGCACATCCAGAGTGTCCATGTCTGAGTCAGGTCTGGTGCAGGATGGTCGGAGTATGATTCCCGCAAAAGTGTGATACGCCTGCAGGGTGGCGATATTGTCATGTTCCAGTATGAAATCTACCATTGCCCTGGTTTCTGGTTCGGACAGGGGGTAACGGCCGGCACCAGATTGAGTGGGCTTCCAGTCTGCCGGGAAATTACGGTTTATATCCAGATGGTATCTACGAGGTCCTACCTCTATAGGCCCCCCGTCATAGCTGTGTACTTTGCCCTCGGGATACAGGGAGTAATATGTTCCTCCAAATTCATCTGGTTCGCGTGGAATCATAACTCTTTCATCTTCTGCAGATATCTTGTAAGGCCCTGACGGATCCTCTATTCGCATATTAAGGATCTTTCCGTCACCGTTGACATCTTCGCGGTACAGGTGGTTGTTTTTCATCTCAAATTCAGGATTCGGACGCACGCTGCTTCGCAGTGTCTCAGGTGAAGTAAGGTACACCTCTGCTCCGTCAGGATTTACCCGAGGGAGAATGTAGAAGGTCCGAGTATCCAGGAGGTGGGTTACCAGGTCATTATCACCGTAGTTGTTAAGTAGGTACTGTATGGTGTACATGCAGACAGCACAGCCAGTGACTTCGCCAGCGTGAATATTACCATCGATGTACATGGCCGGCTTATCTTCGGGATGCCCGGTAGAGTAATTAGTGATGGTTAGAGCCCATATGTCCCTTCCCTCATAGGATTCGCCAATGGATTCCAGGTTGGTGAAATCTGGAGATTGTGTATTGGCGGACTTCAGAAATTCGGTCAATTCATCGTAGGTGTAAAAATTATCGAAAGACATGCAGAGTTCTGAATTGATGTTCATCGCCTCCTTTGTGAGCAGCAGTATTATGTGCGGCTCACACATTCTGGTCTTTTATTTGATATTCCGCGAGGTTGACGTCTTTCCTGCTTTTTTGTCAGTATCACTTGACTTGAAGGCCTGTCTTTTGCAGTCTTAAATCAATCAACTGTTTTGGGAGGGATTGTGTGGAATATCATGAAAAAGAGGAAAAGTGGTTTACTGATGAAACCCCATTTACACATGAGATAAGTAAACATTGGGGCGACTGGGGTGTTAACTCAGAATGTGGTGAACTGGGGGCAGTTCTTCTGCGCAGGCCCGGAACTGAGATTGAGGGCATTGAAGACCCGGATAAATGGAGATGGGCAGAGGTCATGGATCCCGAACTGGCCCGCAGACAGCATGACAACATGGCTCAAATTTATCGTGAGGTCGCTGGGGCGGATGTGTATTATGTAGAAGATATGCGAGAGGATCGTCCCAATGCCTTGTTCATGCGCGATCTGGTTTTTATGACTCCAGAGGGAGCCATTGTAGGGCGTCCGGCCATACCGTGTCGGCGAGGTGAGGAGCGATACGCAGCTGCGGCTCTTGCTGAACTGGGAGTGCCGATTGTACGCACCATCACTGGTACGGGAGTTTTTGAAGGCGCCTGTGCCATGTGGGTTGATCCGGAGACTGTAATTTTGGGTACAGGAGTCAGATGCAACGATGAGGGAGCGAGACAGGTTAAAGAAGTTCTGTATGGAATGGGAGTTGAAGAAATACTGCCATTTCCGATACCGTACGCTCACGCACACGTTGACGGTTTGATGAACATGGTTGACCATGATCTGGCCATAATCTTCCCCTGGCAGACCCCACATGATATCTACGCGGCTTTAGTAGAGAGAGGCATACGGGTCATTGAGGCACCTTCAGTAGAAGAAGTAAAAGGAGGCTCGGCGATTAACGTTGTTTCGCTGGGACCAGGAAAAGTATTGATGACAGCTGGCAATTCGCTAACTCGAAAAGCTCTAGAAGATGAAGGTATAGAGGTTTACGAGATAGATGTGTCAGAAATACGCAAGGGTTGGGGAGCACTTCACTGCATGACAGCATTTTTGAAAAGAGGTTAACTCACATTGCTTAATGATGACCTTTGATGGAGGCGAAATAAGGGAGCGCTGTTGAGGAGTTGGGCCAGGTTGAAGGTTTAAAGTTTCAAAGCATAGTTGCATGTTTTCGCGCGGCGATATTCATTTGAGGTTTTTACCGTCAAACTGTTCCTCTTCGGGTATGTCATCGGGCAGCTTCCCCTCTGTCATATTTTCGATCTGCTGTTTGCGGTATCGAAGCCCCCAAATTGCCCACCATAAAATTGCACATAGAGCGGAAAAACCAAGCAGTAAATATGGAACGTGGCGCCATGGAATCCGGGTAAGGGAAAAAGCAGACGGAGGATCCATTTCTGACATCTCCCCCAGAAGAGTGGGAGCAAAGTCAGAAAAATCAGCGTAACTATCGCGTCTGGGGAGGTATTTGTTCTGAAATAGTTCAATCAAGGGTTCAGTCAGGTAAAACCCCCTTCTTTCAGTACGGGATTTATGAGTGTAATACGCCTGTGAACCGTACAGGTCCTTCATAGCAAGTGTTTCGATTGCGCGCAGAACCTGTTCATTAACAAACGTTGCTACATTCGTGTAAGCCTGGTCTTTCATCACATGCTCGACTGGTTTGTACAGAAACTCCAGCTGCCTGACTAAAAGAGGATGTTGTGCGAGGGTGGGATCGACAAAGGAATGGCCCCACTCGTGCAGAGAAAGCCTCTGCAGTGATTCTCCGGTGGGGAATCGGGGGTTAATCCTGCGATCATCTTCGGCCCGGATCACCTGTGTTACCAGCATTTCTCCCTCCGGAGTTCTGACATGTCCACCGTACCCACCGCCGGGGAACATAGAGGGAGCAGCAATAAGATAATACTCATCGCCTGACCATCCGAAAAAATCGTGCAGCCAGGGTATGATTTTCTTGCTGTCTAACTCCGCGGCTAACTCGTGCACTATGTCCTCATAAAGATCGCCATGTTTTGCGAAAAATTTATGGAAATCCATTTTGTCAGCGAGATCAATCAGTTCGCGACGAAACTCCTCCAGCAAATCTGTGCCTCCAGCTCTGTGGATGAGATTCTGGCCGTAGCCCCAACGAGGCAGAAGATTGGGTAAGGGACTCAATCTGAAGGCCAGGTGCGGGAGCGCATCATGAATGAACCTTTTTTCGAGGAGTTCTTCTGCAATCTCTACGGCACGGTGTTCATCATAAGAACTGAATTCGTCGCGGACTTTGTGAAAATATGAATTGCCTTCCGATGGCCCCCATTCCTCCATCCAGGAGGTTTGAGTCAGAACACCAGCAACCAGCTCCATCCGGGGCAGTACTTGTATATATACATCAGGATTCGAAAAACTAATGGAAACTTCCTCATAGGTATACTCAGCGCGCACAGCATCTGCGGGAAATAACACAAAACTTAACACAGCTATCAGTACTGCCGCAAACACCAGGCTGTGGATATGTCTACTACGATATTGAAAATAACAGTTGATACAGGACAAAACCTGCCTCCCAAAATTCCCCAAGTATAACGTCAATGCACTTTCTTATCTTCGGTAAAAAGCCCTGAATCCCTTTGTTTGTTTTGCTTACAGTTCCTTGTTGTTTGCAGTAATATTTAACCAGAAGTGGGATTCAAAACCTCACAGTAGTATGGTTTAATGGTTATTATAAAACTTGGACTTTCAAAACGAGGAGGGCGCATTTTGCTTCCATCTTACTTGAATTTGCCAGAAGGTGAACTTGAATCCAGGGCGGCTGAGTCTCGGGAGGAGTTGACTTCATGCAGATTGTGTCCCAGAACTTGCAAAGTTAATCGTAATGACGGAGAGAAGGGATACTGCGCTGTTTCAAAAAGAGCCAGGGTCGCAAGCTACGGGCCGCATCCAGGAGAAGAACGTCCACTGCGGGGAACAAGAGGCTCAGGAACCATATTCTTCGCTGGATGCAATCTTGGCTGTGTTTACTGTCAGAATTACGATATAAGCAGCGGAGATGGCGGCCGAGAAGTGAATAGGGAAGAATTGAAAAATATGATGCTCCGACTGCAGGAGCAGGGATGCCCCAATGTAAATCTGGTAAGCCCTTCACACGTCGTGCCGCAGATCCTGCAATCCCTGAGTAGGGCAGCAGCAGAAGGATTATCTCTCCCATTAGTGTATAATACGGGAGGTTATGATTCTCTGGAAACCCTTAAACTTCTGGATGGGATTGTTGATATCTATATGCCTGATATGAAATATCAGGATACAGACGTCGCTGAAAGACTATCGGCTGCTTCAGATTATCCTGAAGTAAATCGAGCAGCGTTGAAGGAAATGCACCGACAGGTTGGAAACTTGAAAACCGACAACAATGGTGTGGCAGAACAGGGTTTGCTAGTCAGGCACCTGGTCCTTCCCGGACAGCTTGCTGGAACGATAGAAGCCATGAATTTCCTTGCAGAAAACATATCTACAGATACTTACATCAATATAATGGCACAGTATTACCCAGCTCATAAAGCCGCTGAGCATCCACCCTTAAATCGACGCGTCACTCGAAAGGAGATTCATCAGGCGGTCAAAGCCGCGCACGAGGCTGGACTGCACCGAATTGACGGATTCGGCCGCCATTATTTGCAGCAATGATAAGTGTGAGTTTTATATCGATGAGAGGGGAAAACCAGAATGGATAGACAAACAATAGGTATTTTGCTGATAATGCTGGGATTATTCATGTTCATAGGTAGAACAGGGGCGATTTCAGGTGAGCATTTTCTTTTAGTTCTGGGGGCTGGCCTCATTACTACCTATTATCTGACCGGTTACAGGACTGGTTTTTTGATCGGTGGAACTGTCGTAAGTGCCGTGGGCATTCATGCTTTAGTTCAAACGAAGTGGAATCTTGGGATCTATGAGGGGCCACTGTTTTTCACGCTGCTGGGGCTGTCTATGGCTTTGGTTTATATTGTGGAAGCAGGGGTAGGTAACAACAGTCAATGGGCTATTTATCCATCAGCGGGATTTATTGGATTTGCATTTTTTATACTGTTAGCTGAAAAAGGTCTTGTTGACGATTACATCCACTGGTGGCCATTGGGATTGATTGTCGCAGGTATATGGCTGATGATTGGTTCCCAGAAAAAGAAAGCCAGATAAAATAAGACCTGCGAAACCGGAGATCCTGATTCATACGGTCCGCAGATCATTTGGTGATCAAATTAATTGACTGTCAGAGACGGTAATTTGCTTTTGGATCAATCCAGGAACTTCTGAATTTCCACCTTATAACCGTTGGGATCACGCGCATAAAAATGATAGATTTTAAACTGCTCATTCTTCTGTGGTGGTGATTCAACAGTTATTTCAGAATGTGCGGAGAGTTTTTTATATTTTTCATCGACTTCATCGGTCAATAAGGTGATGATCATGCCGTCAGTATTTGATTGTGGAAAATGAGTGCAGAATCCCACGTAGCTATCATTACCGACCTGATATATACGGCACTTTCCTTGATCTTTGTGAAGCGGCATGCCAAGGATTTGATGATAAAAGATGTGAGTTGCCTCAAGATCGCTGGTAGGTAAAAAGGCCACAAGACCGTTCCAATCAGCATTCATAGAATTTTGCCTCCTTTTCTTGTAGTGATATGCGTCCAAAGCTTCTCCTCTTGTTGTTTAATTCCTGCCAGAGGCTGAAATGGCTTGATTTAATTTCAATTCAAAGATATTAATGAAAATGACTGCAGCAGGAGGGTTTCTCACTGTTGTTTTTGTAGGTTTTTTTATTGTTTGTACAGGGTGGTTTATGCGATAATCATATTGAGGTGCGCCAGTAGCTCAGGTGGATAGAGCAAGGGATTCCTAATCCCTGTGCGGGGGTTCG
Source organism: uncultured Clostridia bacterium (assembly GCA_964599275.1). Taxonomy (GTDB): domain Bacteria; phylum Bacillota; class Sulfobacillia; order SLMV01; family SLMV01; genus PUMD01. The sequence continues at coordinate 9,242 of CAZRFK010000034.1, forward strand.
AGTCCTCCCTGGCGCACCATATCCGATAGTTTGTACAATAGGCACTTGCTTTGTAAGGGGTTTTAGTTTGCCGGATAGAGATCTGCAGCGCCATGAATTTTTTATGGACATTGCTTTAAATCAAGCTGAATTGGCCTTAAATAAGGAAGAAGTACCAATTGGAGCAGTTGTAGTTTCCCCCGAAGGACAAGTCATCGGAGAGGGGCATAATCAGCGGGAGACAACGAGTGATCCTACTGCTCATGCTGAGATCTTGGCCCTGCGAGAGGCCGGAAAACGACAGGGAGATTGGAGGCTGCAGGATTGCAGTGTTTATGTTACAGTAGAACCCTGCCCAATGTGTGCAGGAGCGCTGGTTAACTCCAGAGTGGAACAGCTGGTGTTTGGCGTGCGGGATCCCAAGGCAGGTGCGGTGGTCAGTTTGATGGCAATTTCTTCTGCTGAAGATCTTAACCACCAGATTAAAGAAGTGATTGAAGGGGTGCGCAGGAGGAAGTGTAAAAAACTGCTCCGGAAGTTTTTTCAGCAATTACGGTCTGGTCGATGAAGTATTATGATGTTATAATGACTCTTGCCGCAGGTGAGTTTGCTGCGGTAAAGCATTTAACTGGGAGAGGTGGCCGAGTCTGGTTAAAGGCGCGGCACTCGAAATGCCGTGTTCCCTTCGGGGGAACCGTGGGTTCGAATCCCACCCTCTCCGCCATCGCAAGCAAGATTGCCGTGGGCTTAAACTAAATATAGAGTTTATGAGGAGAGGTGTCCGAGTCCGGTTTAAGGAGCACGCCTGGAAAGCGTGTGGACGGGCAACCGTCCCGTGGGTTCGAATCCCACCCTCTCCGCACAGTAAGAATTGGCCGTGCTAGATGGGGAGGTAGCGGTGCCCTTTACCCGCAACCCGCTAAAGCGGGATCGAATTCCTTCCCGAGGCTGATTCACGGTAGGGTCTGCCTTGTGTAAGTGGTGTTGACGGCTGGGTCCTGCGCAATGGAAACGTGTGAACCCCGCCAGGCCTGGAAGGGAGCAGCGGTAAGCACGATCTTCCATGTGCCGCAGGGGTGCCGAGTCCGAGCTAACTGCATTTGTACCGCCTGTCGTGGACTGTCGACGGAAGGTGCACGGTCTTAATGATTTACTTACCTGTGAGCAGGTATGTTTGCCTACCCTTAACCTCTACTTCTTTATAGTTCAAGTTAAAGTATTGGTGGTGAGTGTTTTTGACGGCATCTTCTCTCAATCGTCAGTGGCGTCCGAGCCGTTTTTCGGAGATGGTAGGGCAGGAGCATGTAGTTACCACTTTGCAGAATGCTGTGATACGCGATCAGGTAGCTCATGCGTATATATTTGCAGGACCGCGTGGCACTGGGAAAACTACTGCTGCCCGTCTCCTTGCTAAATCTGTCAACTGTGAGGAGCCTTCGGTTGGTTCCGAAACTTCTGAACCCTGCAACGAATGTGATTCATGCCTTTCTATAAGTCAGGGCAACGCCATGAGTGTGGTGGAGATGGATGCTGCCTCCCACAGAGGAATAGATGATATACGACAACTTCAGGAGCGGGTTCCATACGCAAGTACTGCCGGGCGATTCCGGGTATACATTCTCGACGAGGTACACATGCTTACACCCGAGGCATTCAATGCCCTTCTGAAAACTCTTGAGGAGCCTCCCGAGCATGTTATCTTCATTCTTGCAACTACAGAGCCACATAAGGTGCCAGTCACCATACAGTCCCGATGCCAGCGTTTTGATTTCCGTTACCTGACTGTAGAAGAGGTAAGCCTTCGATTGCATCATGTTGTCAAATCACAAAATGATTTTGAAGTTGAGGAATCCGCAGTACAGGCTATTTCCTCTTATGCTGATGGAGCAGTACGTGATGCACTGAGCCTTTTGGAGCAGTGCCGCGATTATTCAACAGGTGTGATTAAGGAGGAACATGTCCGCGAGGTAGTTGGGGCTGTTCCCAGGCAGGTGATGGCCGATTACGCTTATTTATTGCAGGACGGAGATATAGCCGGATTGATGGAATTAATAGAGCAGGTCTCCGTGGGTGGTGCTGATATGGCTCAGTTTATCCGTGAACTGCTATCTTTTTTTCGGGATCTTATGTTGTATGGAGCAAGTGGCGGAAAACAGAAACCCATTTTGCCTGATGAGTTTTTGAAACAGATTGAGGATTTAGCGGGATCTTTCACGGTAAACTCCCTCTTAACAATAGTTGACAAGTTTGCAGAGACTGAAGATAGAGCCCGGTATGCTACTCAGCCCCGGTTCCTGCTTGAAATGTGCACAATTAGATTGGCTGGCTTATTCAATAATCAATTAGAACAAAAAAACGTTGTTGGCAGGGATGCTGCAGATGGAGAGAAAAGCTCAAAAGATTCATCGATGGAAGAGATTTCAGAAGATGAAGTCCCCTCGAAAAAACAAAAGCATCCGAACAGAAAAAAACCGGCAAATAAAGACGGAAACTCCGACCAACAAACCGTCAAGAAACAAGATACCTCTCCACCGGTAGAAGAGGATCTGACGGGCCAGATCCAAAAAAACTGGGAAAGAATTAAAGGTGTTGTAAAACAGAGAAGCCTACCTGCAGAGGCTTTGCTGCAACCAGCGCGTCCCGGCCCAGTCGAAGATGATACGTTGTTACTGGTTTTTGACAATCACTTCGAATATCATCGTGATCGCACACAGAATCAGAACCGTACCCTTATTGAAAAAGCCGTTGAAAAGGTTATCGGCAGAAATCTTGCCGTCAGCTGTGTGATGGAAGAAGAAGTAGAAGATGATGTTGATGGTTCTAATAATAGAAACAAAAGCAGTTCGCACAGCAATCCTGGTCAGCATAATATGAAGGCAGAGGCGGATACAGTAGACGAGGATAGACGGGATGCTGCAGAATATGAAGCAAATAAAGTATCTGAACGTGACCCTGCAGATAAACAGCACCAGAGCAATGATCTGGAAAATGCTAGATCTGGAGAAGGACAGATAAACCGGGAGGAATCTCAGAATACTGAGGATGATGGTAAAAAATCTGAACACGGCCATATGGTTCAGACCACAGAAAGCAGTGCGGATGCAACTTTGCAAGAAGTTTTGAAGATGTTTGATGGGCGAGTGGTAGGGAGTATTACTGAATTTGACATCCCTGCAGAGCCGGAAGCTTAAAATGATCAGTTTTTGTTTTTACAATATTCCAGTTTGAAAGGGGAATCAGTTATGAACCTCGGCAACATGGGTAACATGGGCAACATGGGTAAAATGATGGAAATGGTACAGAAGATGCAGCAAGATATGGAGGATCTTCAGGACGAAATCGATAAAAAGACAGTGGAAGCGCAAGCTGGCGGTGGAGCTGTCAGAGTAGTAGTTAATGGGGCCATGGAAATTGTAGAAATTGAAATCGCTCCAGAAGCAGTAAATCCTGACGATGTGGAAATGCTTCGTGATCTTATTATTGCTGCTGTAAATGAAGGCCTCAAGGAAGCACGGGCTATGGTTCAGGAAGAAATGGACGAAATCACTGGTGGCCTGAATCTTCCCAATATCCCAGGGTTTACTGGTTAAACCAAGAAAGAGTGAGTTTATTTGCCCGGATTTTTCGCACCGTCGGTTTCGCGTCTCATAGAGGAATTGAGCAAACTGCCCGGGATTGGCCCGAAAACCGGTCAGCGTCTGGCCATGCACCTGGTTGATCGCCCTCAAGAGCAAGTACTGGCCCTGGCGGAGGCATTAACTCAGCTGAAAGAACAGGTTGGATACTGCTCCATTTGCAGCAATTTGACTGACAGTGATCCATGTGAAATCTGTCAGGATGATTCCAGGGATCGAAAGACAGTCTGTGTGGTAGAGGATCCATCAGATGTGGTAGCGATGGAAAGAACACGCCAGTTCAAAGGTCTTTACCATGTTCTGCACGGCCTGATATCTCCAATGGATGGAGTTGGTCCGGAACAACTCCGGATCCAACCTCTGTTGGACAGGCTTAAAGAGGAAAGCATTCAGGAGGTCATATTGGCTACTGATCCCACTGTAGAGGGTGAAGCGACTGCCATGTATCTGGGGCGAATTATTAGACCCCTCGGTGTTGAAGTTACCCGTATTGCCCGCGGACTGCCCGAAGGTGGTAATCTGGATTACGCAGATGAGGCAACGCTGGTCCGGGCTCTTGAAGGCCGACAGAGAATCGATGTAAATTCGGAAAAGGACAGCTGATAATATTAGTAGGCCGGGAAGATTCTTTTGCATTCCCGGCCTCTCCTTTTTTCAATCGTGCGACCTCACCTTCTCGGTGATAGATTAACTGTGTAGTGAATAATGTGTTCGAGAATGCTGCATTGCTTTTTTTTGGTGTCTTTCCTTGTTTGTTATGCATTTCATGGTGACTTCTCTGTACATAATAAAAAGCAAAGTTGGAAACCTAACGGGCAGTGGCCGTGGGTTTATATTGAGCAGCTCAAATAAGTAACGATCACGCAGTGTCTCACATATTAATAATAGGCGCCGTGTTGTGTTTAAACCGCGGCAATTCGAGATCGCTTGTTTATTCTGGAGGCGATGTCCCCATGGAAGCCAAGGACCATTTAAGCGGTGCGGAGAACAATGAACAGTTTCTCATACAGATCCTGGATCGCCTGAACCCGGCTCATGACAGGGAACAGCTGAATGAACAGGAGCGGGCTTGGTATGATGCTGTAGAGGAAGCAAGAGATGAGTGGAAAAGAGCCCGTACTTACTTTGAGAGTGTTTCAGATCCTGAATTGGTTGACCACGCTATCCACCTGTTGTCGGCTGCAGAGAAGAAATATCAGTATGTTCTGAATAAGGTTCGCCGACAAATGGCCAATGAAGATGTAGGAGAAATGAAAGATTCAAGTCCGTAATTTTGTAATCTGGTGATTCTTTTTAAGGGGATCACCGCATATGGCTTATTATGGGGTGTATTCATGTGGACTATAGTGTAATTTTATCTTATGTGTTCGGTTTGTTATTAATTGTTGTAGTTGTAAGGCTTTTCTATACTCCTATCCGATGGGCCATGACTGTATTGTTAAACGGGCTCATCGGAGGGGGGATATTGTGGTTGGTTAATCTGGTTGGTGGGAGTGTAGGCCTTTTTGTTGCCGTTAATCCAGTTAGTGCATTGATTGCAGGCTTTTTAGGGCTTCCCGGGGTTATAGTGCTGTTGGTTATAAATCATCTGGTATCATGAGCGTCTTTTATTGAGTTTAATTGAATTAATTTTGATATCAGGCAGACATCCTTTCGTGTGCATTTCTTGACTCCCCTTATGACGCATGCTAAACTACATTTGATTATCTTTAGGATTGGTGTGTTACCATCATTGCGGTTGCTATGATCTTTTTTTATCATGTTAAAATGCAGATGACATAGTATTGTCACTTTATCCGAAGCGGTACAGAGGTTATGTCCATACTGACGGCAACCGTTTTGAAGATCATCTGGGATCGGGGAAAAACATATTTATTATTAACCCTGTTCCCACGACGAGGCTAAAGGATATAGCGCTAAGGAGGATGTTCATGCGCGACATAGTGGAGATCAGATGGCATGGTCGGGGCGGCCAAGGGGCTAAAACTGCCGCTACACTGCTGGCTGAAGCAGCTTCTGCTGCTGGCCGTTATGTGCAGGCTTTTCCCGAATATGGACCGGAAAGGATGGGCGCACCGGTTCAGTCATTCAACCGTATTGCTTCTGAGCAGATAAGAATACACTCCGGGGTTACAAATCCGGAGGTTGTGGCGGTTCTGGATGCTACTCTTATCGGTTCAGGCAGCATTACAGAAGGGTTGAGCGAAGACGGGATTGTGGTCGTGAATACCGACAAAAACCCGGGCGAGATGCGAGATCAACTGCATCTGGCAGAAAACCAGAAATTGTTCACAGTTGATGCAAATGAAATATCAGAGCAATCCTTGGGTCGTCGCATTCCCAACACCCCGATGCTGGGTGCGCTTATGAAAGCAACAGGACTATTGGATTATGAAGCATTCATGGATAGTATGAAGAAGCAGCTGGAGAAGAAGTTTGGCGAACGTCCGCAAATCGTTTCTGGAAACTTGCAAGCCATCGAGCGGGCTTACCAGGAGGTGCAGGGCGAATGACTAATTGTGAAAAGGGTGGAACGAGGAAAAAGGTAATTGCTCCCGATACCCCCTGGCAGGATCTTCCCCGCGGGGGAGTTATACCCCATGGAGGTAATGCTGAAGAGTATGAAACGGGGGATTGGCGGAGCAGAAGGCCTGTTTATGACGCAGAGGAATGCATACAGTGTCGATTGTGCTGGGTTTTCTGTCCTGATTCTGCCGTAGATGTCAACGAAGATGGAGAAGTAGTAGGTATTATATATAAACACTGTAAAGGCTGCGGAATTTGTGCAACCGAATGTCCCAGTGATGGGGCAATTGAAATGGTATCTGAAGAGGAGTAATGATTTCCTCAAGAGAGGAGATGAGGTCATGAGTTTAGCCGCGGAGCCGGAAAAAGTAGCTCTTACCGGAAACGAGGCCGTATCACAGGCGATGCGGCAGATAAATCCGGATGTAGTTGCGGCTTATCCGATAACCCCACAGACTGAAATCGTGCAGAATTTTTCGACATTTGTAGCTGATGGAGAAGTCGATACCCATTTTGTAAGAGTTGAAAGTGAACACAGTGCTATGAGTGCGGTTGTTGGGGCATCCGCCAGCGGGGCTAGGTCGATGACAGCAACATCCGCCAATGGATTAGCATTAATGTGGGAAGTGCTTTACATAGCCTCGTCTACTCGACTTCCTATTGTGATGCCCGTAGTTAATCGGGCTCTCAGTGGGCCTATTAATATCCACTGTGATCATTCAGATTCAATGGGAGCTCGAGATTCGGGATGGATACAACTTTACTCAGAAAATGCACAGGAAGCATACGACAACACTATACAGGCAATCAAAATAGCAGAGAATTTTGATGTTCAGCTGCCAGTAATGGTATGTATGGATGGTTTCATTATCAGTCATGCCCTTGAGAATCTGGAAATACTTGCAGATGATGTTGTTACAGAGTTTATAGGTGAGCGAGAAGTTGAACATTCTCTGTTGGATGTAGAAAATCCAACGACTTTTGGGCCGCTGGATCTTCAGAACTGGTATTTTGAGCACAAGCGACAGCAGGTTGACGGCATGGAGAAGGCGCTTGAGATCATTCCTCAAGTTGGGCGCGAATATGCTGAGATTTCTGGACGTGAATACAGCTTTTTCGAAGAATACAGAACTTCTGACGCTGAAGCAATTTTGATTGTAATCGGTAGTACAGCAGGTACGGCCAAAGATGTGATAGATGAGATGCGAAATGACGGCAGAAAAGTTGGTCTGCTCAAACCAAGAGTGTTCCGACCTTTGGCCAAGGAAGCCTTGTTGAAGGCATTGGATGGATGTAAGTCACTGGCGGTAATGGATCGCTCTGACACATTCTCTACGGCAGGTGGACCCATATATCACGCCGTTCGAAATGTACTTTACGATATGGACAACCGGCCTGCAGTGGGTAACTATATTTACGGTCTCGGCGGTCGTGATACCAAACCTGAAGACATAAAGGAAGTACTTGATGAGGCTTACGAAGCTGTACAAACTGGTCAATTCTCCCGTGAAATTCGCTATCTTGGCGTCAGGGAGTAGGAGGTGAGGCACAGTATGGCTACAAATCTTGCAGATCTGGCAAAAAAGGAAGTTACCCTCACCGGCGGTCATCGATTGTGTGCAGGTTGTGGGGCATCAACAGTAGTAAGACAGATATTAGCGGCAGCAGATAATCCTGTGGTGGCGGGTGTATCCACTGGATGCTTAGAGGTCGCCACTACAATCTTCCCCTATAGTGCCTGGGATAATCCGCTTATCCATAATGCCTTTGAAAATGTTGCTGCCACAATCAGTGGAGCTGAGACTGCATATCAGTCGCTTAAGGAGCAGGGGAAAATAGACGCTGACATGAAGTTCATCGCTTTTGGAGGCGACGGAGGTACTTATGATATAGGCCTACAGTCTCTTTCAGGAGCTATGGAACGTGGACACGATATGGTATATGTCTGCTATGACAACGGTGCTTACATGAATACCGGTATTCAGCGTTCCAGCGCAACACCAAAAGGGGCTCACACTACCACCAGTCCTGCTGGAAAAGTTATTCCGGGCAAGCCGCGTCATCGTAAAGATCTAACTGCTATTATAGCAGCACACAATATTCCCTATGCAGCACAAGCCAGTCCGTCTCACTGGAGAGACCTCGTAAGTAAAACCCAAAAGGCACTGAGTGTTGAAGGACCAGCCTTTTTGAACATCATTGCTCCCTGCCCTCGAGGATGGCGGGCGCAACCTGATGAAACAATCGATTTGGCGCGGTTGGCAGTAGATACTGGCTACTGGCCGCTTTATGAGGTCGAAAATGGAGAATGGAATATCACCTATACTCCACGCGACCGCAGACCTGTTTCTGAATGGTTGGAGAGACAGGGTCGCTTCCGTCACTTATTTGGAGATGAAAATGAGCATATAGTTGAAGAATTGCAGGAAGAAGTAGATGCCAAGTGGGAACGACTCAGAAAAATGGAGTCACTTTCAGATAGTAACTGAGGTTGAGTAATTAAGGTTAAGGACAAGCCCGCAGAAGTTCTTAACTTCTGCGGGCATAATTGGTTCTTGAAGTAAACATTCTTCGGTGCTATAATGCTTCTTGTGCGACAGATGTTTTCTTGAACTCCTTGATAAATGAATATTATGATTGCTTTTGGGGGATCGTCTAACGGTAGGACACTAGACTCTGGATCTAGGTGTGGAGGTTCGAGTCCTCCTCCCTCAGCAGGCAATGTTTTAGAAATTCTACAAGTAACGAATTAGAAGGACACTATATAATATGTAACGATGTTGATGTCCTTCAATAATGTGAGTTTGGCAGCTAGAGATTTTGAGTTTTTCAAGATTATTTGCATCTGGCTGTTGACAGGTCTAAAAGACCCTGTTACAATCAATAACTGCGGTCGAGAGAGGAAACCTCGACGCGAGACACAAGTTAAAAGTTTTAATTTGCTTTCTTTCGGTCTTTGACAAGTGAACAGTGTTTTGATGAAGAGGCACCTCGGACAATTA
>CAZRFK010000035.1:0-17897 GCA_964599275.1 uncultured Clostridia bacterium
ATCTCCAGGCAGTCTGGAATAAAGGGAACGAGAAAAATTTGCTTATACTGTGCCATTTAGATACCGTGTGGCCTGAGGGAGAAACAGACAAGCGTCCCTTTAAAATTTCTGGTGACCGGGCCTATGGTCCTGGGGTTTTCGATATGAAAGCGGGGACGGTCCAGGCTCTTTACGCCATTGAAGTATTGCTGGAGAACGAGCAGCTGCTCGATAGATCTATAACTTTATTTTGCAATACTGATGAGGAAGTGGGCAGTGATACCTCTCGTCCACATATCGAACGCCTTGCAGAAAAAGCCGATTGTGTTTTGGTGCTCGAACCTTCTGTCCCGCCAAAAGGTTCCCTGAAGACCGCCCGAAAGGGAGTGGGCAGGTTTACTGTAAACACCTATGGACGGGCCACTCATTCAGGTGCAGAACACCAGGCGGGAATCAGCGCAGTAGAAGAGATGGCCCGCCAGGTACGGTTTCTACATTCATTGACTGATTATGACTTGGGAACAACAGTCAATGTCGGAGTCATTCAAGGCGGCAGCAGGTCAAATGTTGTGGCACAGGAGTGCTCAGCGGAAGTGGATTTGCGGGTGACTAATCCTGAGGAAGGCGAACGAGTGGAAGAGATTATATTGAATCTTGAACCCTCCTTAGCAGGAGCCCGCGTTGAAGTAACCGGTGGGTTGAACAGACCTCCCATGCAGCGAACTGAGCAAATAGCAAAAATGTTTGAGTGTGCCCGGGAGATCGGTGAAGAGTTAGGGCTACAGATCACTGAAGCCAGCACTGGTGGAGCCAGTGATGGCAACTTCACTGCTGCCATGGGTGTACCAACTGTAGATGGGCTTGGGGCCGTTGGTGCTGGTGGACACGCAATTGATGAGTGGATCAGCATCCCACACATGATAGAGAGGACTGCCCTACTGGCAGAACTTCTGTGTAGGTTGTGAATTGTTTTGAGAATTGAATTTGCCGAGGAGGCCGAAGGTGCATATAGGTATTGTAGCAAACACATCAAAGGATCCGTCTGGGGAGATCACCGCCGAACTGAGAGAATGGCTGCTTGCCCGGGGTGTTGAGGTGGCACTGGAGCAGGAAACAGCTGACCTTCTCGGTCTGGAAGCAGCACCCTGGGAGGATTTGGATTTGACTTTTGTTATCGTACTCGGCGGCGATGGCACACTCCTTCGTGTTTCAAAAACTCTTTTGGAAATGGACCTGCCGCTTTTGGGAGTAAACATCGGTCGATTGGGTTTCCTCACGGAATTGGAAGTTAGCGAATTATATGATGCTCTTCCGGATATTTTAGAGGGAGAATACGAGCTGGACACCCGCCACTTGTTGCGCGCTCTGGTGCAAAAGGATGAGGAGAGCACAACCGAGTTTTTAGCACTAAATGATGTAGTTATTGGTAAAGGTAAATATTCCCGTATGATTTCGGTTAACATCTGGGTGGATGATTCTCTCATGGGCAGATACCCAGCAGATGGAGTAATATTAAGCACTGCTACTGGTTCAACCGCCTACTCTCTGTCTGCTGGAGGCCCAGTTATGCATCCTGATGTTGAAGTTGTGGTGGCCACTCCCGTATGCCCACACTCATTTTACGCTCGGCCCGTGGTTTTAAGCCCAGATCAGGTTATCACTGTGAGCACATCACATCCCCCTGAGGTCACCCCAAGCGTAACAGTAGATGGTCGTGAGGGTAGTGAACTGACAGAGGGAGATATTTTAAAAGCCTATCTGTCGGAGAAAACCTTAACTTTGCTGCGCCGACCGGACTGGGACTTTTATGAAGTGCTCAGGCGCAAACTTTTTGATGAGGGCAACCGCTTCTGAGGAGAGGGTGCAATTGTTAACTCATCTTTGTGTTGAAAATTTTGCTCTTTTTCAAACATTAGAAGTGGAACTGGGCAGTGGCCTGAATGTTATTTCTGGTGAAACTGGAGCAGGTAAGTCCTTGTTTGTTGATGCTGTTGCGGTTGCCTTGGGTGCCCGGGGTATTTCAGAGTACATTCGTTCCGGCGCTGATGTAGCGCATGTGAGTGCCCTCTTTCATCATGCCTGTTGTACCCAGATTGAAAGACTGGGCTTTGCATCTGGTGACGGCTCTGAAGTCTTGATTGAGCGACAGCTGCGGCGTGACCGTAAGAATAGAGCCAGAGTCAATGGGCGTTTATCAAGCGTAAACAACATCAAATCATTTGCAAACATGATGGTGGATATGCACGGTCAACACTATCAGCAGGGATTGTTGAGCGCTGCAGAGCAGCTCACCTTATTGGACGAATTGGCTGGTGATGAGGTAGCTGCCCTCAGAGAAGAAGTGCAAAAAATATATGAAGATGTAACTGCTATAGATAATGAGCTTTCTGAACTTGTTGGTGACGAGCAGGAAATGGCTAGAAGGTTAGACTTGCTGGAATACCAGGTTGAAGAGATAGGCCAGGCCAACCTGGAAGTTGGTGAAGAAAATGAATTAAAGGAACAGCAGAATATCCTGGCGAATCTTCAACACTTACGAGGCGGGGTAGGTGAAGTCTTAACCTCCATATCAGAGGGTGACCCAGGAGGTGTTCCACCAGTAGTTGATGAAGTGGGTGAGTTAGCTTCCACGCTGCAGCGGTTAGCTGAGATAGATGACAGTTTGAAAGCAGTGGCGCAGAGTGTCCAGGGAGTTCAATATGAGCTGCAAGAAGCTCAAAGATGCCTCCGTCGATACCTGGACAGCCTGGACTATGATCCAGCCCAGATGAAACAGGTTCAGGAGCGGCTGGATCTTATAAATCAACTGAAGCGAAAATACGGAGATACTGTGGAGGATATCTTACGGTACCGTGATGAATTACGGGAGCAGCTTCATGAACTTGAGAGTTCAGAAGAGCGTATAGACAAGCTGCAGTCAACAAAAGATAAATTGCTGTGCGAATTGGAAAAAAAAGCGTGCGAGCTTAGTAGTTCAAGGCGTGAGTTTGCTGAACGGCTGGAAAAGTCAATGCAGGAGGAATTATCCGATTTGCAGATGCAGGATGCCCAGTTTGAAGTTAGATTCACAGAGTTAAAATCAGATTCAGGGATATCTTTAAACAGTGAAGAACTTTTTTGCAGTCGCCGGGGAATAGACAGTATAGAATTTATGATAGCTCCAAACCCGGGCGAGCCCATGATGAAACTCCGGAGTATTGCTTCTGGTGGGGAACTGGCCCGTCTGATGTTGGCGTTAAAAAACATTGCTGCTGAAACCGATCAAACTCCTACTTTAATATTTGATGAAATAGATGCCGGAGTTGGTGGAAAGGCTGGACGGGCTGTTGCCAACAAACTGGACTCAATCGCCAATAATCACCAGGTGCTGTGTGTGACCCACCTTCCACAAGTTGCAGCTGTCGCGGATCTACACTTTGCATTAAAAAAAGAAAGTGACTCCGGGCGAACCATTAGCAAACTGCAACCGGTGACAGGCCAACAGCGTGTGCGGGAGATTGCGCGCATGTTGGGAGGAGATGTATCCGGATCTGCTGCCATCAGGCACGCTCAAAAATTGCTTGAATCGGGACTTGAGCAAGATACATCCGCTTGAATCAATGAGTATAATTGATAAGGGATATCCAGTATTATGGATTGCTTTTGATGGGTTGACCAGAACAAGGAGTTCGGTGCTATAATTGTTCTAGCGAATAGGATCTATATAAAATTTTCAACTGCGGAAGTGCTGGAATTGGCAGACAGGCATGGTTGAGGGCCATGTGACCGCAATGGTCGTGTGGGTTCGAGTCCCACCTTCCGCACATTGAATATTGTAACTTGAGACGGTCAAGCCGTCTTATTTTTATTTGTTTATCTAGACCTGTCTGAACATATGTTTCGCATAGTGATATTGTCTTGGTCTAATTCACAGAGATACAATTGTGGTGCAGTTTTGTTAACTTAAAATATTTTACAAAGAGTTTGTGTTATTTTCCGGCAGGTTTTACTGTTATGGTTATAAAACAACATATTTGATCGTTCACACCTGCTATGCTGAATGTTATAATACTGAGGAATTGATGACGAAAGGAGGGACGCCTTGCTTGCCCAGTTTTCCTCATTTTTAGACAGCATTGGATTATTACATATGGGTGCCGGAGAACTAGGTATGATTATCATCGGATGCAGTCTAGTTTATCTGGCTATAGTGAAGAAGTACGAACCTCTCTTACTGCTACCCATCGGATTTGGTATTATTCTAGGGAATATGCCGCTGGCCGGCTTGATGTCTCCACCCGCAGATGGAATGGCTGGCGGACTGATCTGGTATCTGTATCAGGGTGTTGACCTGGCCATTTTCCCACCCTTGATTTTCCTGGGGATTGGTGCAATGACAGATTTTTCACCGCTTCTGGCTAATCCGGTTACAGTTTTGTTTGGAGCCGGAGCTCAAGCAGGTATTTTTACCAGCTTTTTGGGAGCGATGTACCTGGGATTCAATCCAGCACAGGCTGGTTCAATAGGTATAATTGGTGGAGCTGATGGACCGACAGCTGTTTTTCTGACAGCCAACCTAGCTCCCGAACTCATGGGTCCCATAGCTGTTGCTGCGCACTCATATATGGCTCTGGTGCCCTTAATACAGCGCCCGGTTATCTACCTGCTTACTTCCAAAGAAGAAAGAGCCATAGAGATGCCCAAACTGCGCAAGATTCCTCAGACTGAGAAGATTCTTTTCCCCGTCATCATTACCTTGTTGGTAGGTCTGATTATTCCTCAGGCCCTGCCTCTGGTAGGAATGTTGATGCTGGGGAACCTTATGAAGGAATCTGGTGTGGTCGACCGATTAGCTGATGCAGCTGCCAATGAGTTGACGAACATGGTTACCATTTTCTTGGCGGTTGCGGTTGGTGCTACTGCCAGTGCCGAGAGATTCTTTACTTTCGAGTTTATCTCGATTTTATTCCTTGGTTTGGCTGCGTTTGCTGTAAGTACAGCGGCGGGGATCTTGCTGGCCAAATTTGCCAACTGGATCAGTGATGGAAAGATTAATCCGTTAATTGGAGGAGCTGGCGTTTCAGCAGTTCCTCAAGCGGCTCGAGTGGCTCAACGCGTCGGCCTGGAGGCCAACCCTAACAATCACCTGTTGATGCATGCAATGGGTCCAAACGTGGCTGGAGTGATTGGTTCGGCAGTGGCTGCTGGAGTGTTGTGGGCGCTTCTCGGTTGAATTCACTAAATATGTGTTTTATAACGTATAGTATATCTGGCGAGATTCCATGATGGAATCTCGCCAGAATTTTTTGATGTTCTATTTTCAAACTGGTAAAGAGGTTAAGCCACTCTACCAATCTATCAATCAAGAACTCTATTAATAACCCTCCAGGCATCCGGAGATTCCTGACCAAATCTCCAGAATGCAACACCTGCAACCCCGAATTCTTCCAGCAGATCTAGTCGCAATTCCAGGCTTCTCTCATTTTCAAAATATACTATTCTATCGGTGCCATCCTCGGTGGTGTAACGGAAAAACGGAGTATCAAAAGCTTCATCCCACTGAATTTCCACCCCATGTTCATGTGCAATTTCCAGAGCACGGGTCCAAAGCCGTCCGGTGGCCCGGTTTGCCTTCCCGGTATCTTCCCAATCATATCCGTAAAACGGTGCACCCATGAGGACCTTATCGGGTGGAACAACAGAGACAGTATAATTCATAATGGAGCGTACCCAGCTGATAGACGCCACCGGTCCTGGTGCACTCGTGCTCCAGTGTTGATCGTAGGCCATTATTATCATGTAATCCAAACTGGGGTGCAGGGCTTCATAGTCGAAGGCTCCTGACCATCCATGATTTGGGTTGTCGCGCATCTTGGCTGGAACTGCCATGGTTATCAAATATTCGTTCCCAAGTCTGCGCCATAACAAGGACATAAACTCGCTGAGTGCATCTCGATCCTGAGGATCAACATTTTCAAAATTGATATCGACTCCGGCATAAGGTTTTTTCCGGAGCACCTCTTCTATAGTTTCCAGAGCGTGTGCTCTATGCTCGGGATCATTGAGTATGGTTGAAGCAACGTTACGATCAAAGTCTGCATTGGTAAAACGCACGAGAGCTTCCTGATGGTTGTTAGCTTGCGCCTGTTCAAAGACAAACTCACTGTCATATCCACGACTAACCACTTCATTGTTTTCAATATGCAGTGAATAACTTGACATTATAACCAGGTTAATCCTAGCACTGTTTTGTTTTAAAGTTTGATAGGAGTGCCCTGCCCGGTCACGATACGGATCGCTGCCCATATAATAACCGGCTACCAGATAACGGTCTGGAGGAGTGACATCCAGTTCGGGCGGGTGCACGATCTCTTCGGTGTCCAGGTCGGCAATTGCTGTCATGAAACGGTGCAGCATCTTTGTCGCCTCGGCCCTGGTTGTGGTATCGAATGGGGCAAACTTGGAAACCTCTCTACCGATAACGATTCGCTCCCTGATAGCTGCGTCTGCGGGGACAGCCCATTCAGGTATCTCATCGCCATCATCAAAAAGGTGAAAATAGCGACCATCAGCCCGTATTCCCAACTCCATCAAAACCCGCCCCAGAATTGTAGCCATCTGCACCCTGGTTACAGTTTTCTCAGGTCTGAATGTTCCGTCCGGATAGCCTTGAATTAGGCCCAAATCGACGGCGTAAGCGATTTCGCCCAATGCTTCCTCTGGTATCAACTCGGCATCCTCGAAATCAACCTCAGTCTGGGTAGGGATAGCTCCCAGAGAGCGAACCAACCAGCGTGTGAAGTCGAGACGCGTAATGTCATTATCTGGTGAAAACTCCTCTTCAGTGGTGCCTGTCACTATACCTGAACGATACATGATTTCAATGGTATCTTCAGCCCAGTGATCTACTGTATCTTCAAATCCGTAGGAGAACTCGGGTTTTTGTGCAGAGGCGGTTGAGCCTGCAGATATCAACAATAACCCAACGATAATTGCTGTGAGCAGTACAGCAGAAGACCTGGATGTTTGATTCATCTGTTACGTTCCTCCTTAATGTTTTGAGCATAAATTACCTTGCATTTGTGTTACATTGAGTAGTATCGTGTGCTGTTCTTTCCCACTTAAATCAAACTTCGCCGTCTTTTGGGTCGTTTCCTGTCGAGTGCTGATTCATTGTTGTAGAAAATGTGACTTGTTATAAACACGTAATATCGCCCAAGTGATTCCAATGCTAATGCATATATATCGGCATATCCTCAAGTGAGTACAGCAGGAGATTTAACTGTATCGCCTTCCTGCCGAGATAAAGCGTGAAGTTCAAACGAGCGTGCAGCAATACCAGCAGGTCTTGCTGTTAAATGAAGGTTATTTGAAGTCTCAGGCGAATAAGTGACACATAGTTCCTCCCTGAAAGCCGATGTTCAGCTGCGAAAACTGGTGGTGAAGGGAGTGTCCGGACAATCGTAATCGTATCAAACTTCAGTGAGGGAGTGAGTAGAGTGTCAGTTGAATTTCTCAGAAGGGATGTCTTCAAAAAAAGACATCAGAAAATTCGGAGTTTTCTGGATGAAGAGAATTATGAAGCATATCTGGTTTTAACGGCTGATAACTTTTATTATGTTTCCGGTTTTTTTCTCGATGTGCAGCCATGGGAGCGACCTGTTGCGGCTTGTATTCCCAAAGAGGGAGAACCATTTCTGGTACTCAATGAACTATCAACCAATCACGTAGAAATGGCCCAAAATCGAGGATCACTAGCCATAGATGATATTCATTTCTGGCGCGAACATCCTTCATCTACCGATAGAAATTATACCAGGTTGCAGTGGAATCAACTGCTGGCATCTCAGCTGCGCGACCGAGGTATTGAGCGGGGAGCTGTGGCCTGTGATGCAGATCCGTCTTCTGTGGAGGGAATTACCGCCAGGATTCCAAAACTGGAGATTCGCAAAGAATCTGAGATATTAAAACAGCTCAGACTTGTTAAATCTTCAGAAGAACTTCAGTATATTCGAGAAGGAGCAAAGCTGACCGACTATGGTCAGTCGGTATGGAAAGAACTGGTGGATGCGGGTGAATTGGTGTCCGCCGTGGACGCAGAAGCAACTAAGCAGATGCTTCTCAAAGGAGCTGACATGTTTCCCGGCAGTAAACTCGAGTGTCGAGTATTCAGTCTGAGTGGGCCGGCTTCGGCATCACCGCACGGTACCGGAGGCGATTCTGATATGACTTTTGAAGAGGGTCATGGAGTCGTCAACATCATAATTGTGAGGCTGAATGGATATGTGACGGAGAATGAGCGCACCTGGTTCTTGGGCGAACCTTCTACCCGGCAGATAGATGCTTTTGAAGCAGCAGCTGAGGCTACGCGAGCAGCCACTGAACAGATGATTGAAGGCAACCGTGTTTCCTCCATCGACGCAGCAGCTCAGGGAGTCATTGAGGATGCAGGGTTTGGGGATAAGATCTGCCATCGTACCGGACATGGTATAGGAATAGCAGGACATGAGTATCCAGATGATGTCGCCTTCAACCATCGTCCGCTTATGGCCAATGAAGTCTGGTCCGCAGAGCCGGGAATATATATTTACGGCCTTGGAGGATTCCGTCATGACGACACGGTAATTGTTGGGAAAGAAGAACCAGAAGTGGTTACCAAATGGTCGTTGGAACTCGAGGAACAAACCATCCCGGTTTAAGTATGTTATAAGGTCCAGGGGAGCCGGCTGTGGCTCCCCTGGCTCATTACCAGTGGATTTCATATCTTTGATGTCAGTCAGCTTTATCGTAGATTGACACTTTGCATTCCCACTTTGAACTTGCGTCGGTTTTCATTTCCCGTCCCCATCAGTGACTGACGTCAGGCCTGGGGTTGAACCAATCCTTTTTCATTGTTGCACGACTTGACTTAAGTATGATTATATTCTAAAGCCAGATATACCATTTAGGGGTCTAGGGTATCTTAGCATAAGCGTAGAGGAGGAGGGATCCACGTGTGCACAGATCCCGTTTGCAGTTCAAATCTGAAAAAAGGAGAGGTCAAGCACACCGAAAATCATGACATATAGCGTTATCATTTTTGGGATATCATCTTGAATGGCTAATTAAATACCCCGTCAGCTGCTTATTTTTATCTTTCAGTCCTCCAAAAACTACTGCTTCAGGGCATCAACTAACAATATCCAGTTGACGCGTCTGGGTCCTCTATGAACTTGTCCCTGCACTGGAAGTGCGTTGGGAGATCTGGTAAGTCGTGAGGGAAGGCAGGCTATCAAAGACAAGGTCGTTGATAAGTGGAACTTGCGTTCGCAGCCGGTAATGGCAAACAGGGGCAGTGCAGAAGCTCAAAACAGATAACAAACAGAAAATGTGTGAACTTATATTTCCGCCTTTGTATTTGGTAGGCAGGATTTTGCCGTTCAGATAGGAAGTTGACAGATTAGAGGTCAATAAAAATTACTGGAGGGATAATTAACTATGTGCAAGGAAACGGATGGTAGTCCCAAGTCTTTGATACTTAACCGGATGAGCTGGAAGGAAGTCGAAAAACGACTTGAAAGTGGTGTTGATCTTGCGTTGATTCCCGTAGGTTCAACTGAGCAGCACGGCCCCAATGGGACTTTTGGGGTGGATTCAGGTAGAGCTGAAGGTTTTGTCAACAAACTCGCTGAGAGACTCTATCCTGAAGCTATAGCTGTACCAACAGTTTCTTACGGCATCGCTCCCCATCATATGAACTTCCCAGGAACGATATCCCTGCAGCCGGAAATTTTTATAGCGGTTTTGGAACAGATCACTGATAGTTTATACCAACACGGTTTTCGCAGATTCTTTTTTGCCAATGGGCATGGCGGCAATCGCCCAGCATTAACCTTGTTGATGGGTAAACTCAAGGCCAAGTATCCTGATATCGAGGCGGCCTGGGCTTCATTTACCTCCGTAGCCGGTGATATTGTCTCAGAAAATGTAGAATCAGAGACACGTGGACATGCATGTGAGGGTGAGATATCACAGGCCATGTATCTAGCTCCTTGGGCTGTTAAGGAAGAACGGGTGCCTGGAGAAATCAATCCGGAGGTTTTTGAAAAGAGGAGGAAGGCCATCAATAGAGCTGCTACCTTTGATCAGATTACCAGAAATGGAGCTCTTGGTGATGCATCCAAGGCTAGTTGGGATCTGGGAGAAGAAATCATTGAAACAGCACTTGATCGTGTAGTTGATTATTTGGAGGATTTTTAAATCAGTAGATAGCCATGCTAAAGACAAAAATGCTAGCCGTTTTCAATCTGATAGGTAACAAATAGGGGAGGTATTTTTGTGCAGGACGCTTCTGAATCCTTGCAAAAAGGTATGACAGGAAAGATTACTGAAGAGGTAACCGGAGAGAATGTTGCCAGTAAATGTGGAAGTGGAGAACTAGATGTCTACGGTACCCCGTACATGATCGCCGCAATGGAGCGTTCCGCGGTTTCAGCGGTTGATGATAGTTTACCGGACGGTTGGATAACTGTGGGCATCGCTGTTGATGTAAGCCATCTGGCGGTAACCCCTATCGGTGGGGAAATCACCGTTGAGGCGGAACTCAAGAAAGTGGATGGGAAGAAATTGATATTTTCGGTCGAAGCCTCTGATGATAAAGAAATGATAGGTAAGGGAACCCACCAGCGATATTGTGTCCACAAGGAATCTTTTTTAGATAATGCTGCAGAGAAGTTGAAAAAATAATGGATAGGAGTGATATAGTGAGTGGACTGTTCAGCGCTTTGAGTTTGAAGGGTGTGTCATTTGAAAACAGGGTAGTTATGCCACCCATGGCTACAAATATGGCCACTGAAGATGGACAAGTTACAGAACAGATACTTAAGCATTATGAAGAGAGAGCCGCTTCCCGGGTAGGAACTATAATCGTTGAACATTCATATATGCGTCCTGATGGCAGGGTGAATGATCGACAGATGGGCGTACACAGTGATGAAGTGATTCCAGGTCTTTGTGAATTAGCTGAGGGCATTCAAAAACACAACTGCCGAGCAATCATCCAGATAACTCATGCAGGGGCTTCCTCAAAAGGGGATGCCAGTGGAACAGTATGGGGTGCAGGCAGCAAGCCGCGTCCTGGTTCTGACCAGATCCCAAGTCCCATGTCACCTGAGCAGTTGAAGGAAATCATACGGAAGTTTGTGGAAGGTGCCCGCCGTTGTGTTCAGGCTGGTTTTGATGGAGTGCAGCTTCATGGAGCACATGGATACCTTCTCAATCAGTTCCTTTCACCTTTAACAAATGATCGAGACGACAGTTTTGGAGGAACACTGCAAAACCGTAGTTCCTTCCCCCTGCAGGTAGTACAGGCTGTGCGTGAAGAAATTGGACAGGAAGCACTGCTTTATTATCGATTGGGCGCCGATGACTTGATAGATGGAGGACTGACCGTCGAAGAGACCGCTCCGTTTTCAGAATTGCTGGTGGATAATGGTGTGGATGTTGTAGATGTATCTGGTGGTTTGGGAGGAGCTCGCCCGTCGGGAGAAACCGGTGAAGCCTATTTTCTCCCGCAGGCCAAAGCCATCAAAAAAACCATTGGTGATGAGGCAGCAGTGCTGGTCACGGGAGGAATTGTCAACGCAACCACCGCTAACAGAGTTGTTTCAGAAAAAGGTCTGGATTTTGTCGGCATCGGTAGGGCTCTTTTGAGAGACCCATATTGGGCTGTTAAAGCTGCCGATGCACTTGAGGAGATGGAGTAATTACTTGTAGATAGGAAGGATGAGAAGTATGAGCATTGTTGAACAGGTGAAAGGTGATTTTCCAGCGGCTGAGCGAGTTGGGTATCTCAATACTGGTACGGTTGGTATTGTGCCCGGTCCTGTGCAGGAGAAATTGTTCAGCAGTTTTCGCTGGTTTCACGATCAGGGTCCAGCACTTCCAGACACCAGAGACAGACTCAGAGAGGATCTGGCATCGGCACGCACCATCCTGGCCGACTTTTTAGGTGTTGAGGAAGATGAAGTAGAGTTCACCACAGACACTACTGCTGGAATGAACGCAGTTATTGGCAGTCTTCCTTTGAATGAGGGGGATGAAGTTGTTGTAAGTGACATTGAACATTATGTCGGTCGCGTACCCTGGCAGTATTTAGCTGACACGCATGGAATCAAAATAGTAGTTGCTGAGTCCCGCGGAGGAACAATTTGTGGCGAAGATATTGAAAAAGCTATTACATCAAGAACCAGGGTTATTTCTTTGAGTCACGTTAGTTTCTCCACGGGAGGAAGGTTTGACATTACAGGAATCGGACAGCTGGCTGAACAACAAGACATATTTCTATTGGTCGATGCTGCTCAGTCAGTGGGGGCACTGGATTTACAGTTGCACGATTTGAACTGCGACGCCCTGTCGTTTCCTGGTTACAAGTGGTGCCTAGGACCAAAAGGAAGCGGTGGTCTGTACATAAATCCTAGGGCTTGGGATAAGCTTAGACCGCCTACCGTTGCCATGGGGGGAGTTGAAAGTGCCGACCTGAACGGTAATTACCGTTTGACCGAGGGACCACGGATGTTTGCTCCGTCCAGCCGCGGTTATCTTGATACCATGGGTTTAGCTTTTTCGCTGCAGTACCTCAATGATCTGGGGATGAAAAAGGTGCAATCGAGAATCAAGCACCTTACCACTAAATTTGTCGCCAAAGTAAGTAAACTTGATGCTGTGCAGTTAGTAACTCCAACATCGTTTGACCAGCGAGCAGGATTGATCTCATTTACACTTAAGAATACGGGTGATGCCGAGAAAATGCGAGATTTGACCCGCAGCTTCTTGCGACAGGGGATTCACATCCGGGTTATTCCCCGTCCACTATGTTTTAGAGCATCCTTTCATTTATACAATAGTGAAACGGACGTAGACAACCTTGTTGAGCTGCTGCGAGAAGCCACTTAAAGAAAGGATGTCATTGTGTTATGTACATTGAGGATCCCAATCCATTTGTTTTTGAGATAGGCGGTTTTGGTGTGAGATGGTATGGGCTTTTACTTGCTGTCTCGATTGGTGTTGGTATCTGGTATATCATGCATGAAAGTGAGCGCCGTGGTTGGGACGAAGATACAATGCTCACAGCTCTTCTGTGGGGGTTGATAATGGGGATTGTTGGAGCGAGGGCCGTTTTCGTGTTGACCAATTGGACCGCTTACGCTCAACAGCCTCTGGAAATTATACGTATAGACCGGGGCGGACTGGCATGGCATGGTGCACTCATAGGGGGTATTCTGGCCGGCTGGTTATATCTGAGAGGTACAGATATTAACTTCAATGAGGCGCTCGATACTGCTGTTCCTGGTTTGACTCTTGGCTATTTCCTGGTCAGAATTGCGAATATATTCAATCAGGAAGTTCTGGGAAGATATTCCGAGCTGTTGGGAACCAGACATCCAGCACAAATATACGGGTCATTAATCGGGTTGGCTCTTTTGCTTCGTTATTTCTGGGTGAATAAGGCAGATACTCCTGCAGGATATCAATTCTGGTCGTTTTTCTGGTGGTATTCTATACTCAGGGGTTTTATTGAAGAAACCTTTCGAGCAAATCCTTTATACGGTATGGAATATATCAATGAACATCTTGGGATCGGGTTTACAACGTTGACACAGCTGGCAACTCCGCTGTTGTTGGCTTTTACATGGTATTTTTTAGTCCAGACCATGAGAACATCCTCGTTTATGAATAATGAGTGACCTAGGTTATAGGCCCTAGGTATATTGTGGGTTGATTTAGGGTTCTCAACCGATGTGGAGACCGCTTCAGGGTGATAGTATTTCTCATGCGTTAGGCAATGGTTAAGGTTAGTGAGAATGAGGAATTCTTTAGGAGGCGGTTTCTGTGGAATGGATTCCTGTAGTACTGTTTCTGGTAGCTATCTTCGTTTTTGGTAGGTCGGCACTTCAACAGGCTGACGACGTCGTTAAAGAAGAAGATTTCAGCAGTGACAACTCCGACAATTCTGAACGCAAGGCTGCTGACTGATCATAATCAAGTTGACGAGGAGACCATCAGGTTCTGCTGTTCTATGAACTCTCTTTTATAGATCAATGTGACCATTAGTTCCTCCATTCAACACAATAACTGATGTAGTGCTTTTGAAGCAGACGCTTTTGACACATCAGGGCCTTAAATACCTCGTATGGGGAGCCGGAATCAAGTCCGGCTCCCCATTATTGCTGTTTGTCAAAAAATAATTGATTATAATAAGTTTAGATGAGGTAACAAGTATGGAAGGTGATATCAGATGGCTCTCCCAGTACAAAAAGGTCAGCTAATTGAAGTTGAAATTCAAGATCTGGGACATGATGGTGATGGTGTGGCCCGTCATGATGACTACGTTATATTTGTTCCCAGAACCATTACAGGAGATAAGGTAAGAATAGAGATTACCTCAACAGGACAGTCCTTTGGCCGGGGTGAATTAGTTGAAGTTTTGGTTCCTTCATCCGAACGTTGTGAGTCTGTCTGCGAGGTGTTTTCTGACTGTGGAGGATGTCAACTTCAGCACGTAAACTATCATAAGCAGCTCGATTACAAGAGGCAGTGGATTGAACAGGCTTTGACCCGCATAGCTGGGTTTGCAGAAAAGAAAGTTTGCCCGGTTGTTGCATCAGTCGAATCCTATAATTATCGTAGCAGGACTCGTTTTTCTGTTGATTATGTGAGAGGTCGACCTATACTGGGATTCTTTAAATCTGGTAGTAATGAGTTGGTGGAAGTTGCTAACTGCTATCTGCAGACTGAATTATGCAATGAGCTGCTCAGGGAAATTCGTGGATTCTTAAGAGGTTCATCACCCGAGCTCACTCATAATCTCGCAGATAACATAGATAACTTAATTTTCCG
Organism: uncultured Clostridia bacterium; assembly: GCA_964599275.1. Taxonomy (GTDB): domain Bacteria; phylum Bacillota; class Sulfobacillia; order SLMV01; family SLMV01; genus PUMD01. Next base: position 14,836 of record CAZRFK010000035.1, read on the forward strand.
TAACCAGGGTGGAAAAGGACTGATTTTACTTGGATTGAAAAACGATGTCAGTGCCCTCTCTTCAGTGGATACATTTTCTGAATGGCTATGGGAAAATCTTTCAGAGCGATTGTCTGGAGTTTTTGTGGTCCAAATTGATAATACCGGCAGAGCAGAAATTTTACGGTCGTGGGGCAGTGAGGAACACTGCTGGACTTGGGGACCTTTAAAGGTGCGAACCTCAGCGGTATCCTTTACCCAGGTAAACCCAGTTACAGCTGAAAAGCTTTACGAGCTGATCTTGGAATTGACGGAGTTCAGACCTGATGATGATGTGTTAGAATTGTACAGTGGGGTGGGATTGTTAACAGCCTATATTGCTCGCAAAGTCAGAAGGATTCATGGCGTTGAATTGGATGAGACTGCTGTTGCCGATGCCGAAAAAAATGCCGATTATAATGGGATCAGTAATGCTCATTTTCTGGCGGCAGATGCTGCTGAGGGCTTTCGTTGGCTCAACAATAAGCAAATCGATCCTGACATTGTTGTGCTGGATCCGCCCAGGGCAGGCTGCTCAGATAGGGTAAAGGAGCTCCTCGGCAATTGTTCGGCTCGTAAAATTGTATATGTATCTTGTGATTTTGGAACCTGGGCGAGGGATTTAAAATATTTAAAGAGTGCAGACTGGCAGGTTACAGAAGTGGCTGCTGTTGATCTCTTCCCACAAACTTCAAATGTGGAAATTGTATCAATACTTCAAAAATGAACATGGAATATCTTGCATAACCCTTGCTATCCAGACGGTGAAATGACTTATAATAAAGGTGAGGTTTAGACTTCTTTGGAAGGTTGCTGAAAATTGCTTAATCCTATGAAAGTTAAATGGGCAACCGCCCCGGCCAAACCAGCAACGAAAGCAGAGGAACGATTACGATGGCGGAAGTTTCTGAATTTGTATCCTCCGTTTGTTCCTTATCCACCCCGACAACGCACTCATCCACGTGAAGTGATGCCGGATGCAGAATCCGTTGTAGTCGCAGCAATACCTTATTGGCATTCTCGCGAACCTGAAGATCATCTGTTACCTCAGAAGTATAGTATTAGCAGGAGTGCTTGGGGGGCAGACTATCATGATGTAGGTGTACAGATAATGGGGAGACTGTTGGAGCAGCTGATAGGAGATGAGGCAGCAGAGCGAGCTTATGTACAGGTTGATGCTGGCCCACTGGAGGAACGGGCTTTTGCTCTGTTGACCGGACTGGGGTATCTGGGTGCTAATGGTTCAATTTTTGTTCCTCCTTACGGCTCATGGGTGTTTTTAGGTATTTGTTTGACTGATGTGAGGGTAAAAACAGATCGGACAGCTCACCCTACTAAACATGGGGATACCAAGTGTTGTTGCGAATGCGGCAGGTGTATACAGGCATGTCCAACGGGGGCTTTAGAAGCGCCGTATAGAATTAACTGGAGGCGTTGTTTGTCCTACCTGACGCAGGACAAAGGGTTTTTGCCTCCCACTTTACGTATCTCGATGGGAAAAAGGATCTTTGGCTGCGATGCCTGTCAATTAGCTTGTCCTGTCAATCAGGATCCTGAGGGAGGCTTGAATGTTTTTGCACCGACTGAGGAAGATAATCCTGACCTGTTGGAATTGGTATCGATGTCCGATGAAACATTCGAAGAAATCTATAAAAAGAAATCGTTCAGCTGGCGTGGGCGAAGAACGCTTCAGCGCAACGCGTTGATAGCCCTGGGAAACACAGCAGATTCTAGCATAATTGCAGACCTGGTAAGCTGCCTTGACGATGCCCGGCCAGTAATACGGGGACATGCGATATGGACAATTTCTCAGATTTCAAGTCGGCTTGGAATACCGGTTGGAGATAATGTTAAATCTAAAATAGAAGACGTGTTGAATAATGACGAGGACGTAAAAGTACTTAAGGAAGCCCGGAATGCGGCAGATAGTGTTTTATCCTGAAGTAGGTATGTTTAGTTATTCTAACATCGTGCTTGTGTGTAGATTGATGATACTCATGGCCCTATTTACTCACAGTTAACTGGTTAGCTGTGCTGCTGCGATGCCTCTTTAGGCGTGCTTAAATATACTGGTATCATCTTTGTTTGCAAGAGACCAGTAGGAGGAAAGGAATTAAAATAGAAGTACAGGTAAGTCTTATACAGTATATCAAAATAAAATATCTTTTGAGCAGGACTTGCAAGAAAAAACATTTCCATGATTTTTTCCCTTTAGTTTTGGGTTTTACAAGCACAGCAATATGGACACATTAATGAAGTACCAAGTACCACGCAATGACAAATCGGATCAGTTTAACAACTATTTTCTGATACCTCGGCCAATTAGTGGTATAATTGAAAAGGAGTTTAATAGGAGGGCTGTATCTATGAAATTAATTGTGGTGGGTGCGACTATTCTTCTTCTGGGGACCTATCTGGTTATGGATTATATCGCATCCCGTTACCGCCACACTCGCAAATCAAAGATGATTCTGGGGGCCGAGGCAGCTATCTGCTTGCTATTAGGGCTGTTTCTCACTTTGAATTTGGTTGAGTTGCCATGGTATCACCATGTTGTGTTTGGATTGACCATTGCGCTTCCTGCTTTTTCTGTCATATCTGTCGTGACTGTAGAGACCTGGCGTTTGCTGAAACAAGGTGACTCTGATTCCCAGTTAAGTCAAATGAGAAGCAGGCTACAGGAACTTCAGGATGAAGCAGATCAATTGGCCTGGCAGATTGATAATTTGCGGAGGAAAAAGAAAGCACTGGAGCGAGAACACGACGAAGATTTATTTCGTCAACGAAAAATGAAAAATGAAATTGAACAATGGCAGAGTGGCGGGGGTATGGAACGAATCCGTAGCATTCGGGTGGAGGATTGGAATTCTGCAGTAGAGGAATTGTCTTCTGAACAGCTAGAGGAACGTATAGAGGAAATAGAGCACGATGCCCAAGATCCAGAAAATGAAGATAAGTATGAAGCGTTGAAGGTACAGGAGGCAATTGCTGAATTAGAATTAGTGAAAAGAAAAATGCAAGAGCCAAACGAGGAGTTACGTAGG
>CAZRFK010000036.1:0-17228 GCA_964599275.1 uncultured Clostridia bacterium
TAGAAGCCATCGTGAACACCTCCATTTGGTTTGTTTGTCCACTCACTAATTTGGAGGTTCGCGGTGGCTTCTCCTGCTTGAAGATTACCACCTGGAGCCGCGGATGAAATGGCTGGGAGGATCCTCCCTTACCTTCTAGCACGGCTCTCAATTTACACCACACATTGATACTCTAACTATGGGAAATAGTTACTTGCAGAATAACACTGCAGATTTCAAAGTCATCTTCGCTGGCTGAATTATTCCGCCAGTGCAATTTGTGCTCAGTTTAGCCAAATAGTCCGTATCTTTATCATTTTTTCTGGCAGGATATGTAATTATTGTATGGAAGTGTTATATGTAGGTACGAACGCGGCTTGAAGGGAGAGGTAATATTGAGGTTTTGGACACATCTGGCAATAATCACATCTCTTCTAATTCTTGTGTCATCAATCGCTGCAGCGGCTGCATTAAGCAGCGGCGAACACAGTTTATGTTCCCTTCGCGACATTACATTCAGGAAGGCAGTAATTGCAAATGCTGTTGTGGACAGATTTGAGGGAGATTATGCAGTGATATTCTGGGCAGAAAAGGAACACAAATTCGACCTGCCCCGAAAACACCTTCCATCGTCTGTTACCGAAGGGGCAGTACTTGAAATAAGAATTGAGATGGACTCTCAAAAAACCCACTGTCGCACGCAGAGGCTGCAAAAACGACTCGATAAGCTGCGCTGAAAATTATAACAATCGGCAAGAGAAGGAGTTACACATATTGTCTGACCTTAACAGGCACAGGAACCATTGCTCTGCTACATCAAGACATATATGATTAGCTATGTGCTTACTTCAAATGTTTGAAACTCCACTTGTATAAAGGGGACTAAACATGTGGGCAATTATCGTTCCTCTGATCGGAGGGTTTCTGCTTTCCTTTAAAGAGGTATCTTTTATCAAGAAACTGCCGTTTGAGGCGGTCAGTCACTCCAGTCTCATACTTTTACTAATCATAATGGGAATGCGAATAGGGGGAGATCCTGAGGTCTTAGACCAGGCCGGCCGCATAGGGTTGCAGGCTCTGGGTTTCGCCCTGGCAGCTATTTTCGGCAGTGTATTGATCCTGTCCGTACTGGAAAAAACTTATTTATCCAGGTACAAAAATCCCGATGAAGTACAGTCAGCAGGCGATCTGGACTCGGTTGAGAAATCAGAAAATGATAACCCAAGCACTGGAATGAGCAAAGCCCAGCAGATCCTCCGGAAACATTCACTGACTTTAAAGTTGATCGCCAGCGTGGCAGCTGGAATCGCTGCTGGACTCTTTTTTATTTCTGCCGCACATCTATCACTGCTTTCCCAAATGACAACCTGGGTTCTGGGGCTGCTGCTTTTTGGTGTTGGGCTTGAATTGGGAACATCAAAAAAAATTGTGGGCCAATTGAAATCCCTGGGATTCAGGGTGTTGCTGTTACCAACCGGTATAGCCCTGGGGAGTATTCTGGGCTCGGTCGTTCTGGCCTCCTTATGGGGTGTTATGTCATGGAAAGAAGCTGCCGCACTCGCATCGGGTTTTGGTTGGTACAGCCTTTCCGCAGTGATAATAACGGAAGTTCACAGTTCAACATTGGGGGCTCTGGCTTTCCTGATGAATGTAATCCGGGAGCTTATCGCAATCATCACAATTCCTCTGATAGCTAAATCGGTGGGTAAACTATCCAGTATAGCTCCAGGTGGAGCCACCACCATGGATGTGACACTCCCGGTTATAGCGCAGGGTGTGGGTAAAAAGTATATTCCTCTCGCTTTTTTCAGCGGGGCTGTGCTATCAATGATGGTTCCCATACTGGTACGATTCTTTCTCCTACTGCTGTAAGATACGGAACCCAAGCAAAGCAAACCCTCAATCAGCTCAAACCTATCCTCTACAGCCCAATACCCGCCCCCGGGAAACACTTTCACTGGTTCAATCTGCTTAAATACACCATTTCAGTGCAAGTATATGCGCATCGCAAATAACATAAATAGGCTATAAAGTACTAATTAAACGTAAGTAGTTGAAAACGGCAGTTCATAACCACATATCCATGGACAGCAAATGGTGACATTACTAACCCTACATACATTCAAACTATCCGCCAATCACCAATCATTTACATCCTGCAGTTTTAAGGATATCTCGTGCGCCCGGGATAGCATGTCACGTTTTTCCTTCTGATCAGCCCTCATTATAAAACCGTGATAAAAAGCCAAACTTATAACCTTTACCTCCAGCATTGCCAGGACAGCCTCCGGATCGGGAGATATCTCTGAGTGTTCTTCATAGATAGAAACAAATCTCCTGCCCGCGTCGAAATCGAATTCCCGGTCAGGATCCAGGCCCCAATAGTCCGCCGCTTCTGGTTCCCAGATCACCACAGCGAATACTCCCTCTATCAAATCGACGATATAAGAAGCAGTGCGGCAGAAATCAAAATCCACCAGCCCAATAATTCTATCGCCGTTGAAAAGGATGTTATTTCCGTAAAAATCGTTGTGTGCCACGACCTGTGGGCCCTGATTCATCAACTTCTGTATTCGCTCAAGGTACGATAAACGTCTGCCCAGTATAGCAGCCGCGGACCTCAACTCTGAACCTCCTCCTTCGAGGTATTCCTCTATCCTGCTCTGGTTCTGCTCCAGAAAATACTTATTCTGAACCGATATGGGTATCGTTCCCACATAGCCTGGTTTTGCAATTGTCCTGCGGTAAGCGGCAGCAAGGTGGTGATAATCTCCCAGAAAGGCGGCGACTTCTGGAAAAACCTCCTGGTATCTGCGGTCCTCCAGGGTGCTGTCATGGGGAATATACTGCAGCAGTTCAAATCCTCGTCCATCAGATAAACAACCAAATGTACTACCATCTGAACAGGGAATTGGCTGCGGAGCAGGGAATCCATCTGCGCTGAGATATTTTATGAATTGGTGATCAGATGACAGGTGATGAGGTCGAAACACCGTGGGACGCACCCTCAGGACGAAATCTTTTTGCATAGCACTGATCAGGAACACTTCACAAATATGTCCTGCGGTGACTTCTTCTACACAACAATCCTCCGAATTCAGATCATACTGTGCCAGTATCGACTTGATGTCATCCGCTGAAGTTTGCCTCATAAAACGCTTCCTCTCCTTTGAGAAGTGCTGCAATTATAACAGTCCTCCCTGTCTGATGAAAACAAATAACCTTTCTGATGCACAGCAGAAATTCCTCATATGGACAACCTGTTTGGGTGAAGGAATTACTGCTCAAAAGGAGAAGTTTTCTTTAATACCAACAGTAGCGCTGAGAACAGACAAATGGAGGAACGATATGAAATGTCTATGAGGCTGCGAAACGCTGTAAGTGAGCATATAAGAAGACACTGGTGCAGCTTGGGGAGAAGCAGTATCAGGAATTGGAACAGGATGACGGCAGGTTGGGAGTGCGACATATTCTCATTTGAACTCATATCACCAGCAAACTGTAAGCCTCACAGTCTGGTCATACGACTTTATCCTTCAACTGCACTCAAAAGCATCATCCCCAGCCGGCATAAGCGCGAATACCAGGTGATGAACTTTCTAAAAGACCGGGGGTATCCCATTCCGCAGGTGCATCTGGTGGGGCGACTTCCCGATCCGTCTGGGCGCCCTTTTTTGATCATGGACCATATAAAAAGCACTCAGATGATAGGTCATCTGTTTTCGCAGGCAGAAGGCAAACGACAGGAAGAAATTGCAGAACAATTCTGTGGATTGCTGGTCCAACTGCATGAATGCGATATCGGGAATGCTACATTCTCCAATCCGCCAGAAGAAGACTCAAATCTGGTCTCAAAAAAGCTCACCGAATTTGGGCGGTATATACAGAACACCGGATTACACCAGCTGCAGCCAGTTCTGGACTGGCTCAAACATGAGAGTCGGCACATTTCAGGTGGCAGACCGGCGGTAGTTCACTGGGACTATCATCCTGAAAACGTACTCATCACCCAGAAGGGGACAGAATTTGTTGTGGACTGGAGTTCAGCAGAAATCACTGATTATCGGTTTGATATCGGATCAACCTGCGTTTTTCTCCCCGAGAGACTCCGGGACAGATTCATCTTAAACTATGAAGAACTGAGTGGACGAAAAATACCGGATGTATTATTTTTTGAAGCAGCGGGGTGTTTTCGCCGACTTCTCGTTCTGCTGCTGGTGTGTACTCAGGGCCCCGATAAATTGGGGCTGCGTCCGGAGGTGGAAGAAATCGTTCCGGCAGCTGTTACTCCGCACATGAAAGCAGTCAGAAACCGCCTGCAACAGCTGACCGGAGTTACTGTTTCTCTGCCGTTTTAAAAACAACAGATGGATTCACTAAAGTTTATATATTCAGCTCAGACGCCTCTTTCTTTATGTCAAACAGTTAAATCTGCGGCTGGTCAATTCCCTGCATCGTCAGGCTGATGCGCTCCCGTTGGCGGTCAACATCAAGCACCATTACCTGGACAACATCACCAACACTAACTACATCAGAAGGATGGCTCACGTAACTAGTACTGAGTTCTGAAATATGTACCAGACCATCACACTTAACTCCCACATCCACGAAAGCCCCGAAATCAACCACATTTCGAACCGTCCCGCGCAGGTTCATGCCCAGCTGCAGGTCTTTTAGAGAAAGAACATCACTCCGGAAAATTGGCCCCGGCATATCCTCCCGGGGATCCCGACCCGGTCGTTTGAACGCTGATATGATATCCCGCAGGGTAAAAAGTCCAACCTCCAGCTCCTCAGACAGATCCTCCACCGAGACATCAGTTATACGTTGGTCAATATCGGATAATCCTCCCCGGGCAATATCTTCCGGCTCAGCATCCAGCCGCTTTAGCAGCCGGTATGCGGAATCGTAGGATTCCGGGTGAATGGCGGTGGCATCCAGAGGTTCTTCAGAATTTGAAAGTCGCAGGAAACCGGCACACTGCTCAAATGTCTTTGGACCTATCCCGGACACATCCAAAAGATCTGAACGGGCTTCAAATCCGTTTTCCTTGCAATAGTCAACTATATTCTCAGCGGTAAACGGTCCTATACCTGATACTCGCTCCAGTAAGGGCGTGGATGCGCTCTCCAAGTCCACACCAACCCGATTCACGCATTTTTCAACCACAAATTCCAGCGCATCGGCGAGGCGATTCTGGTTCACATCGTGCTGATACTGTCCCACTCCAATCGACTTGGGATCAATTTTCACCAGTTCAGCCAGGGGATCCTGAAGCCGACGGGCTATTGAAACAGCTGACCGCTCTGACACATCAAGATCTGGAAACTCCTGGCCTGCCAGGGCTGATGCTGAATAAACTGAGGCTCCTGCTTCGTTCACAATGGTGTATTTGAGCGGTTTTTCGCCCGCAGCGAAATCCTCTTCACCCAGCATATCTGTCACGAATATCTCTGTTTCCCGTGAAGCCGTGCCATTACCAATTGCAATGAGTTCGACTCTATGCTCATTGATAAGTGCGACGAGTTTTTCTTTTGCTCTCTGCACTTCGGAACGAGGCGGTGTTGGATAGATAACATCAACCGCCAGAAGGTTGCCCGATTCATCAACAACAGCAATCTTACATCCGGTACGGTAAGCGGGATCAATTCCCATTACTGTACGGTTTTTCACTGGAGACTGAAGCAGGAGCTGTTCGAGATTGTCAGTAAAGATGTCGATGGCATGCTCCTCAGCGTCATCGGTCAATTTACTGCGAAGTTCCCTTTCAATGGACGGCCCCATGAGGCGTTTGAATGCCTCCTGTACCGCTTGTGCTACCTGATCAGCAGCAGCTGTTTCCGACCTGGTGATTACTCGTCCCCTAAGATGTGAGATGATCTGCTCATCATCAACCTGCACCTTAACTCGTATGATTCCTTCGTTTTCTGCCCGATTAATAGCTAATATTCGGTGCGGCTTGATCGATGCAGCCGGCTCACTGTAATCATAATAATCCTCGTAGGGGGTGCGCTCCTTTACCTCGTCGTCTCTGACACTGGTGTTGATTTGACCTTTGTCAAACATCCAGCTGCGAACAAACTCCCGGTGCTGCAGATCATCGGCCACCCATTCAGAAATGATATCCCGGGCACCGCTTAAAGCCTCCTCAGCTGAATCGACCTCCACCTCGCTGTCAGCTGCAAATTCAGAAGCCACTGTTTCGGGTGAAATATCATCATTCGTATGCTCGGCGGGTTGCTTACCACAAGCAGCATCCCACAAAGCTGCAGCCAGAGGCTCAAGGCCTTTTTCTCGTGCTTTCTCGGCACGGGTCCGTCGCTTGGGACGATAGGGTCGGTAAATATCATTTACTTCTCCCAGGGTCTCTGCCTGAACAATCTGTTCCCGCAGAGATTCCGTCATCTCTCCCTGCTCTTGAATCAGCCGCTGAACTTCGGCTTTCCGCTGGTTTAAATTGCGCAGATAGTTGAGTTCCTCATCAATGCCGCGCAGGGTTTCCTCATCCAGCGAGCCAGTAGCCTCCTTGCGGTAGCGGGCAACAAAGGGTATGGTGTTACCCTCATCGAGAAGTTCAGCAGCCTGTTCAACCTGTTTCGGCTCCAGATTCATTTCTTCGCCTATCTTTTCAAAACTGTTCATTTCAGAAATTATATCGCTTGGAATATCACATCACCAGCCTATCCTCAATCATCCCGAACCAAAAATTTCACGCTTCAATTTCCGGGAAACAGATGAATTCAATGAAATGGCCCGCTCTGCAACTTTAATATCTGAAGCACCCAATCCGCAAGCAGGAGTCAATAGGGACTTCAGAGCCAGGGTATTTATATCAAGACCCTGAACCCTTTCTGTCAGCTCGTCAGCGTGGTGAAGGAACATCTCAACCAGATCATCTTCAGTAATTTGGTGTACCCGCTTATCTGTAGGTACCATACCCCAGGCCACCAGACCACCACCAGCTAAGAACTGTCCCACTTTTCGACCATGGGCGCAGAACTGCTCACCATACTGATGAGCATCAAAAGAGATAATATCAACATCGAGACTTAAAAGCATCTCCCAATCCCCACTGCCGCAGCAGTGAACACCTGATACCCCCTTCAAGCCCTCCAAAACTTTTGTCATCCAGCGCTGAGCCTTTTGTTGCGGATACGGAGAAAACGCCGAGCCCAGACTTGCCAATCCGGGTTCGTCCAAAAATATGATGGTCTCTGCCCCCAACTCATCGCGCAAAAACTGCTCCTGCCAGGCAGCAGACAAACTGAGCATCACCGTCAGAATATCCATCGCCTGATCTGAATAGAGTATTGGCTTGTCCTGCTCATCTTTTATGCTGAGCCCCAGGGTTATCGGGCCGGTCATATGCCCCTTTACGGCAAAAGCCTGCGACCAACTCCTGCTGGCAAAATCGTAAAGACCTGCCGCCCTCTCTTTCTGTGGATTATGAAGAGTCTCTCCATCTATGTAAGCACGATAAAGCTGTTTGGCTTCCTGCATGCCCTCAGACAGACACAACACTGGGCTTTCACCTTCGAACCTTAACCCCGGCAGTGGTTCAATGAACTGTATTATCATATGTTCCAGCTCACTGCGTCTGGGAAGCTGAGGCCAGAAAGGTAAAGACTTCAGATATTTATTGATCAACTGCAGTGCTTCATATGAACAAGGATGCGGCAGGCTTCCAATAGCAGTGGCATTAAGTTCACCGACGAATTTGCAATCACTCAATAATTTCACCTCACAGGTACAGCAGTCCACAATGAACCCAGATTCACAATCCCGCAGATCAGGACATTCGAACCAAAACGCACCTCATCCATTAGGATTCTGTATAACGGCGAGATGTTGATAGGAGCACATAACATTGAATGAGTTTTGAGACCGCTGTGAAACGAAAAATAAACCTAAAAAGGAAGGTTTTCAGGGGAGCTATGCTCCCCTGTTAACAGAATGTAATCAGCGTACTAATTCGGGACCATCTTGGTCCTCTTCATCTGCTTCCTGAAGTCCTTCGCCTATGGACTGGTTGACGGAGCGAAGAATGTCCTCAAACTCTTCTTTAGCCTGCAGAAACTCCATGACGGCAGCATTTTCATTCATATCCTGGCTGGCTTCATTAAGTTTCTCCACCTGTTCCTCGGTTGGCTGCATGCCAGACTGTTGAACGTTTTGGATTTTCTGCTGCGCCTGCTGGACGCTCTGCATGAGCAGCTGAGCCTGAGGATCATCTTCCAGCTTCTCCTCTGCTTGCTGAAGCTTCTGATACTCAGAAGTTTCCTTCAACTGACTGCCAAGATCTTTCGCTTGTTTTAAAATTTCAGATAAATCAGGCAAGTTATTTTCCTCCTGTCAGTTACTCTACTGTAAGTTATTCTCACTAAGTGTACCATTTGCAGTATAAACCGCAACCATCGGCAGCAGTCAACCGTTCAGATTCAAAAGCCTCTGTTTAACAAGTAAACAAGGACATCTGCTCATTTCAGAGAATAAAACATTGACAGCAAACCGACATACTCAACAGAACAATGAAAATCGTTTTACAGCAAGATGGATGCAGAACCAGTAAGCCCTGTGCTGCAAACGTGGGGATACGCACACCAAGGAAGGAGAGTTACATGCTGGATGTAAAAATTACAAACGCCACCGTGGTGGATGGAACCGGCAACCAGCCGTTCGTGGCGAATCTAGGTATTGCCAATGGGCGGATAGTCCAAATCGGAACAGAGCTACCCCAGGCACATATTGAAATCTCTGCAGCTGACAAGGTGATAGCACCTGGTTTTATCGACATGCACAGTCACTCAGACCTTCGTCTTCTGGATTCACCCGCACCCCAAGCAAAGATCTCCCAGGGCATCACCACAGAGCTGCTGGGCCAGGATGGGCTCGGTACTGCCCCGGTAAATTCTGAAACTCTCCCTCAACTACAGCAGCTCACCGCCGGTCTTCTGGGTAGCAGACCAATCCGAAAATGGCGCTGGCGGAGTTTTTCTGATTATCTGGCCGTCCTGCATGATTGTTCATTACCCAACAACCAGGCAGTTTTAATCTCGCACGGTCCTGTACGGCTGGCAGCCATGGGCAATATCGACCGCCCTCCTAACAAAGAGGAGATGAAGCAGATACGCAGCCTGGTGGCCGGGGCGATGGAAGCCGGTGCCTTTGGCTTTTCCACCGGACTGATTTACCCCCCCGGAAGTTTTGCCAAAAAAGATGAGCTTACCGCCATAGCCGAGACCGTTGCTCTGTACGATGGTGTTTTTGTCATTCACCTCCGCGATGAGGGATATAATCTGCCGTCAGCCCTGGAGGAAGCCATTGAGGTCTGTAGGGTCAGCGGTTGTCATCTGCATATCTCCCATCTGCAGGCTTACGGGGAGGTAAACTGGCACCATCTGCCGGGGGTTCTTGAGCGAATCAGTGAGGCGCGCAGCTCTGAAGTCCCCACAACCTGTGACCGATATCCATATCTGGCCGGAAGCACGGTTCTTTCAGCCGTACTCCCCGCCTGGGTTCTCGATGGCGGCCCTCAGGCTGCAATAAATCGGCTTGCCGATGAAAAGCAGCGAAAGGCCATTCACGAGGCATTCGAAGAAGGGTTAGAAGTGTGGCACAACCGTTCCATTTCAGTAGGTTGGGAAAACATCATGATATCATGGGTAAAAAGCCACGAAAACACTCCCCTGATCGGTAAGTCCATTGCTCAAATATCAGAAGATGAAGGCAAAAACCCTATAGACGTGGTCTGCGACTTACTGCTTGAAGAAGAACTTGAAGTAACCATGATCAGTCATTACGGAAGCGAGGATAATTTGAAAAGAATTTACCGCCATCCCGCTTCGGTTGTGGCTACTGATGGAATTTACGGGGGACGCCCTCATCCCCGTCTTTGGGGCACCTTTCCCCGATTCTTTTCCCGATATATACGTGATAAAGGGCTAATTAATCTCCCAGAGGCTGTTCAAAAGACGTCCTCGTTCCCAGCTGATATTCTCGGACTGTCGGACCGGGGACGCATAGAGACCGGCAAATATGCTGACCTGGTTATCTTCGATCTCGAAAATATCGCTGATAAGGCCACATATGAGAATCCGGAGCAAACTTCTAAGGGTATTGATTGGGTGCTGGTGAATGGCCAGCCAGCCTTTACCCCCGAAACTGCAACGCACAAACTCCCGGGTCAGATACTCAGACGCATTTAACCTAATAACTCAGATTGCCGGGGCGCCGGCGCATGATGAAATTTTGCCGGCACCCCATCTCAACTGCAAAGATGTTCCTACTGTTGGTACATTATTTGATCAATCTGCCTGCGCACTTCTGGGGGAGCTGGAGCCTGCACAGGTACCTCTATCACTGCAGGTCGACGGTTGTTAAATGCCTGCTGCAGGGCAGAACGCATTTCTTGTGCCATCTGCACTGAAAAAGCATCGGCTCCAAGGCTTTGTGCCACGCCGGCCAGCGGTAGATTCTTGGGCATCCTGACCTCCGTCGGTTCGATGCCCATCTTCATCTGTTCATGCTCCTCAATGGCCATTTTACGATTGTCCAGCACCAGCACCACTACCGGCAGCTGGTGTTTTACTGCTGAAGTGAGTTCGGAGGCGCTCCCCAGAAAGCCTGCATCGCCGGTCACTGCCAGCACCGGACGGTCCGGGTAGGCTATCTGTCCTGACAGAGCCGCCGGCAGGGCAAATCCAAGCGTTCTCCACATCCCGGAAACCAGGACTTCCTGGCTCTTTGCAGGGAAATGAGCGCCAAACCACAGTGCACTGTCACCAACATCGAGGGATATGAGTGCATCATCAGAAACTACCTCACCGGCAGACTCCATCACTCGAGCAGGATGTACGCCCTCTGACGGAGATTCTGCCTTCTCGCTTTGTTCAGTACGCCACCCGTTGTACGTATCAATTGCATACTGACACCAGTCGTCGCGAGCCTGCTGGGCAGCAGGCAGAATCTCCAACATGGCTGACAGTGCGTCGCCAGCGTCTGCTAACAGTGCCATGTCGGCGGGAATTTCAATTCCTAAACGCTCCCCCTGGCAATCTATCTGCAGGACCTGAGCCGCTTCTGACAGACTATCATCCGGCCACCAGCTGGTCCCAACAGTCAGAACTGTATCTGCCTCTGAAAGGATCTGGCGGGGGGGGCGTGCCAGCATCGCCGACAACTCCCATAAGCAGCGGCTCGTCTGAAGGAAACACCCCTACTGCCGGAAGGGTACACACCATAGGGGCCGGCAGGGCACTGGCGAATCGCCACAGTTGCGGGGCGAAATTCCGCGCTGACTGACCAAAAACTATAACAGGTCGGTCAGATGCCGCCATCTCTTCGGCCATCTGATGAACTAACTGTGGATCCATCTGAGGTTTTTTGTGCCGCTGGAGCTCAGCACCATACGGAGGCTGACGTACAGGTTCAGGGCAGCTGTACATCTGGACATCTCTGGGTAAAGCCAGATGTGCGGATGTATTGTTTGCGTGAGCCGTGCGCATGGCCTTTCTGAGCAGATGCAGGGAACCAACAGGGTCGCTGCCGGTTGCAGAAAAGCTGGTGCACCCAGCAAAGGTCAGATTCGGTTCCGTGGTTTGCTGGTAGCTGGTTCCTCGCAGATGCTGAGGAGACTGACCGCTAAGCGCCAGCAGTGGAACTGAATCGTAATAAGCATCATAAGCTCCATTGATGAGATAGGCAGCTGCTGGACCTGCATCAGCAAAGCATACCCCCAGTTCGCCGGTGATTTTGGCATAAGCAGAGGCGCACAACCCTGTCGTTTTAGCGCTTTGTAATGAAACAAAATATGGGCCATCTCCAGATTTCATGGCTGATACTAAAGGACCAATGCTGTCACCGATGGTCCCAAACACATACCTTACTCCCCAGGCGTGCAGCTGTTCTGCAGTCTTTTCGGCCACTGTTTCATCATTATTTTGATTCATCATAGCCCTCCTAATAAAGAGAAATGTAAACAGTCGAACTCAATCTTTCGAGTGTCATCAGATAAAAGACAGATGCATGTTTACCTGTCCCCGCACTGTCATCTGCTTATCCTAGCAATAGCAGCCACGTATACATCAGAAATTGGGCTTTTTCGTCTCTGCACAGACCCAATGATTGACCGCCTACAGATAAAATTGACGATATGGCGAAACTCATGTGAATGGAATGCTTGATGAAAGTAGTGAATTGAAACTAATTTCTTGAGGGGGTACCCCTTGCGCAGCTGAGAGTGTACGCATGGGTATGCGCCGCCGCGAAGAGACAACGCGACGGCGCTCAACTGAATTCAGTTCACCTCAACTCTTCTATAACCTCAGCCAGATTATTCACCACTTTGTCCAGTTCTTCTGAGGATATGACCAGTGGAGGAGATAGAGTCATGACATTTCCAAGAGCCCGCATGATGATTCCCCGCTTGAGCAGCTGTCTATTCACCCGCAGTCCCGCACCTTCAGGTCCTTCCAGTTCCACACGCGCCAAAAGCCCCTTGCCGTTTACGTCGGCAACCGCAGGCAGTTCGTGAAGTTCTTGCAGACGTTTCAGCAGATACTCACCCTTCGTTCTGGACTGGTCCACCAGGCCTTCATTTTCAATTATGTCCAGGTTGGCATCAGCCGCAGCGCAGGCGGCAGGATGTCCGGCAAAGGTATTTCCGTGACGGAATTCCCGGCCCTCACCGTGTTCACCCAAGCACACCTGGTAAAGCTCCTCCCTGGCCATCGTTGCACCAAGCGGCAGATAACCAGAAGTGATGCCCTTGGCAAAGGTCATGATGTCTGGTTTGACATCCCAGTGCTCGCAGGCAAACATCTTTCCGGTTCTTCCAAACCCGGTTATAACTTCATCGGTTATCAGTAGAATATCGTTTTCCCGGCAAATCCTCTGGATTTCCGGCCAGTAATCATCAGGTGGAACTATAACCCCACCCGCTCCCAGCACCGGTTCAGCAATAAAAGCCGCCACCGAATCGGCACCCTCAAACTCTATGGTCCTTTCCAGCTGCTGGGCACACTGCAGACTGCAGGTTTCGGTGTTAAGGTCATATGGACAGCTGAAGCAGTGCGGGGGTTCTATGTGCCGGAAACCGGGAACCAGGGGTTCAAATTTACTCCGCTTGTCAGTCAGGCCATTTGCGCTCAAAGCTCCCATGGTCACTCCATGGTAAGCACGACGGAGAGCAATCACCTTATATTTGCCCGGTTTATCCTTAACATTCCAGTACTGCCAGGCGATCTTCAGCGCCGTTTCCACCGCCTCTGACCCTCCTGAGGAAAAAAACACCCGGCCCATCCCCAGATTTTCAGTCATCTTCACCAACCGGCGGGCCAGCCTGGTGGCCGCCTCGTTCGACATACCGGCAAATGAGGGGAAGTAGCTGAGCTTTTCCATCTGTTCAGTCGCTGCATCAACGATCTCCTGGCGTCCAAATCCCGCATTGGCCAGCCACAGGGCTCCATGGGCATCAATAAAAGTCCGCCCCAAATTATCAGTCACCCTGGCACCTTCCCCCGATGTCATGACCAGTGGTTCTTCATCAGCGAGGTCTCCCATCTGGGTGAACGGCGCCCATAAATAATCCTGATACTCTTTACGTGGATCGGTCAACTTTAACCCTCCTCGGGTATAAGACATATAAATCCATCCTACCATCCTGCAAGATCGAGGTAGAAACTGAATCCACTTCTATTTAGGTAAATTCGGGACAGAACCAGCAATTCCTACTCCGATCAGCACAATGATGAATAAACGGGCAAACTTGTGAAAAACTTAGTCTACCAGAGGAAGGTGTCCTGAAAGCCGATATGCTGAGAGAACTGTTGAAAAGCTTACTAAGTAAAACACATAAAAATGACAACAATGATTCATCTGGGGAGGACACTCCCCTTTCATCATCGCTGCGTGCAAACCTCGAGCAGGTGAACGAAAGTTTTGCCCCCAGTACTGGTTTGAAAATACGCCACTTCAGTCTGGGCGGAGACAATCAGCTGCCGGTGGCGCTGGTTTATTTTGAGGAACTCATTGATGAAGATTCCCTGGTCTCATCGGTCATACAACCTCTTATGGTTTGGGCCCGACCGGTACTTGGCCCTGAAAGCCAGGAATCTGACCTGGCTGAAAGAATTTTAAACCAGCTGCTGCCAACCGAGGAGTCGTTGATGATTGATAGTCTGAATGAATTGACGGATAACGTTCTGAACGGAAATTGCATATTACTGACAGAAGGTAGCAGCAGGGCCATATCTGTGGAGCTGACAGGGTGGCCCAAAAGACAGGTGGAGGAACCCTCAGCAGAGGTGCTGTTGCGCGGTCCTCGCGACGGCTTTACCGAGAATCTACAGGACAATCTGGGTCTGATTCGCCGACGAATAAAGAGCCCTCAACTGGCGGTACACAGTTTCAAACTTGGAACGAGAACAAAAACTGAAACAGCAATTTTGCACATGGAAGATCTTGCACCGGAAAATGTGGTACAGGAGGTACACAGACGAGTTGAGGCAATTGACGTTGACAAAATAGTCAGCGGTCGTCAGGTACAACAGCTGATCACTGACCACCCTTACTCACTTTTACCTACCATTCGCTCAACAGAACGACCCGATGTGATAGCCTCGGAGCTGCTGGAAGGCAGGGTAATAGTTTTGATAGATACAGATCCATTTGTCCTGCTCCTGCCCTACGAGTTTTTCACCATCTTCGCTACCGCAGAGGCACACAATCTGCATTTTGCTCTCAGTACAGTACTGAGATCCTGCGGTATGATATCCTTCTGGTTGTCCATCTTCATAACCGCTTTTTACGTGGCTCTCACTTCCTATCACCAGGAGCTTGTGCCCTTTCCGCTGTTGATGAACTTTGCCGTAGCCCAGGCTGGCGTTCCTTTTCCCGTAGCTTTTTCTGCCCTGGGAGTTGAGGCAGTCCTCGAAATTCTGCGCGAAGCGGGGGCCAGACTTCCCCGACCGATAGGGCAGGCGGTGTCCATAGTTGGCGCCATCGTGCTGGGCCAGGCAGCCATACAGGCCGGCATTATTCCCCCGGGGCTGGTGATTGCTGCAGCTTCAGCCACCATCTTTTCCTTTGCCGTACCTGATTACGAGGCCACCACCACCTTCCGACTTTTCCGCTACCCGATAATTATTATGGCTGGAGCATTAGGACTATTTGGCACAGCCCTGACGCTTATAGTGATCATATTCCACCTTTGTTCCCTGAAATCGTTCGGAGTACCTTACGTAGCCCTGTTTACACCCGGCAGAGTTTCAGAACTGGCTGAAAAACAGCTCGCTGTTCCATATCAGATTCGAAGACCCATCCGACCAGGGGGCGGACGCGACCGGCGGCGTCAGGGACAGTCTCCACGTCCGCGTGACCCAGGAGAAGTCGGCAATGATTAATGTCCGGCAGCTGGGATTAATGATATTTCTGTCCCGTGTTTCGGTGATGGCCATCTTCCTGCCAGTCGTCACCGCCGCCGGTGCCTTGGAGGACGCCCCGCTGGCCGCCCTGGGGGCAGGAGTGATTGGCATTATAGCGGCTTACATCCTCAGCAGACTGAGCCTTGCCTTTCCCCGAAAGACCTTTTCTGAAGCTGCTAGAACTGTCCTTGGAAAACCCATAGGGACAGTGGCAGGCAGCATCCTGGCAGCTTTCTTTTTCATGCTGGCGATCTTGCGCAGCCGGCAACTGGGGTATGCACTCACGAATACAATCCTGCGGCAGGCTCCTGTATGGATAATAGCTATTCCTGTCTTGCTCGTGGGAATATATGGAGCTCTTCTGGGCACCGATACCCTGGCCAGAAGTTCTGAAGTTTTGGTAACTCTGATGGCTGGGATCATCGTAACAGGTTTGGTGCTGGCCCTGGTCTCGGGAGTCCCGGATGTCAGCATGCTGCAGCCCATACTATCCCGAGGGATTGAACCAGTCGCGATAGCAATGAT
Source organism: uncultured Clostridia bacterium (assembly GCA_964599275.1). Taxonomy (GTDB): domain Bacteria; phylum Bacillota; class Sulfobacillia; order SLMV01; family SLMV01; genus PUMD01. Next base: position 15,927 of record CAZRFK010000036.1, read on the forward strand.
TAATCCAATATTCTGGTTTGCCACCTCCGCCTCCATTACGGTGGTTTTTATGAAGTTCTGCGACCAACCGGAAAAAGTACCCCGCACCGCAGTCTGGGCCACTGCTGGGTCAGCCACGCTGCTGGTCTTACTATCAGCTACTTCCAATATAATTCTGGGGCCCCGCACTGCCCAGCTGGCCCTGTCACCGGTACATGGAATCGCCCGCACCATTTTTTACCGGGGCATTCTTGAGCGTCTTGACATTATGGCGGTGAGCATATGGGTGCTTGGGATCACCTTCGATGTCGCGCTTTTTTTCCTGGCGGCAGTTTTACTTTTTGACGATGCTACCGGTGTGGCAAATACTAAAGCACTCGTACTGACAATGGGAGCAATGGGAATCGCAGCATCCTGGCCACCTTTTTTTGACATTTTCTTCATACGTCGGATGCTGGCACCAGAAACAACCGGGGCAATACTGGTTGGAGTGCACATAATACTAATCGGGGGAACCTACGCAACTGCACTGTTCAGGGGAATGGGTGAGAACCAATAAAAAGCGGACTTTTACTGATAAAGACAGCGTTATTATTGCTTATCCTATTATTTATCTTCAATCTTTCCGGCTGCTGGGGACTTGTGGAAGTACACGAAATTGCTATAGTTACCGGCATGGCCGTAGACAAAATTGAGGACGGTCGGGTGTTAATGTCGTATGAGGTAGCAAATCCCGATGCACTTATACGGGGGGCAGGTGATGTCGAGGGAGGTGGAAGCGAGGTGGTGTCCTGGGTGATGCGCGAAGAAGCCACCTCCATATTTAACGCAGTTAGCAACATCAATCGTCGTATTCCCCGCCGCCTTTTTTTGGGACAGACCTCAGTAGTAATTTTCGGACAGGCTCTGGCCCGGGATGGAATAGGTCGTTATCTGGATTTGTTTCAAAGGAAAGGAAGATTCCGCCGAAGCCTTAAGATTAACGTCTGTGACACTGGTACAGGACTCCTACAACGCCCGTACATGGAAGATAGCTCTTCACAGACTATGCTTCACCTGCTGCACACTGCAGAATTGTCAGGCCGAGCTGCACGGGTAACACTTAACGAATTCATTCGAAAACTTAACGAGCCAGGAATTGAGCCTGTTGGTACTCATACTGTGGGAAGGGAGACTGAAGACGTACAGTTACTACATGCCGGAGTTGAAGTCCAACAGGAAAATCCTGCAGAGATGCTCAAACAACCACTTAAAAGCGAGAAAAACATTCCTAGTATGTTTTCAGATGAACACCCCGTGCTTGATCCCCTTAAAGAGTATGGA
>CAZRFK010000037.1:0-17151 GCA_964599275.1 uncultured Clostridia bacterium
ACTCTGGCAAGATAAACACCGCGTTCTGTATCAACGTCTGCTCCTTCTTCACGGGCATCCTGGGCAGATATCAGACTGACCCCCATCCAAGATCTGGTAACCTCTCCCTTTTTGATGAGCTCATCAACTATTCGTTTAACCGTGTTACTGGGGATGGCAAAACCCATGCCCTCAACTTCTGGACGTGCAAATTTAAGTGTGTTTATGCCTATCAACTCACCTTGAGAGTTCAATAATGCTCCGCCACTGTTACCAGGGTTAATGCTAGCATCAGTCTGTATTAACTGAAAAACCCGCTGACGGGCGTCCTGTCCGTACATGCTGGCCCTTATTCCAGAAACCACTCCTAATGTAACTGAGCGAGCGAATTCCCTGCCAAGAGGATTTCCAATGGCAATAGCTAGCTGACCCGGAACTACCGAATCAGAATCTCCATAAGAGAGGGGTTGCATCCTATCATCCGTTTCAACTTGTAAAACAGCAAGATCTGTAGGGGGATCCTCTCCGACAATCTGGGCTGTATACTCCTGATCGTCTGCAGTCTCCACGATTATTTCGTGGGCGTCTTCAATAACATGATAATTTGTAACAATATTACCATCCTTGCCATCAATCACAATTCCACTACCCTCGTTGTCTTGAGCATGTCTGCGTCCCCAAGGATCCGTCACGCGCTTTCTGCTGGTGATCCCGACCACAGAGGGACCGACATCACGTACAGTAGATACGAGCATCTCCTCTATTGCCGGAAATATTATCATGGGCTCCTCTTGTGCTTCATCAGAGTTCGGTATTTCCTCTCCCCCAGGAGTATCCTCCTCGGGATAGGGAATCTGCGGCTCCGTCAAGTGTGGTAATATTTCTGGAAGTATTGTCGGAGCAAGGGCTATACCCAGAAGAACACCAACGAACGCCCCCAGTAAGGCAACCACAAAATATCGATGTGACCCGGGAGTCGGTGAGCGTACATCTTGAGGACTCATAAAGCACACCTCCGGTCGAAGAACTTGCAAGGCTTATTTACTGAAGCCACTCCATGACCCCATATCATAGAGATTCAAAAAACATCAAACAACATCAAGAGAGTTATTTGATACCATCAACTCATATTTCCCAGGTTAACAACCCTGGCACATTCGCCTTCCCCGTCTACAGCAGATTCACTACCTCCAGTGCGCTGCACATCAGCACCTATGGCACGCAGCTTTGTACGCAAAAATTCATAACCTCGCTCAACATGCTCAATCCCACTCACAATTGTTTCTCCTTCAGCAACAAGACCTGCAATTACTAAAGCCGCCCCTGCACGCAGCGTACAAGCGTTAACTGAAGTACCGTAAAGCTGTTCAACCCCCTCAATCACAGCAGTTCGTCCCTGAACCTGAATATCGGTACCCATGCGTTGAAGTTGATCAACATGTTTAAAACGACTTTCATAAACTCCTTCGCTGACAACACTGGTGCCTTCAGCTATTGCCAGAAGCACCATCATGGGAGGCATGGCATCTGTAGGGAACCCCGGATAAGGTAAGGTCTTGACCTGTATGGCCTGCGGACGATTTTCACTTCTCACCCGTATCCAGTCACCGTTGTCCTCCACTTCAATGCCTGATTCACGAAGTTTTGCTATAACTGATTCCAAATGTTTAGGAACCACATTTCGGAGAGTGATTTCGCCGCCAGTGGCTGAAGTTGCTATGGCATATGTGGCAGCTTCGATTTCATCCGGGATTATGGCGTGCGAAGTGGGGTGCAGATGCTCCACACCATGGATTTTTATCGTATCAGTACCAGCGCCCACCACCCTGGCCCCCATAGAATTGAGACAGCTCGCAACATCCACAATATGAGGCTCTCTGGCACAATTCTCCATAACAGTAGTGCCACGGGCCATCACTGCTGCCAGCATAATATTTATGGTAGCTCCTACGCTAGCCACATCCAGATATATATGATCACCTTCCAATTGGTCAGCTTCTGCAACTACTTCTCCATGTTCTACCTTTACCTCGGCACCAAGCGCTTTAAAACCTTTCAAATGTTGGTCTACAGGCCTTTGCCCTATGTCACATCCGCCAGGAAGACCGACGCGTGCATATCCAAACCGACCTAAAAGAGCTCCCAAGAGATAGTAGGAAGCCCTTATTTGCTTTACCAGTTCCAAAGGGGGAACATCGGGTTTGAGCCCTGACGCATCTATTTCCATAACGCCATCCTCAAGTTCCGACACTTCTGCCCCAAGTTCCATAAGAATTTTTCTATAAGTAGAAACATCCCGGATAGCGGGAAGGTTCTCTAAAGCACTGGTTCCTTCAGCCAGCAAAACTGTCGGTAGGACCGCTACTGCGGAATTTTTACGTCCCCCTACTTCTACATTTCCACATAAAGGAATATTACCGCGAATTAGTAGTTCGCCCAAGGTATTCTCTCCCCACCTGATTACTTAAACTGACAAGTATAGTCGCCTACTCTACAAGAGATCACATTACAAGTCCTTTACAACATTCATCATATAGGTCATCATTCCCTGCTGAAATTGATGCAAAATTTTTACCATTGTGTTCAGGGCCTTTATTTGGGCCATTCGATAACACCACTGAAGGCATTGATAAATATTATACTACTATCATCAAGCCGAATCCTCCAGACGGGCTCCGCATGCCATTTTTCTTCTTGTTGTTTAGTTCCAGCATAATAACCCAGATTAATGTCAACAATTTTTTCTGCATCTGACTCTTCAATCATTTTAACTATACGCATTAAGTTCTCAGAAATAGCATGTGTCGCACTCATTACCTGTCGCAGCCTGCCAGCATAGCCTGTCACTCTATACCATAGACGCTGATACTCTCTTACTTCACCTCCCTTTACATTGACGACAATTCCCCCACCATAGATAGGGGTATCCCGGTAAAACTGAGTATAAAATAAACTGAAGATATCTTCGCCTAGGTGCTTGTAATCAAACTGGATGCTTCCGGGCCGCAAACCGGGTCTGTCCAGAAACGATTCAGCCACCTCACGAACTTCTTCATGATCCATATCCTCTTCTTCAACTGAATCTACTCTCTGAAAACGCAAAGCTCCCGAACCAGCCAATACTAAAACTGCCTCTTCAGTACGATACCCCCCTAATCGTCCTCCAAGCAGGATGTTTTCAACTTCTTCTCCCGATGAGAAGAATGCCTGCTTGAAGTCCTTTACTTCAGGTTCATCATGCTCCACACTCAGCGCATACATGCGGGGTGCATCCTCTGGGATTGAAACCTCTACTTCAATATCTAGATCAGCAAACGCCTTTCTCAGCGATTGAGACGTCTCTTCTGTCCCGGGGGCCCATAACACCTCGCCATCTTTTTCGAGGTGGTCTCGAGGATCTCCATAAAGCTGATATCCTAAGATTAAGTTGCCCACCAGAAAACATATTATTAGAATGGTTTTTGCTTTGGACCATTCCATATAATCACCATCTTTATCACATTAAGATCAATATCCATCAGATGCAAATACTATTTCGCCAGATACTGCATCTACCAAAAAGAAACCAACCGGTCCTAAATCCACCGACCATGCCGGACGTAGTACTCGTTCAGTTTCCTCCGCTGTTCGTTCTGCGGGATAATAGACGATTTGAAGGCGCTCAACCACTATGTCTTCCTCATCTTCTACCCATCCCGAATCCTGAGCCATCTCATGACTCCGCTGCAGAGCACTTATGGGCGTAATTGATTGAAAGTCCTGCACCCGGCTGGCTGATTGCATTGTTTCGATCTGTGCTTCCCTGACACCAGCATCATCAACAGTAATAGTAATTGGTCCTTCTCCATCAAAAACAATCCTGCCATCATCCAATACTTGGCTAAACTGCAAGGTATAGCCTGAAACTTCTGGCTTGCCTGTCTCCCAATCCAGGGTGCCACGCTCATACTGCTCGGATATGTCTACCAGCCTGATATCCTCTACCATTGAACCGGTAGTACGCCTCAAAAATCTGTAAGATTCTAATAGTGCACGACGTCTGGTTGGCGGCTCTACTTCATTTTCCCTGTCTTGAGGACTAATCATAGTGTATTGAATTCCACCACCTGCAGGCAGGCGTACACTGCTGTATTCATCAGTATAAACTCGGGAGCTGTCACGTTCTACCCTTTTCCTGACTCCAACAAAATCAGAAAAAAAGGGTCGAACGTCTTGTTCTCCCTCTATCACTATCATTTCGGCGACTGCTGTCTGAACCTGCGGGTTCATTTTTGGTATTCCCAGAAGCGATCGGGCCTCAATATCCCGCCACCCTTGCAGCAGCATGACTTCTTCCCCGTTTTTATCTGTCATATCATCCAGCTGCTCTGCTAAAGCAAACACCTTGCCAGCCACATCCTCTTGTTCAAAGAGAGGAAGTCCGGCCTCAGCCTGATCAGCTTCCTCTTGTACACTCTCAAACTCGCCAACAATGCTCCATTCTGTATTCATCCAGCCATCGGGACCGCCAATATACAACTCTAACCTATCAGGCTTGTCCTCAGAAATGAAAAAAAACACCCGATCAACAGGAATATCTGGGGTGTCTCCTGCTCCGCCTAACGACCACAGCCACAGGTCCAAAGGGATTTTACCAGGAAGCACCAGTGTTGCACCTTTTCGTTTAAGCTGCCAGCGGAGTAGTTCATCGGTCAGCTCGTATTCTGCTGTAACCTCGGTCAAGTCTTCTTTGCGTAAGGTAGACACCAAACCCTCAGCTGCCGCAACTAACTCCTGTGCTTCCGCTGAAGAAAGGCTGCGGTGGTCGCCTTCACCGGTGTGCACAATTGCCTCCACTGGTTGAACCAGGTGACTCATATCACTTTCTTCAAAATTAGCTCCCGCCTGTTCATGACTGAGTTCTGGAGGCAAAGATGAAACTGCATCGTCAGGGAGCCACAATATTACACTAAGAACAAGTGAAAAGAGAATAAGAACGGTCAACACCAGACTTTTCAACAATTCTAATCGAGCTGGTTCATCCGGTATCAACCCCATTACTTTCACCCCCTGGACTACTTTTCTGACTGTCAATGGGCAGGCAGAAAGCAATTGCGGTGCCCTCACCTTCCTCACTGTCTACAGATATGCTGCCACCATGGGAATCAACAATATCCTTTGCTATTGCCAATCCCAATCCTGTTCCACCACTCGAACGGGAACGAGCTTTGTCCACACGGTAAAAGCGCTCGAAAACCCAGGGCAGTTCTTCACGCGGTATACCAATTCCTGTATCAGATACAACAACTTCAACGAACTCACCTGACTTCCGCCAATTCACCCTGACCTGACCACCCCGGGGAGTATACTCGACAGCATTGGTGAGCAAGTTGACCAGTACCTGCTCAATGCGATCACTGTCACCGTAAATATCCGGTACATCCTCATCACCCCGGTAGCCAAGAGAAATGTCTTTGTCTTTCGCACGTGGAGCCAACTTACCACAAGCATCATCAATCAAATCCACCACAGAGAAGGATTCCTGTTCCCACTCAATACGACCGGAGTCAATCAAAGAAAGGTCCAGTAAATCCCTGACCATACGGCTCATACGGTCAGTTTCATCCAGGACCACCTGCAGGAACTCACTCCGAACACTCTCATCATTAACTGCACCATCCAGAAGGGTTTCAGTATAGCTTTTGACTGTAGTTAAGGGAGTCTTCAATTCATGAGAAACATCGGCAATGAATTCTTTCCTCCGCTGTTCGGCCTGTTCCTGTTCAGTTATGTCATGAAGCACTACCACCATGCCTCTGAGTTCCTCATCATCGGAGGGTATAGCCGCCAGATGCGCCCGCATCACTCGATGCGGTTGACTCAACTCAAAACGAACAGTCAGGTCTTCACCCGTGTCCATAGTTTCTTCGGCTGGCCCGCTCAAGGGAAGATCTGAAAAAATTTCCTGCAGAGGCTTCCCTTCCAGTTCTTGACCGTTGACTCCCAACATCTCTGACGCTCTTGGATTTATCAGCATAACCTGAGCATCAGAATCAAATGCAATGACACCATCAGCCATGTTGGTCATCACAACTTCTAATCGTCGCTTCTCCTCAGACATCTGGGAGACGGTGTTACCCAACCTCTCCGTAAGATGGTTAAACATAGAGCTGAGTCTTCCTATTTCATCATCAGAATTGACCTCGATGCGTTGATCAAAGTTACCGGCAGCCATTTCTGCTGCCCTTTCGGTTATCTGAACTACAGGAGCAGTGATGGTGCCTGCGAGGATAAAACCAATCACCCCCGTAACAACCAGAGATAGTAACGTCGCACCAATCATGATGGACCTTACATCATGTAATGTCTGGTATACTCCACTCAAGGACGCATTCAGATACAATGCTCCTGCATCATCAGCATCTCCATGAACTGGCACAGCTAAAGAAAGGACCGGATTGTGTTCCTCTGCCGTCTCCCGTATCTGCTGGGATGCAGTCATCTGCGTGAGAGCCTGATCGATTTCTGGAAGTATAATCCTCCTGCCAATGAGATTATCCATATCTGCACTGGCTGCTATGACATTAGCGTCCCTGTCCAATAGCAGGAGATCTAACCCAGATTCTCGGCCGTAATCTCGAATGTAATTGGTGATGTATTCAATTGGTGCATCTTCCGCTAAGTATCGTTGGACAAATGCAGCCATCAAACGCGCCTGTCTCTGAACGTTTTTTGCGTGGTTTCCTAAATAATAGGCTTCAAGCGAGCGTTCTACATACCACCCAATGAGCTGCATCGCCAAAAGTATCAGCAGTAGGAAGATGATGACTACGCGCGCCCGGAGGCTTTTCATACACTCACGGCCTCACTCCCTGATTTCATGCCCGTTTTTCTCCTAGCAAGAATCATCTTCACCTGTAAAAATGTAGCCGACACCTCGACGTGTTACCACGTAATGAGGCTCAGATGGATCCTCTTCGATTTTTTCTCTCAGTCTGCGTACAGTGACGTCAACGGTCCTGACATCACCGTAATATTCGTACCCCCATACCTCAGCAAGCAGTTGCTCCCGAGTAATGACCTTATTTACATTCTTCGCCAGGTAGGCAAGCAGTTCAAATTCACGCCTGGTCAGCCCCACATCTTCATCATTAATAAACACCTGAAAACGATTCAAATCTATCTGCAATCGTCCAAACACCAACTGCCCATCATCTTCAGCTCTACTAGTTTCGCTGAGCAACCCCTTGGTCCGGCGCAGCTGGGCTTCGATACGAGCAAGAACCTCGCGCGGACTGAACGGTTTAGTTATGTAATCATCAGCCCCTGCACTCAGCCCCTCAACAACATCGTCTTCAGCGTCTTTAGCTGTGAGCATCAGTACCGGTATTGCACTCTCTTGGCGAATCTGTTCACATACTTCTATGCCATTACGTCCCGGCAGCATGATGTCCAACAAAATCAAATCTGGTTGTAGGGTCTTGAAAAGACTGAGAGCTTTCTCCCCATCATAAGCTGCTTCGGTTTCATAGCCAGCCTTACGTAAATTATATTCCAGAATATCTGCGATCGGCTCTTCATCATCAACAACTAAAATGGTATCCGGCACTTTTACCCCCCCTCTCCCGGAATAATATTCAGGTGGTTTTCATCTCTCTTAAAATATTTCAATTAGATAGTGAAAAACCCTCCTGATTATGCGGCCTAAATATTGGAGCACCCTCCTTGACACTTCAGCAAAATCAGTTATCGGTTATAAATAAACTCAATAGATCACTCAACCATGCAATTTGAATGCTTTTTTATGTGCAATTCATACTGAATCTATAACTGCATCACCGGTAGAGCTAATTATAACTAATCAGTGAGCGCTTCACTAGCTGATAATCAAGCTCCTACCATTCATGTCTATCGGTGATTGCTGCTATCTTATCGAACTTGGCAGCAGGTATAGAGCATCCTCAGGTAGAAATCCAATACTGCCGAGACCTTTAGAAAGGAGCAATAATTATGAGTGAGGAAACAACTAAGGTTTTAATTCAGGAATTTACCAGACCAGCATTTGAGGAGTATCTTGAGAACGAGAGCAATCCGGTAGCCATTTTACCACTGGGCTCTATTGAACAGCACGGACCTCATCTGCCGTTGGGCACAGACAGTTTTGTCGCTTTGGAACTTGCCAAGAAGGCTGCTGAAAAAACCAACTCTATCGTAGTCCAACCGTGTTGGCCCGGGTATTCTCCGCACCACATGGGGTTTAAAGGAACCATTACTTTTCGCTGGGAAACCCTCATGAACATTATTTTGGACACAGTTGAGAGTCTGACTGAGCATGGAATCAAAAAAGTCATTCTGCTCAATGCACATGGAGGCAACGCACAGATTGCTGCTCTCGGTGCGCGTCTGGCGAAGCGTCGCTTTGGAACTATGGTCTTGATGCCATCCAGCAGCTCAGGCTCAGATCCCGGTAAACTTCTGCAGACAGTAGATGTACATGCTGGCAAGGGGGAAACAGCAACCGCACAGCAGCTGTTTGGTGAACTGGTGGAGATGGAACGCGTAGAGGGTTTTGAACCTACAGCTGAATTCCCTCCCCAGGTGGAAAAACTCCGAGATCCTGACGCCGACGATGCACATCTACGCGCCCAATTGGTAATGGCCTATATTGGAGACACCCACGAATTTACCTCATCAGGGATTTATGGTTTTTCAGATCCCAATGACGCTGACATCGAAGCTGCAGAAGAATCGCTTGAAGAGCGGATCGATCAGCTGGTCAAGCTGATCGAGTATTGGAAACAGATTGATCTACCCTGATCAGGAGGCTGTTTGCTGAGCACCGTTTTTTTCCTCACATCAAACACGTGACCTGATGCGCAGGGTATGATTTCGGAGAAGTATGGATATGGACATGCGGGTGCGATCCTGCCCACTCATAAACAGCAAAAGGGGGGCGGCCTGCCATCAGTATCCCTGTGGGCGTTGTGCCCACAAGTAAGGTCATACCGCCACACAACCTGCCATAATTCTGGTCGTGCAGGAGCCTGCATTACCCGCTGAATCTTGCAGTGTGTCCTCAAATTTGCGTCCTTGCGGCTCCTGGGGCCTTTTGCTCTCAAAGGCTTTCATGTCTTGTGCTATGTTTTAATGGTTTCTGGTCGGCCATAATCGACCAGAAACCGTTTTTTTGAGCAAATGTGAATTAGCTGACTTCAGCTGGGTTAACCCAGCTGACCACAAACCGATAGCGATTTACCGTAAAATAGTCGGGCTTAATTTCAGGACATTCCAAGAGTCGGATATCGTTAAATGCCCTTTGACAAGAATGAGCTGTTCTTGCTTCGAGGTTTGCCTGAAAGTTCCCCCAGTTGCTCTAAAACATACAGTTAACTTATCCCTCGCATAATTGCAGAACTCTTCCGGGGTGGCTGTTTTTATCTGATTAAACTAATCACCCATCGGAGACTGAAAAGAAGCCAGATTAGAAAGGGACACCCTTATGCAGGTTACCAACTTTACACTTTGGTTTCTGAGGAAGACCGGTGTAAAAATCTCTGGCAGTAAGTAAAATGGTTACCATTTTTTGTCTATCAATCCGCCTCACCCACTCTTTTTCCGGACTCCTGCAAGCGAAATACCGGGCCGAACAGTTGTTTTTGGGCGGTGATCACCCGCTGTCGATGAGATTCTGAGGATTCAGGTGGGAAATCATTTGGACTGAAATAATCAAATTCAAGCGTCTCCTCGCTGCTGGTCAGCTGTCCCCCGGTGATCTCACATTCGAAACAAAACACCACCGTAGCATCAGTTTTGGTATCTACTGATACCAACCTGGCAACTTGCACATCCAGCCCCGTTTCCTCCTTCACCTCCCGAATCACGCTCTGTACAGGTGTCTCATCCAGTTCAACTCCTCCGCCGGGCAGAGACCAGAGATCTGCGTACGACAGCCGGCAAAGCAGCACCTCACCCGAAGCAGGGGAGTTATCACGGTAAATTATACCAAAAGCACCCAGTGCAAAACTCTTTTTGCTCACTTGAATTGAACTCCTTTTCGCTGAGTTGAGTTGCTGCTTTGCAGCCTTTGTTGCGGCGACGCAACAAACGAAATTCTCGTGCCCTCCTGCATGACATTTAAGCATTTCAGCAACCAACAATAAGTTTTGCTGGCCCCACTTCGTCATTCATCGCCAGACAGCGGGAGTATCAATAGATCATCTCGCCTCAGCAGCTCAGTGCCTCTTTCTGACGCAAGCTGCTGCAACCTGTCCATTACCTGCTCAGCATCACTCCCTTTTGCCGGTACTGGCTGGCCCTGTTGAATAAGATGAGGATAAAGCCTGACCTGCTGTACAGCGAGTCCTTCTTCTGCGACCGGACCCCATTCAAGCTGGGCAACAGCCGTCTGTCGACGCTCAATAGGTTCCTGGTCAAAAATGAAATTACCCAGACTGTAAAGAACTGGCCTGTCCTGATATGTTTCAATGCTTTGTAAAACGTGCGGGTGGTGTCCAATTATGGCAGATGTTCCGGCGTCAACCAATCGACGGGCCAGATGTGCATGCTCTTCTGATGGATGCGGAACGTATTCCTCTCCCCAGTGCACAGAAACCACAACTGCATCAGCCCGTTGTTTTGCCCTTCTAACATCACGTTCCATAAGATCAGGCTCCAGTGCTGCCACACCTGGAAGATCAACCCCAGCAGCGAACGTTTCTCTATGGTCCCAATCCCAGAAAATATCGGCAAAGTCTGTATAAGCTAAAAATGCCAGCCGCTTCCCGTGACTCTCCCAGAACAAGGGTTCATGGGCAAGACGTTTATTCATTCCTACACCGAGTGGAAGATAACCCTTCTCCCGCAGGTGCTTCATGGTTTCAACCATGGCCGGTCTCCCAAAATCAAGTATGTGATTGTTTGCCAGGTTGATTACATCTACTCCAGCTCGTCGGATAGCAGCAGCATTCTGGGGATCACCCCTAAACCATATCTGTTTTCCCGGCAGAGGTTCTCCTGAATATGCTAAGGGGGACTCAAGATTAATAAATGTCAGGTCATCCTGGCGAAACGTATCAGCCACCCTGGAAAACGGCCAATCATTTCCATGCTCGTCAATTTTGCTGCGAAGCCCCCGATCCAACATTACATCACCGACAGCACTCATCAACATCTCTGCATCCTCGATATACTGTGACATAATTATTTCCCGGGAAATATAATTCAGCAGCACTTCCTCATTAAATTCACCATCCGGCTCACTTCCGACTTCCCGCAAAAGTGAAACCTCAATCGAGTCACTATTAGACTTCTGCGGGGGGGAATCCGTTTCCGCAACGCTCAATTGTACTGTTGAGTGATTGCTGAGCTGACCCAGTGTCAGCCGCAGAGAATCCAGGGCTGCTTTTGCCCACGGGCCTGAATGCTCCCACCAGGAGGTATTGAATTCCAGTTTGATGCTAGTATCATCTGGGCAGATTCCTACATCAGTTAACTGTGTCTGGGGAGGAATCGGCCATCCGGGGTTTTCATGGTCAGAGCCTCCAGCATTCAGCAGCTGCTCAACTAGCTGCCAAACATCTTTTTCGGGGGCTGTCTCATCCCATGATTCCGCCAGGCGACGACCTATGAACAGATTTCTGGTCTCGTTGTTCATGCTTCCTGGATAAACGAGATACAGATAAAAACCATCAACTTCATTTTGTTCGCCCAAGTTAACCTGCTTGAGTGTTTCATCTGCTGGAAAAGAAAAATATGTTCCCTCCTCCTGCCCGGGTTCGAGCAACTGGTGAGGAAGCCATATCGTCTCCATGGGCTTATCCAATTCAATATTCATCTGATGCACAACATTTAACAAGGTGGAAGACTGTAAATCACGCAGATCGTTATTTTCCGCCACATCTGTATGAACCACCAGTTCAGAATCACGCCACGATATCTGAATTTCCGGAACAGATTTGGATTGAAGATTCAACTCACCGTATACCCCACTCGCTACTTGAAGGGCTCTATACCACACTGCCTGAGTATCCTGCAGGCTTATATTTATTGGAATCACTGCATTCTCTGTCACCACACCTGTCGCCACAGACGATTCGATAAGATTGGCTTCTAGTGGTCGAATATACTGGGCCTGCCCCATTGTTTCGTAATAATCCTGAGAAACTCTGCCCGCAGGTTCAGCTACCAGAATGTTTGTCCACAGAGCTATGACAACACCAAACAATAGACATATCAAGAATATCCCAAAAACCTTAATCAGGTTATGACTTGGCAAAGTCAGATTCCTTTCTCAGGCTCAGTCAGTAAAAAATTTGATGGGATCGCGCGGCTCGCCATTTACCCATATTTCAAAATGCAGATGCGGTCCTGTGGACCGTCCTGTGTTACCAGAATAACCGACTATTTCTCCCTGCTCTACCACTTCTCCCACATTGACCGCTATCTGGCTGAGATGGGCATAAAGGGTTACATACTCTCCCTGTCCATGGTCAATTTTGATTCGATTTCCATAGGCACCTGCCCAACCAGCTGCTGTCACTATCCCTGAATCAGAAGCGCTGACCGGAGTACCAACAGACATTGCTAGATCAATACCTGTATGAAAACCACGTGCACGCGGTCCAAATCCGGAAGTCAGTCGACCCTCAGCTGGCAAAATGAACTGTCCGGTACCGTGTTCTGGGACTGTTTTGGTCCCCTCAATTACAATGTGCGTCACCGGATCCCGGACTCTCTTTTCTGAGAATACCTCATGGCGAATTTCAACACCATTTTCCCTATAAACCCGCGCCTGCACCTCCAGCAATCCTGGACGGCCTGCCTGTTGAACTTTTGTCTCCCAGGGCCATCTGGAATCATCCTGACGCGTTTTAACTTCAAAAGGTATTCGTCTGGTATAGGTGGTTTTTTCCACCGTATTGATTGTCACCTGAGGTTCAGCTTCAACTACCTTCAGAGTGTCACCTGGCTGCAGGCTCGACAGATTGCCCTGATCTGAATTGGCCTTTTTCAGCTGCTGCACGCTCATTCCTGCTGCACTCGCTATACCCCAAGCTGTTTCACCCTGCTGTACTTCATGACGTACGACCTCGTCAGTTCCACGCAGTAGAATGTTTTTGGCCTGTTTAAAACTGATAATTTTATCGGGATCAGCAGGTTCAGCTGTAAAGGTAATATCCTCCACAATCTCCACAGACTGAACTTCTGTGTTGGTTTGGGAGTTCAATGCATCCACCTGCTCGGTTTTCACCTCATGAACAATCTTCTGAGCCAAATCAGAATTAGATACAAGAGCAATACTCTCTCCTTCTACCTGTATCGATACAGCATATGCTGCAAAAGTAGATCTCTTCTTCACCGAACGTAGAAGTCTTTCCGGAGCAGTCTCAGGGGGAGAAGTCAGGCTGGAGAGTTTTTTCATTTGAAGTTCTTCGTTCATAATAATCTCTAGTAAGTCATCACCCTGTAAGCTCTTTTGAAACTGCTGGAGTGAATTTTGCAACCATTGGGTGTTGTGAGTATACCCAACTAAGTCCCCATCAAGATACACGGCCCAGTAAACGTTCCGCTGATAAAAATGCCAGCTGATGCCGGCCAATAAAGAACCTATCAACACTACTATCAGTATAAAGCAGGATAATCGCAGACGATATTCTGCTGAGTTGGTGAGGTGTCCTTGCATGCTCAGCACTCCCGTGCTAACTGATAAATCATGTGCTCACCCAGTCTGCACAATTCTATTTTATCAGCGTGGCAGATAATCCAGTGGATTTCGTGCCCTTCCACCTTCTCGAATTTCGAAATGTAGATGTGGTCCGGTGCTGCGGCCAGTGCTTCCCACACGGCCGATAATCTGTCCCCGTTCGACCCGTTGTCCAACGCGCACATGGATGTTTGAAAGATGAGCGTAACGGGTGGTCTTTCCATCATGGTGATCGATTTCTATCAGATTACCATAGCCACCTGCCCAACCAGCCCTGCTCACAGTGCCTGTACGACTAGCTCCAACAGGTGTACCAGTAGCTGCAGCTATATCAATCCCTTGATGAAAACTTCCCCAACGATAACCAAAATAAGAGGTAATACGTCCCCTGGTTGGCCAACGGAAAAGTTCCCCTCGTGCTGCCAACACCGCTTCTTGAGGAGCACGAGCGCCAGGCACCACAAGTTTGTCCCCTTTTTCAATCTGCTCTGAGGGTTTCAATCCATTAGCTGCGAGCAAATCCTCCAAATTCACATTGTACTGCTCAGCAACTTCCTCAACCGTATCTTCCGACGACACCTCATGCAGTAATCCTCTTACGTTTATTACATATATAGTGTCACCGGGAAAGATCCTGTGCCAATTATCCATCTCGTTTATGACGGCAAGGGTTTCCGGATCTGTTTCGAACCTGTGGGCAATCTCCTCAACAGTGTCTCCAGGCTGAACTTCATATTCCGCTATTTGAGCATAAAGGGGAGGAGACAGGGGTGCATCTTCATCTTCTGGAGGGGGAGGAATGAACTCGGGAGGGGGAGCCATTTGCGCTGCGGCGGAAGCAAATGAGGAAAAGAACACTGCTGATGACAACAAGCAGACCAAAACCAGTAAACTCAGCATCAACCAATGTGGGAATCGTGCGCAGAAACGGCCTCGCACCCCATCACCAACACATGCGTTGTCTTCATTCATAGGTTCTCCACCTCATTCCACTACTGCATTTTACAACAAATCTACCGAATATCAAACCAGTGAATCATTCTACCAGCTGTCGGTACTATCGCGAAAGTCTTGCGCCGGGGATCATTTTCTAATCAGACTCCCCAAAATTAACTGATGTCTTGTCAGTGCCTCCTCGCTCTGACTGCAAAACGACTTCAATCTGTGTACTCTGAGGCTCCCTTAATCTAAGTGTCCATTTGAGCCGACGCGCAGATTCAGCTGGTTCTCCAACACGATAAAATCTTGAAGCCTGCCCAGAAGCATATCCCTGGAGATGATCGATCTCGGTAACTTTCTGTCCTGACAGCAACCCAACAGAGTCATCAACCGCCAATTTCACTACATCCTTACGTACAGCCTGCTGTTTTTCTGCCTGTTTGCTGATCCGGGTATCAAGATAACCATGGTTGCTGACCACTACAGAAAGGAGATAATCACACTCACTCAGCTGGGAAACCTGAATTTCATCAATATGCACTTCTGGCAGCGACAGCCCCAGAGCTATCGGGAATTTTATGTTTTTATGACATTCTGCGGAAAGAAGATTTTCTGGAGGGTTCTGCCTGCACTTTTTGGTGACCCATCCTCCCAATTCAACTTCGCCCAGCTGGGGGTGGTTATACCTGTACCATGGAATAAAACCTTCACCTGCCAATTCAGTATCATTCCACTTGAGCAAGCGGAGAGCCAACTTGCGTCTCTCTTCCCTATTCATCTGGCTCATTTCCTGGGGTGGCTTTTTCATTTCAGGAGCTGCCCGACCCACAGCATCCCACAGTTCAGGGGTGAAAGCATAAATCCCTCGGTGCTCCCAACACCAATCATCCAATACTCCAGACCAAATATCACCGTAGCAGCACACAACTGGATAACCCGTAGCATCAGTTCCCATCTGCCCAAGCGTCTTATACATATCCATATCTTCTTCATTGAAATCCTCGTCTGCAATGGTGCTGTGAGGACGGAACAGAACTCCACCGGTGGTATGAAAGATTGCTGCAGCACCGATATTGTTGTGCTCACTGATAAATTCAACAAGGTTCTGAGTTTCAGGTTCTGACAGAGGATATGGACCGGCCCCCTTAGTCTTGGGA
Source organism: uncultured Clostridia bacterium (assembly GCA_964599275.1). Lineage (GTDB taxonomy): Bacteria > Bacillota > Sulfobacillia > SLMV01 > SLMV01 > PUMD01. Next base: position 15,757 of record CAZRFK010000037.1, read on the forward strand.
TCGTAGCCAGCAGGAAAGTTTCGGTTCAAGTCAAGACCGTACTCAGTGGGCACGGGACGGAACGGGATTTCTGGTTCTTCAACCAGCTCGCCGTCTTCGTCACGGACTCTTCCCTCAGAATAAATGTGGTAAAAGGGTCCTTCAAGGTCAAGTGGAGTGCGTTCGACCATCAATCGGGGATCCTCAGAATCTGCTTTCCACGCACCTCGCGCATCATCCCGTACCCTCATAAGTAAAATCCTGCCATCCCCATCTATGTCTTCAGTATGTAATCCTGGCGGGTCTTCGTCTTTGCGATACTCTGGATATATTCGCACACTACTTCGCAGTGTTTCTGGAGTGGTTAGATACTTCTCAGCTCCGTCTGGATTCGCTCTGGGGATAATGTAAAAAACACGATCATTCAGCAGCTTAGCAGCATGGTCATCAGTAGAAAAATTCTCGACAAGATAATCTATGAGATAAAGGCAGATCATGGACCCGGTAACCTCTCCTGCATGTATATTACCATCCACATAAACTGCAGGCTTGTGTTCAGCCGAGCCGGTCTCTTTATTAGTTAATGTAACGGCCCAAACATCTCGCTCCTCATGACTGAGACCAATACTCTCAAGATCTATGAAATTGCTATACTGAGAAGCCTTTTTCTTCAGCCATTCCGTAAGCTCATCATAAGTAAAATATTTATCAAATTTTGGTCCATAAGAACCCCGCACAAGAATCTCTCCCCTCAGAAACAACATAGACTTTATTATTATTGGACAACGAGGACCGAATCTCCTTCTTTAAAGACTTTTCTTATTATTAAGTTACACATAAAACAATAAAAAACATATGCAGAAAAACGGCACCATCCCCGGCGATGGCGGCTGGCAGGTCACTTCTCTAACTCTGCCCTTTAGCGCTTTTGGCGCCAAGGCATGAACTCATATCCTGAAACCGTGAACCCCCTACTCGAATTGACTATATCCGTTTTCTCCGGTGGCAGTTTGAGCACTAGCTCATCCTCCACTATCTCTCGTATCATCTGTAATGCTCTTTCATCTTTGGACTCTGATTGTGTAACCGTAACAAAACCAGCAACCCACTGAACTAACTTGTATCCGGTTTAGACATTTGACCCCGGTACCTACTGATGTATTTTATGGTTCAGCGCTTCCGCGAACCGCCTCAGGTTGTTAAAAGTCTGCCTAGGCGACATCCCCTTGCTATTCAGCTAACCTCTGTTGCCAACGCCTGCTCGGGACTTACACCACGTATCCATCGCCCATGTCGCACGCACAGGCAAACAAAACCGCCCCGTTTCCGGAGCGGTCTGGAGCTGGCGACGGGATTCGAACCCGTGAACCTGCCGCTTACGAGGCGGCCGCTCTACCAACTGAGCTACGCCAGCAA
>CAZRFK010000038.1:0-6913 GCA_964599275.1 uncultured Clostridia bacterium
GATGGGTAAAGAGTATGAAGCTTATTATTATCCGGATGAAGAACACACATTTGCTTACCGGCACACATGGGCAGATGCTTTTACCAAAATCGAAAGAGAGATGAACAAATACCTGAGACGATAAAACTGCTTTCGGTGGGAGGAGGGATAAAAGTATTTTGTTCTTCCTCCCCACTCTAATGTCTAAATCAGTCTAATCATTTCTGGTTTTTGTGCCACCGTATCGCTCCGATCCGACACGAACTTTGGCCAGTAAAACGGCCAAGAAAAATATCACAGATGCGCACATTACTACAGTAGCTCCTGATGGTAATCCAGCTGCATAAGATAGGCTGATCCCTCCTATCATGGATACGGTAGAAGACAGAACTGCTGTAAGCAGAATACCCCGGTAGTGGCTGGATATTTGTTTACCGGTGGCCGCCGGGATTACCAGCAATCCGGCCGCCAGAACAATTCCCACTAATCTTACAGTCATAACTACTGTTAATGCTATGGAGCATAAAAGGCCGTAATGCAGCAATTTAGTAGGTACACCATGTGCAGTGGCCATTTCCTTATTGACGCAGAAAAACAACAAATCCTTGAAGTAATATCCTATAAAACCGCCGATGGCAGCCGTCAATAGGGCCAGGCTGTAGAGATCACGGGTGGATATAGTCAGTATATTGCCAAACAGGTAGCTGAAAAGCTCGCCGTAGTAAACAGCGGATGAGGCGCTGATCAGGATAACGCCAAAAGCCATAGATGCAGCAAAAGCAATCCCAATGGCTGCATCTGCTGTGAGCTTGGATGTTTCTGTTACACCTCCTATCCCGAGCGCGACGGCAAGACCGAATCCGGCTCCTGATAGGACTGGATCTACGCCCGAAACAACGCCCAGGGCAAGTCCACCAAAAGTACAATGAGCTATACCTACTCCAGCGAAGGAGAGATCTCTTTCAATAATGAACAAGGAGAGAAGTGAGCTTATAATTGAAGCTAGAAGACCTCCAAGCAGCGCATTTCTGAAAAAGGTGTGTTCAAGGGCTTCCAGGATGATTTCAAACACTGAATGCTCCTTTTTCCATTACCTCAGATAAGTTTCCCATTTCAGAATTATACTCAATGCCGTAGCAGCGAAAAAAATCGCTGCTTGAAAAAACATTTTCGGGCGAACCATCAGCCCATATACATCTATCAATCGCCAACAGGCGATCAGCGAATTGCCCAATAGTCAGCAGGTCGTGAGAGACAGCAATAATACTGAGTCCCTGCCTGCTGAGTTTCTTCAAGGTAGTGTAGAGTCTCTGCTGGCCAGGAATGTCCAGGGATGAAGCGGGTTCATCAAGGAGTAGTACATCGCTATCTGCTGCTAACATCATTGCCAAAAGCGCGAGCCTACGCTGCCCTCCGGAAACATTATTAACATTTTTACACCATACATCCCTTTTAAGACCTACTGTTTGCAAAGATTTTTGCACCCGGCGTTTATCGTGGTTTTTCGGTAGCCTACCTGGTCCAATGCGCCGTGTTCTACCCATCATCACTAGATCCTTGACTGAGATCGGAAATCCAACAGCCTCACAGTTCTGAGGAAGATATCCTATCTTTACATCACAACAATTGTTCCAGGTAATACTCCCTGATTGTTGATTGAGCAATCCCACCAGTGTTTTCAAAAGAGTGGTCTTACCAGCCCCATTGGGCCCTACAACCCCAACCAGTTCGCCTCTGCGGACCACAAAGCTGACGTCCTGCAAAACCATCTTTTCATCGAGACCAACAGTTATGTTTTCAGCTTGTAGAATGAAGGTACTGGCTTGAGGGTTATTATTCGCACAACTGACGGTTCCTGTTTGGATGGATTCATTCATCTAAAGCATCTCTCAAGCGATTTGCATTGTATCGCAGCAATCCGACATAACTTCCTCTCTGTGGTTTGCGTGGATCGCCGATTGGGTCCATCTCCAGAAGCGATATTGATTCATCTGCATCAGCTACTGTCTGGGCACTTCTTTTATCATGTCCTCTAGTGGTTACAATGACAGATGCATCTTTTGCAGCAGATATAGAATCAATTATCGAGGCCGGATTTGGTTCTGAGTGTGTACATTCCTGAAGCACTGTTTCTTTAACAAGAGCGTAACGTCGAGCAAAATGATTCCAGGCAGGGTGATCAGCTAAGAACCTGCGGGTCCTCACTTCCGCAAATACTTCAGTTATTTCTTCATCCAATTCAGTTAAGTCCTGCTGGAATGCCTCCTTACGTTCTTGAAAAAACTCTTCATGGGAAAGAGCAATGGACTTGAGGTATTCTGTGAGTACTGGTGCTGTCAAATCTCTGACAATCAAAGGATCGAGCCACCAGTGAGGGTTCGACCAGTCATTTTCACCGAAATTGGATTGATCGGTGTATTTATCTTTGTACCTGCTATTTATTGCTTCAGTTAATGCAATTCTGCGGGCTTCGTCAGGAGCAATACCGAAAGCACTCTTGGCCCAATCATCCAGTCCCCCACCAACCCTTATTAATAAGTCGGCTTCGGTAACATCTTGCATCTGAGCCGGGGTGATTTCATACAGGTGAGCATTTGCCCCTGGAGGTAACAGAGTCAGTGTTTCAACCTTATCCCCTCCCAGGCTTTCGATGATACTGGTCAGAGGATGAATGCTGCTGACAACCACGATTGTATCACCAATATCTGTGGGTTCATCAACAGGTTGAATTGGACCGACTTCCCACCCCAAGTGCTCTAGCAGGCCGAAGTTTAGCGCCATAAGCATGGCAGCCGTGCCAACTACAAGACAAAGAACCACTAAGCCAATAGTCCTTGATTTCTCGGACATGTTTGGGACCTCCCACTGCTGCTTTTGTGAGTCCTGTTCAGCAGCTAGTAAGCTCCCCCATTCACACAAAAATATCCATTGCGTTATTCAAAATGGTTATACAGGGCAGACAGATGCTGCGTTGGGAACAATTGCAACTATTTCTTTTTCTGCCTCACTTCTGTTGAATGTGTCTTTGGCCTGGTTCCACAATGAGTCGGGCAAGTGGATTCGACCCTGTTGGGGACACAGTGAGTGCATGTTGGCCTGTCGGGTCAGACGTTCTGTAAGTTGGGAAACGAGCCATACGGGATGCTCTGTGGTGATTCTAGACAAAACTGCAGCCTTATGTCCTCCAAGCTCAAAGTCTTGTCTTATTTTCTCCCTGACGACGGTTGATGAAAACTGAGTGAGCCAGGATTCGAATTTTTCATTTCCGTAACCTTCTTCACATTTTGCTACCAGCAATATAGGAGCCCCCGGGACAGCAAAGTCTGTTGCGCTATCCAAGGCTTTATGGCTTTGATACAGGTTTATATCCTTTGGAGCACCTCCTGCATCAGCAATTACCAGGTGTGCCTTGGAGGTCATGTTAATACCATTTCTTTCATTCAAGAGTTCAGCCCCCCGACGATGAGCTTCTATAGGATGTCCGGCTACGACGCCTTCAATGTTTTTCTCAGAATCAACAATAACATTGACGATAAAATCAACATCGATGAGCTCCAGTACGGAGTCAATGTCTTCGCGGACCGGATTGGCAATTATCTGTCCACGTCGGGCCTGTACCTGCATCATCATTCTATGGTTGTGTCGTATGGTTTCCTCCCCGCATACACCAGGTAAGATTGCTTTCAATCCGCCAGAATATCCTGCGAAGTAGTGAAATTCAATGTTACCTAGGCAGATGATCACGTCGGATTGAAGCACTTCACGAAAAACATGCACGGGGGTCCCCTTTGGAGTTTTTCCGATGCAGGAAACATCATTAGGATCGCTATCTAGGAGGCGTATACCTGTACTGGCAATTTCTTTACCGACAATCTGCTCCTGCTCTTTTCTGGAGTGCTGTCGATGCATGCCCAGTGCAAAGACTATTTTGATATTTTGATGCCGTATACCAGCGTCAGACAACTCCCCCACGACGTTTGGTAAAACCTTGTGTGAGGGCATGGGTCTGGTTATATCACTTGTTACGATGCAAACTTCATCGCCAGTTTGGACCAGGCTGCCCAATGAACGCTCACCTATGGGTTGGGCAAGTGCCTGTTGTACTAGTTCGGTTTCAGATTTATCGTGTTTGTCTATCTCGACGGGTTCTGCTTTTAATACGTGTAGATCATTGTGTTCCGGAGTTGCAATACTGACTGCGCTTTTTCCATAAATCATCCTGTGGTGCATTTGGCGGCTCCTTCAGTCAGGTGTATAGCTGCAAAATACTAGGGAGCATTTGATTTTGAATATATGATGGCTGGTTCTGATAACTCACTCCAAATGTGATTTCAGGCTCTGTATCCTCAGGCGGAGTTCCTGGACATCTTTTGGCGTGAGATTGTCGTTTTCATCAGAATAACGAGAGCTGACCCACTCGAACAGGTCCCTTAATTCTTTCAGCAATGCCTGTTTCTTTACCATTATTACCCTCCTCTTCACTAACAAGCATATCATAAAATAAAGCCCTGAGTAATTCCTGTAGACTAAACACGATCTAGACTAAATAGGAGATTGTGGCTCCATCAAAGAATTCCTCCACAGCGTCATTCAAAAATTCTTCAATCTCATCAAAAACCTCTGAAGGATATACATATTTTCCATAGCCAAATTTTCCATGTCGGTATTTCCTATCTTTTTCTTCCATGGGTAAGGCCGTCTCTTCAAATACCTCAAGAATTCGCCTGCGTGCCGCTTCAGTGAATCGGTGAGTTATTATTTCAAAAGCAACACCATCACCAACAGTCTTCGATATCTGTTTCATTAATTTGCTGTAGGTGTCTTTCCAATCTTCAACGGCAAGTACAGGAGCAATAAGAAAGCCCAAGGGATATCCAGCCTTCTTTACTTTTTTTGCAGCCTTTAGTCGTTCTGATACTGATGGAGTTGCATGTTCAAACTTATGGACAACATAATCAGTATTAAGGCTAAATCTGAATTCAGTCTTTTTGTTGTGCTCCAGATCCAGCAACCGATCTATTTCTGTAAATTTAGTAACAAATCGAAATCTGCCGAGTTCATGTGCAGCAAAATATTCGATAGTATCGGCCAGAACATCTGAATAACGTTCCATAGGCACAGGATCCGAGGCAGCTGCTCCTTCAAAACTCGTAATTTCTGGTGTGTTGTCCTGTATATAATCTTCCGCTCGCTCGAGGATTTCTTCTGTATTGACGTAAATCGTTATGTAAGGCTTGGGACCAAATCTGGTAGCAAGATAGCAGTATTCACATTTCCCTGGGCACCCACTGTTCAAAGGAAGCATATAGTCTGCTGACGGTCGGCAGGTTTGGAACTTGAGTTTTTTTCGAATGCGAACCACAAGGGTTTTTTTGCCCTCTCTGTAAGCCTGCTGGGGATTTTCCCCAGGTATACCAGTTACCCGACCCTTCGGGGACATTCTTGTTATATCACTAACCCCCTCGGCCTTTATTCTCTTCATTATCTTTCGCCCCCGTGAATATTCCAGGGCTGCTTCATCAAAGTAAACTCTGTTGGGAACAAACGTCATTAATCAACCACCTCAGACTTATCCTCAATCTGAGAGGCGTTAAATATGTACTTCTGGCTGACAAAGTTTCGCAGTATTTGAAAAAGGATAAGCAATAATATGAAAGGAACAATTCCAAAAGCGTTCCTGTTCATGCATTTGTTATACGGTGTTTTGTTTTCAGAATTGCAGTAAGGATTAGTCCGGCAGCAAAACCTACACCCAGATTGAATATCGTTCCAAAAAGGGCAGTGATTGTTGCAGTGGGTAATTCTTTTCTGGTTAGCCCACGTGAGAACTTGCCGAGTTCCACTCCAACCATTATCAACATTCCACCAAGAAGTGCAAGTGGAAAAGATTCAAAAACGCTCAACAGTGCCGAGCCGAAGAACACTCCAACAAAAACTTCGAGAGCACCCTCCATAATATTGGCACCACCGGTTCGTGCTCCGAAATAGTAATGACTTGCCAGACCGCCTGATCCATGACACATGGGGAAGCCACCCAAACAGGATGAGGCAATGTTCATTATTCCCATATTAAGCATAAGCTGTTGTTCGGAAATATCACGCTCCGGGAAGTATTCCCGGAAAAGAGCTGCACAGGCGATCACAGCGTTGGTCAGGGTCAGGGGTATCTGGCCAATACCGGCTTTTATAAACCCTTCCCAGGCCAGTGTTGCATCTGGCCAGTTTATGGAAGGCAGCAACAGTTCTACCGAGGGCCAGCCGATGCCCCCTCGTACCACAGATATCAAGACACCAACAGCAACTACAAGTAGAGCACTTGGATTGCGCTCGTAATATCTCTGCATAAAAAGAACAAGCCCAATAGTAGCTACTCCCAACCACCATACGTTTTCTATAATCATGGTGATTCCCAGCCAACCTAAACTCAAGCCTACAGACAGCTGTATTCCACGAATTATTGATTCTGGGGTTCTGGTTATAAATTCCTCAATTCTTGTCGATAGGCCCATTAACATCCAGAAGACTCCCATTGATAAGGCAGTTGCGGTAAGCAAGTCGCCGCTCCACTGATTTGAAATTGCAATTGCCGCAACTGCTTTCATTGGCTGCAGCGGCATGGGAGCTTTGTAGAAAAGGCCGGTAGCAACATTGGTAATACCAAAAACGACCATAAAGCGGGCAGGATGCATATTATTGACTACCATAAATCCAACGGCTAAAGGCAGCAGCGTCCCAAAATCCCCAACTGCCCCTGATAGTTCTTTAATGCTGAATTCATAGCCACCCAGAGTGACATGCATTGCTTGCTCGCACCTCAAATTGGAGGATGGACTTATAGAAAAAGAAAACGGCGAACTGCTTCCGTGTGGAGAGCTCGCCGTTTTCTTTTTATGGTGCAAATGTTAATCACTCTTCTTCTTCCTCGTCTACAGAT
>CAZRFK010000038.1:7013-17001 GCA_964599275.1 uncultured Clostridia bacterium
TCTACAGATCCTTCATTCTCATCTTCATCTACAGATCCTTCATTCTCATCTTCATCGTCAGATTCTTCATCTTCATCTGCACAGGTTGTTTGAGGCAGATATTCCTCTGCGCAAATATCAGGACTTTTGGCCAGAGCTTCATCAACCATCTGAATGGCTTCCTCAAGTTCAATGTCCAGGGCTAACGAAATTTCACTACATAAAATCTCACGAGTTTCATCCAGCTGTTTACGTTCAGTTGTTGCCAGACCTCTGTCCACATCGCGAACTGTGAGATTACGAACCACTTCAGCAACTTCAAACATGTCACCAGTTTTGACTTTTTCCGTATTGGCACGGAATCGACGATTCCAATTTGATGACATTTCACTCTGTTCTTTGGACAGTAATTCGAGGCACTGCTCTACTGCTTCTTCATTAACAACTTTACGCAGTCCGATCGATTCGGTCTCTTCAACTGGAATCATAACCTTCATCTCGCTAGCTCGTAAACCGACTTCCAGGTAAGTTCGTTCCTCACCTAGAACTGAACGATCTTTAATGTCCACTATTGTGCCAGACCCGTGGCTAGGATAAACAACTCGATCTCCAATTTCGAATTCCAAGATGCAACCCCCATTCATTCGGTCCTCAGGCACATGTAAAATGAGGGCCTAACTTTTTTGTCCCTATTTATATTCACACTAAAATACTATACCACATATACAACCAATAGTCCAGAGGTCTACGTCTCGATCTGACTGACTTTAAAGTCATGATACTTAGATTTACTTCTATTAAAGGGAAGCAAAACAAGATCATTCAACAGTTATACTGGTATCTACTTATCCTCTACTGCAATAAAAATAGGAATGTATGCTGTAATTGAGCCTATATACATTTATTCTGGCTTGCGCTGTCTTCTACGTGGACGACAAACAACTTCCTTAACTTCTGTATCAAAAAACTCATGAGAGTGGGCCGGTTTCATAACTATTGCTGTATCAGCTCCCCCACCTGTGCCCCCTAAGGTCATAATTTCTTTATCGTGTGGAATCAATGCTGCATCCTTGGCCATTACAGCTATCTCAAAACACACTTTGGTACCCTGCCCGAAAGTTCGCAGAGTCGCTGATACGATACCACCAGGATGCAATCCCCCCCACTGACGTGTCACATTTCTTTCTATATTGGCAAAAAGGTGTGTGGTGGTGAGTACAGAGACGCCCGCATCTTTCAGAGCCTTGCGTTTTTGACTTCCCAGTTCATCGCCGCCTGGTTCTCTGAAGCCTGCCTGATGTGTAACGGCAACTATGTTTAAATTACCTTCTGGCCATATGTCTTTTTTTTCCTCCAGAATTACGTCTACAGTATAGCCGGTGTTGGTGGCAGCGACGATATCTTCAATGCCTATTTCTTTAGCCCGTTTTAGAGCAGTCCTGGCTGTTTTTTCTGTATTATGCCGACCGGCAAAGTCCCACAACATGATGGGATAACTCCCTTCTATAAGAAAATCAATTTTCACACGTCTTCCAGCAAAAGGACAAAGATATTGGTCACTAATGAAATACCAACAATTTTACCATATATGAAAACGCTTATATTGGCAAACCTTTTTCCATATCTTGATATGATGATAGCATAAGATTGGTACCCTGAGCGAATTATTCATATGGGGAGGAGACTACTATGGAGGATGTTGTCAAAGAAGCTGCTGAGGTGATTACAAATAGTAACAAGACAGTAGTTTTTACAGGTGCAGGAGCCAGCACTGAATCTGGGGTGCCGGATTTCAGAAGTCCTGGAGGTATCTGGGACCAATTTGACCCTGATTCTATGACTTATCAAAACTTCCTGTCCAGTTCCGAACTCCGGAAAGATTACTGGCAGTTTTACCGCCAGTGTTGGGATACCTTCAGGGGTGTAGAACCTAACCCCACCCACCGCTGCATCGCAAAGTTACAAACTGATGGCTATGTCGACATAGTGATAACGCAGAACGTCGATGGACTTCACGCTGAGGCTGGATCTCCCAGGGAGCAAATTCTGCGGATTCACGGGACCATGTGGCGGGTGAGATGCCTTGATTGTCGGGATGAATACGATTATTCAGTTGCTTATGAGCAGCTGCAGGGTGAATATTCAGAGCCGCATTGCCCATCATGTGACGGACTGCTCAAGCCCGCAACTGTTGCGTTTGGACAACCGCTGCCTCAGGAGGTATTCCAGAAGGCGGAGCACCACACCATCCAAAGTGACCTTTTTATAAGCATAGGTTCGTCACTCACTGTTTATCCAGCTGCAGTGTTGCCCAAGAAGGCTAAATATTCGGGAGCCAAGGTCCTTCTGATAAACAAAACCCCCACTGCACTGGATGAACTCGCAGATCTGATTATAACCGGTTTAGCCGGAGAACTGTTATCTGACATTGTAAAGGTAATCTACAAGTAAGGAGTTACTGTCTTTACACCTAACCCACATAGGTCAGACTGTGTTGAAGCTTACCAAGTTCTTTGCCCGATTTTGTTACTCTGAGTCTACCCAAATGGATCTGGTGTGTCCGGATCGAGATTTCAGGGTTGGATAAAATCACAGCCTGGTTTTTGGGGAAGTTTAATTCAATGAGTATACCTGTCCCCACAAATCTACCATTATTATCAGCTAATCCAATAAGCACCCTCGAAAACTCTTTTTCTTTGATGATTGTTGCATTGGCACAGCCATACCTGTTCAGAGCTCGTTTGACTGATTCTTTCTCGGGCTTATTTTCAACTATCATACATAAACCTTCCGGAATGATCTCGGCGTGTAATACTTGTGAATTCAGGGCTGCTGTCAGATGATAGAGGTCCTCTGGCAAGAGGACATCACCGGTTCTGAAGAAAGTGCGGGAAAAAGTGATCTCATCCAAATCCAGTCTGTGCTCTTTAAAAGACGCAAAATGTTGGCCGAACGCCTTTTGACGCAGAAGGCGTCTCTCTGAACTGCTGCGCCTTCTTACTCCTGGTAGCTGTGGACACCGGATTAAAGCAGTTTCTGAGCTGAGTTCGACCCCTTTGAGCAGGTGCTCAAGCTCACTGTTTTGCTGTAGAGAAATTAAATAATCAGGATGGACTATCTCAAACATTAAATGTTTAAGTACACGAGCCTGTCGGCCTTGTGTCGCACCGGTTGTGTCAATTATCACAACATCTGCCCCCATCTCAATGGCAGATTGAACCATTCTGTAGGTCCCAATAGCTGATATCATTTCTAAACCATTAGGGTTATTATCTCCAACAAAATATCTCTTCTTCCCAGTAATATCGCTGAGTCTACTGATAACGCCAGTCACAAACCCCATTCCAATGGTACCTGGCAGCCCAATATCGGATTGTCCAACATCAGCATCTACAACTGCGACTTTTTGCTCCCTTTCAGTGCAGTAGCTGGATAAAAATGCTGCAAGGGTGCTTTTTCCGGTATCCGCAGCTCCCCACAACATACATATACCAGGTTTGTGAGATATTTGATTAGCTAATTGCTGCCACATTATCCTCCCCCATTTTGCCATTTTGCTAAGAGAACGGTTTCATAACAAATATTCTAGGCCATAACCAGGTATCCCTTCCTATCGAAACACCCCCATATGTATAAACTTCCCTTCCTTAACCCAATCATCTAGTGTCCCGTTGATACCGGGTGCCTGAAAGAATTGAAAGATGTTTCTATATATAAATATAGCCCTTAAGGTAGGCTTGGTGAGTTTAATGTTACACTTTGTGCCCTGCAGCCATAAGCGGTTATTATTCGGAACAGGAAGAACTCGCTCCAATCCTTTTATCAAGTTTCCTAAGCCATAAGGCAGCGGGCATCTCCTGTGTTGAATATTGAAATACCTGTGCCAATGAAGGAGAAGAATTCAAGGCCTTGCACGCTCGTTATGCAGAGTATAACTGCACTTTGGGAATGGATCCGAGAGTGCTGTATCAAAAAGACAGCGTGCACATGAAACCGAGCTGATAAAAGAACGTCTGGCGCAGATATCTTATGACCGATATTAGCTTGACTGATGAGTTTGATAACCACCTGAACTGGTTTTCCTTGACTGAAGAGGATTTGCTGAATCGACTGAAGGAGACTCGTGAGTTTCGTCTCGGTAAGGGTAGGACTTAGTAAAAAGCGTATAACTAATCCTATTTATTGTAGTTTTAGTTAAGCCCTCGAACCTGAAAGTATTCGAGGGCTTTTGTGGACGTGAGGGGACTTGAACCCCTGGCCTCCAGAGTGCGATTCTGGCACTCTCCCAGCTGAGCTACACGCCCAAGTTATCTGAATTCTAGTAAAAATAATATCGAAAATTTCTTTTAAAGTCAAACGAACTTGTCACACACTCTTCATCAGTTCAACGGGCAATGAATATATTACCCAGCAATTGTGCATCTTTTTAATGAGAAGACAAAAGTATATGAATTATGGAAAAGGTGATATCTGTGACTACATTTCACACCATACACGTATTGGCTGGAGCATGGTTAATACTGGCACCATACTTGAACATTTTTGACACTCGTAACCTGATGATGAATAGTGCAGTTATTGGAGCAATTGTGCTACTTTACAATGTTTGGTACTTGTTTGCACGAGGCAATGTTGATGTTACCCAACAGCAACAGTAACATTCTTGATTTATAATCGAGTACTTTTCCACAAGCCTTGCCCGTTAACCACGGGCAAGGCTTCCCTTTATGCGGAATTTCTTGTACGTAGCTGCTTGACGCAAACCAGATTTCGTCCCAACCCGCACAGCTGCACGATTACGCTGCTGCGTCAGATAGACTGCAGAAACGCCAAGGCGCCTCAGATATTCAACAGTTAGCATAACTAGTTTAGTGGCCCGACCTTTCTTTCGATATTCTTCTCTTGTAATCAAACCACAAATCTCAACCACCTGGCAATCACGTGGTGCCAGATAACATCTGCTGAGCCATCTACCATCCTCTGCCACCAGAACCAAAGCATCGACTACCTGGGTTTCCAGGTATTTAACCATTTCAACATTGTAGGCGCCTGTTTCTACACAGGCCCTCTTGCCATGGTTCCTAAGAGAAACAACCCTTGAGTCACCGGAGATATCATGCGGATTGTTGTTGCTGTTAAAGCAGGAAACGGTAGTGGATGCTGCTTTTGCAGGTTCGAGGCTGGAAACCATGAGAACTTCACTGTTGCGATGCATTGGCATCACAGAACCCTCGGGCAACATTTCACGAATATGAATTTGCCTCTCATGCAGGGACAGGATCCAGTCCTCTTCTACTTCTTTGCAGAGCTCGTTTAGCAAACCAGCATAACCTGTCCTTTTCCAACTGCATATGTGAATCTCGGGAAGTTGTACTAATCCGGCAGAATCCATACAGGCAACCGCATCTGGCAGAAAGACGATCGGATAAAAATTCTCTTCTTTCCTTGACCACCTGAAACACCCAAAAGGAAGCCACAATCCGCTGGCAACAAATATGTTGCGGAAATAACGTGTTCGATCCAGTTGTCTGAGACGCTTTAAGTGCAATTGTCTCTTCTCATAAGTGTCCAATTTAATTACAATCAACTAATTGACTGCCGCGAATTAAATCTGCGTTTATTACAGAAGAATCTGTAACTATATACGACAATGGGATGTCGTGTTGTTCGTGAGGCACCTGACCCAGCAGCTGAAATGAAAAACACAAACCAACAGTCTGAATGCTGGATGCAATACCGCTTAAAAACCTGTCGTAATAGCCGCCTCCATAACCTATGCGATATCCACATTTGTCAAAGGCGGCACCCGGGACAAATACGAGGTCCAGCTTACCTGCGTCACATTCAGGACCCCTGGGTTCCAAGATACCGTACGGACCCTCTGTCAGGTTTGTCAGCGTATGACCATCCCACTTGAGCTGTACAGCGGTTATCTTCTTTTCTGTTGGATAGGTCCTGGGTAAGCATACATTTTTACCTGCTGCACAGGAATGCTGCAGTATCTCCCAGGTATCCACCTCATTGCGAAATGCTGCATAAAACAGGATGTTCTCAGCTTCCTGATACTTTTTCATACTGCTTACCCGCAAAGAGATTCGGCGGCTCAACTTTTTTACTTCAGCCATTGATAGCTGGCTGCGAAACTGCAGAACCTGGCTCCTCAATGTTTGTTTGGTTTTGCCTTTACTTTGTTTTCCCATATTACCCTCCCCGGCTGTTGGTTAATATGTGCCTTTGTGGCGCCTCACTCTTCCCTTAACAGCTGAGTGGTTACATGGGAATGTTCCCATGCGGTTTGTCAGACTCCTGGCTCTTTCTTTTTGTGCGAAGAACCCGGAGTGCTCCAGCCAATTTCTCTCTGGTTTCCTCTGGCTGAATAACCGAATCTATGTAACCTCGAGAAGCAGCGATATATGGACTGGCAAACTTTTCACGATATTTATCAATTTTTTCCTTACGCACCTCAGCCGGGTCCTCAGCTGATTCAATCTCTTTACGGAAGACTATGTTACAGGCTCCCTCAGGACCCATCACAGCAATTTCTGCCGTTGGCCAGGCAAATGTCACATCAGCCCCCAGTGACCTGCTGCACATGGCCAAATAGGCGCCCCCATAGGCTTTGCGGAGAACCACTGAAAGTTTGGGAACTTGAGACTCAGAATAGGCGTAGAGAACTTTGGCTCCATGGCGGATAATTCCCCCGTGTTCCTGCCCGACTCCTGGTAGATAACCTGGCGTATCCACAAAAGTTACCAGGGGTATGTTGAACGCATCACAGAAACGCACATGTCGAGCAATTTTGTCAGAAGAATCTATATCAAGGCATCCCGCCAAAAACCTCGGTTGATTAGCTATAATACCTACTACCTGCCCTTTTAATCTTGCCAGCCCTACTACTGCGTTAGTGGCAAAGGAGTCCTGGATAGGTATAAAAGAATGTTCATCTACAACAGCACGTATTACCTGTTCCACGTTGTAGCTTTTGTTGGGAGATTGTGGCATAATTTCCGCCAGGCATTTTTTCGGCAAAGCTGGTGGGGTTTGTTGGGTGTGCGGAGCCCTTGCTTCATTGTTTGCAGGCAGTAGACTTAGAAGCCATCTCAACTCAGAGAACAAATCATCTTCCGTCTGGTAAGTCAGATGGGCAACACCACTTTTTTGGGCGTGGGCTCGGGCCCCTCCCAGTTCTTCTGAGTCTATTTCCTCTCCTGTAACTGAATTGATAACTGCAGGACCAGTGATAAACATTTTTGAAGTATTCTCAACCATCAAAACCAGATCAGTCAGCGCTGGGGAGTAGGATGCACCTCCTGCACAAGGACCGGCGATAACAGAGATTTGAGGTATGATGCCGGAAGCGGCAGTGTTTCTGCGGAATATTTCTCCATATCCATTAAGAGCATCAACCCCTTCCTGGATACGGGCTCCACCTGAGTCGTTTATGCCGACAAATGGACATTTATTCTGCAAGGCCAGGTCCATGACACGGCAAATTTTCTGGGCATGCATTTCCCCGAGTGAACCACCCATTGTGGTAAAGTCCTGGGAGAATGCATAAACAACCTGCCCGTTGACCTCGCCGTAACCTGTCACCACTCCATCAGCTGGAACTTCTTTCTCTTCCATACCTAAATCGTGGCTTCGGTGCTGAACGAATGCGCCCACCTCCGAAAATGTGTCTTCGTCAAATAAAAGATTCAAACGTTCCCTGGCGGTGTATTTGCCCCTTTCATGCTGTCGGGCTATGCGTTTGTCACCACCACCTTTTCGGATTTGTTCAAGGCGTTTGCTGAGAGATTCATATTCTTCTCCTTGACTCAAAGCGCATCCCTCCCGATAAATAATTCGCAAGTATGCCCAAGAGGCGAACTCACGATAATCGTTATTTGATGTGATTATGTCTTGTCTGTAGCTTCCTTCAGATCTATGTTTCGCTCATCGATCCCGGCTCGCTCGGAACGGGCAATCACCGTTATCTCGGCATTGTCCGGCGCAGATACCACCCAGATTGCGTTTTGTGACGATTCGGCACTTCCTGTTCCCCACTTGCTTTGACCGCTGATAAATCCATCGAGAAAACCTAGTTCTTGACAGGGATCTCCGCTGAGAATTCCCACCTCGTCTGAAGCCTGCAGTTCTGCTTCATCGGGCTGGACAACATCGAGTTCCTTGGCCTTCTGAGATGCCGCCGTGGGCAGGTAGCCATGGTTGCCTATTAATGCTTCGATGCGGTATATATTATCTGCCTCAAGTGAAACATCTGTCTCCTCAATACGCAGCCTGGGAAGAGCTCCTGCCTGGCGGATGATCCACCGGGTGTTTTTGTAACACTCCTGCTCGAGGAGCTCGGGCGGTGGATTCTGCACGGCAAACTTCGGATCCCAGCCCCCCAGCTCAACTTTTCCGAGTTGAGGATGCTCAAACGCACGCCACTGATGAAAGCCCCGTCCGGCCAGTTCTCGATCATTCCACTGTAGAAGTCTGCATTCATATCCCTCTAAAAGTTCAGGATCCTCAGCGGCCCGGTATTTTTCGCGGTCAATTCCGGCCCGATCCCACCGGTCCCAAACTTCGGTAGTGTATCCAAGTATTCCCCGGTGTTCATATGCCCATTCGGTCAGGGTGGAACAGTTGTCTGATTTCTCATCAGTGTATCCTGTAACAGTTTCGCCTTCACGGGCAATTTCTATGGTGGCTTTCAAATCCTCCTCGTTCATGTCTTCTTCAGGATACTGATAGGGGTTACGGTAGAAAAAGCCTCCATAAGTGTGTATAGCCTGCATTCCGCCTATGTTATTATGAGATATCATAAAATCAATTATATTTTTGGCTTCCGGCTCCGAGGTGGGGTAGTCTCCGGCACCCTTGGTGTCAGTCGTCCAGTTGGACGGGAAGTTGCGGTTTAAATCGAGTCCCCAGGGAACAGACTGCTCTTCGAACGGTTCAGAATCGGTTCCACGGAGTTCACCCTCCTTGTACAAATGGTAAAAAGGGCCACCGTATTCGGCGGGACGACGGGGCACCATAACCCGTGGATCCTTATTAGAAGGACGCCATTGTCCCCGTTTATCGTCGCGGACCCGCATGGTGAGAATCTTGCCGTCTCCATCAATGTCGCATGGATGAAGCCCGGGAAGTTCCTGAACGCCGTCTGGGTATGGACGAACACTGCTTCTCAACAGATAAGGAGTAGTCAGGTATTTTTCAGCTCCGTCTGGATTCACGCGTGGCAGCAGGTAAAATGCCTTGTCATTCAGCAGTCGGGTAACTTCTTCATTTTCGGAAAACTGTCTGGTAAGAAAATCGACAGCGTAAAGAAGTATCATGGATGGAGTTACCTCGCCTGCATGGATATTGCCATCGCAGTAGAGTGCGGGTTTTTCCTCCGCAGGTCCGGTTTCCTTGTTGGTAACGGTTACCGCCCACACGTCACGCCCCTCGTAGCTTTTTCCGATGCTATCCAGTGTTATTAGCTCGGGGTATTTTTCTGCAAGAGCCTGTAGGTGCCCTGTCAGATCATCATAAGTCAAGTAGCGGTCGAATGTTATTTCTGGATGGCTGCTCATTTGTTTACCTCCCAAAATATGCTGGGTACTGAAAACAAGATTCTATTTTTGCTAATTGCCGGACGCTTAAAAACTTTCGTCATATGTACCCCAGTTCCCTGCACAACTACACCAACAAGTAGTGGTGAAATGCCTTTCATGAGCTCACAGAACAGATGCGAAACTTCAGCGACCATTTATATTGTCATACTGTCTATCAGACATGGTGAATCCCCGGAATCATGATAGACCCCGGGGACCGGAAAGCTGTGTGGATTCATCTTCAGGTTATCAGGGGTTCATTCACCCGAGCCAGCCGCGGATTTCCATTGCATCTGCGACTCTCTTTACGGCAACCAGGTAAGCAGCCTCGCGCATACCGACATTCTGCTTCTTGCTCATTTCATAAACTTCATTGAATGCGTTAATCATAATATTGCGCAGACGTTCGTTGGTCTCTTCTT
>CAZRFK010000039.1:0-16616 GCA_964599275.1 uncultured Clostridia bacterium
GATACAGAAGATGTTTTCTTCAGAAAACAAGCAAATACAAAACTCAGTAAACCCAACGCAGCTGCAGTACCAACAACCAGACTGGAGTTGTCTCAAACAATCTGGCAGCTGAGATTCCCTCAGCAATACTGACTGTAAGATTACAAAATGAAACGAATGAAGGCCGTATAACACCACTAATTGTAAAATATCAACCGGGGTAGAACCAATGGGGTTTTACAAGGGAATACCAACTTTCCAGTAAGAGGGGCCCCCTGAAAAAGCGGAGCCCCGTAGTCACGAATCTTCACCTGTCACACTGTTCATCAATCATTCCTGATAGGCCTCATACACCTGACGACACACCGGTCCGGGTTTACCATTTCCAACGCTCTGACCGTCCACCTGTACCACGACCGTTCCTCCTGTAAATCTCTCGCGCTCATACAAGTCGTTGAACTGGCACGGCCTGTTCTTTCTGACTTCCGGAGATACTGGCCTTTTCATAAGGAATAAACTCTCCACTTAAAAAACTTCCTGCATTTAGCTGCCAGCGTATCCAGAATATTTGCACCCGACTGCTCCTGACAACACTATACAGGGATCCAATCTTACAAACACAGCTTTCAGCTAAAACCTGCAACATATTCAGCGGCTCAGCAAAAATGGGCCTCACCAGGATGCTGAACTCCACTGAAAATCAGGTTCGAGAAGGCAAACGAACCCGGAAAGTAGTGCCTTCCCCTTTTGTGCTTTCAACTGAAATATTTCCCCTGTACTCCTGCACCAGACGCTGAACAATGGATAGGCCAAGCCCACTTCCGGTGATTTTTGCTGTTTCGCTGCCCCGAACCCGATAAAATTCATCGAAAATGTTTTTCTGCGCCTCTTCATCTATCCCTATCCCGGTATCGCTCACCTCTACAACAACGTAATCTCCATCACTGCCGGCGGTTACCTGAACCGTTCCTTCATCCTTGTTGTACTTGACCGCATTGGAAACCAGGTTGCGGAATATTTCTTCCAGTTCTCGTTTGTCAGCAACGATTGGGAGCCGTTCTGGAGTATCAAATTTAATCTCAATATCGCGGTCCTGCGCTGACCCTTTCTGCAACTCAACAATATCATCCAAGATTTCGACGAGGTCATGGGTACGAAGCTCCCGGTGCACCTGTCCCCGTTCCAGTCTGGACAGATCCAGAAGATCGTTGATCGTTTGTTGAAGGCCTCCAATTCTCTTCATGCACCGGTCTAACATGTTTTTCGCTTGTTCTGATTCCTGCTCGTCCTCCAGAATATTCAGGTATCCTTCCACTGCTGATAAGGGAGACCTCAGCTCATGCGAAACTGTGCGTACAAATGCGGTCTTCATCTTCTCTATTTCTTTTCTCTCAGTTATGTCACGCAGGACAATAACAGTACCTAAATATCGGTTATCCCCGTCATCCCGCACTGCTGCAGCTGCGGCGTGGATGAAACGCTCATCCTCAATCTCCAACTCCAAATCCTGTTGATCCAGGTCATCGTCCTGTTTTATCGACTCAGCGAGTTGAACAAGTTCATCAAAGTCATCAACTGCATCCTGAAGAGCAACAGCAGAATCAGTTTCTGAATCCCCTGATAAATCATCCTTCAACACCCAGTTCAGGGCTGTGGGATTATACAAAACGAGTTGAGAAGCTCGATTGATAACCAGTACTCCATCAGTCATGCAGTTCAGGACCGTCAGGAGTCGGCTGCGTTCTTCTGTAAGTGTGAGCAAATTACGTTCCCTCTGCTGGCGGAGATGACGGTTAGCCAGCTGCAAAAACCGGCGCTCCAGGCCCCGTTCCACAACGTTGCGCAGTTCTTCCGATGTAAACGGCTTGGGGATATAATCATAAGCACCTGTCTTGACCGTCTCCACAGCAGTTTCATAAGAGGCATATCCAGTGATAACAATGGCAACTACATCAGGCATGAATTTCTGCATTCGTTTGAGGATGGTCATTCCATCCATTCCCGGCATCTTCAGATCAACCAGGGCGAGATCATAATCGTTTTCCCTGAGCTTATCCCAGCCTTCAGCTCCATCAACAGCTGTGTCAACATCATAACCGGCAGCTCCCAGAACCTTTTGGCAGCCAGACCGAATGGACTCCTCATCATCGAGAACAATGATTCTGGGAGAGCGATCGTCATCCAGAACATCTTCATATGAAATGTTGTGGCTTGCAGTCTCTTCCGTGTTCACCATTGTGCCTCCTTGCAAATCAGGTGACAGAGCACCGGATATACGACCGGACCCTGCCACCAGATTAGATTTTATTGGGTTCTCAGTTTATTGCTCCATTCAGGAGGCGGCGGACTTTTTCCAGGAGTAAATCTTCAGGAACGGGTTTCTCCAAATAGGCATCCGCGGCTATCCACTCCCGGCTCGCCGGTGACTCAAAATCAAATCCCACATCATGCTCCCGCCGAACCCCACTTAACATCATAACTGGTACACTTTCATTGTCGGATTTGATTTCACGAGCCAGCCGAAATCCTTCATCACTATGTTCCATCATCAGGTCCAACAGGATCACATCAAAATCGGATTCAGCCAGCAAACCACGTGCTTCCTCAGCACTGTAGGCACAGCTCACGCTATACCCCGCATGCTGCAACACCACTTTCTGAACTTCAACGAAATCTGCATCGTCATCTACAACCAATATGTGTGCCATATTCCGACCCTCCAATCACTATATGTTTTCAAGAACCTTGCCGAAAAACTGGTCACTGGACAGTTTTTCAGTAATATCATTCAAACGGGGCCTGGTTGTCTCCATCTTGAAGAATCATCCTACCAACTGGAGGCCCACTTTGACAGGGCAGGGTGATTTTGACCTCAGTACCCTCTCCAGCTTCGGATTCGACTTCAATCTGTCCGCGGTGCATCTTTACTATCCCGTACGCAATGGGCAATCCCAGCCCAGTACCTTTGCCAGGTTCCTTGGTTGTGAAAAATGGAGTAAATAGTTTGCTTTCCAGTTCATCGGGAATGCCGATACCATCATCGGCAATTACTACCTGAACCTCTTCGGAATCCTGATCATAAAATGTCCTGACAGTAATTTCACCACTTCCTTCAACAGCGTCAACTGCATTGTCCAGCAGGTTCACAATTACCCTGTGCATCTGCGAGGGATCAATATCCACCTCGTGATCTGCATTGAAATCAGTTTCAACGGACACAGATAGTTCCTGGGCGACTGTCTGTTCAAAAAACTCATTGACAACACCGGAAATAAAATCATCAAAAACAACTGTTTTCTTCTGCAATCGCGACTGCCGCGCAAAATTGAGCAGGCCTTTTACGATCTCACGACACCGCGCCGCCTCCCGCTTTATAACACAGACGTAGTCTCCAACCTCGTCAGGCACCTCATCCTCATGTATCAATCCAGCGTGCAGCAGTATTCCACCCAGGGGATTGTTAAGTTCATGGGCAATCCCGGCGGATAGCTGCCCCAATGAAGACATCTTTTCAGCCTGGACCAACTCATCCTGAGTTTCCTGTAATTTTGCATAGGTATCATGCAGCTCACGATAGGACTGTTCCAACTCCTCAAGGGTCTCCTCCAGCTGCTCAATCATGTGCGGAAGGCACATTTCAGCTTCTGCAAAATCACGATACACAGCAATCGCTTTATCTCTGCAGGTCGGGTATCCGCAGGCGCCACAGTTGAGTTCATCCTCCGGCTCATACTTGCCTACCCGGTGCAGAATCATCTTCAGTTCTTCCTCTGTAGGCTGTGACAGATGCTGAGAGCAGGAGGAAAAATCCCTGAAGAGAGCATCTACTGGAATATCCACCTGGTTCAAAAACTCCGGTATTTCAGAATCATCACCAGCCTGTGGCCTGTTGACAGTATAATCAACTATCAGCTCTCTGCGTTGTAACAAATTCAAATCAGAGTCTAGAACTGGACCGTCAATACAGCCTTCACAAAAGAGGAGATCCACAAAGTCGGTACTTGCAGAACTGCCATGTATTGATTCCAACACCTGCTCCACATCATCTGGCCCCTCTGCCACGAGAAGACGCTCATCGAGAATGTCAACACTCACCTCGGCCGACCGCAGCAAGCCACCGGGTACGGGAAAGACACTGGCCAGCTGAGGGTGAGGAGGATCGAAGTCAACAGGTTCGAGTTCCTCAACCTCCACATCATCACGGTTGAAAAGTTCGTCCATTTCTCTGAAAGTCAAAGATACATCAATTGCATCTCCAACATCATCCGTCTCCATTTTTTTGGCCACGCATGGCCCCATAAAAACAACTGACAGGTCATCATCTGCAGCAGTCTTCAAATAACGTCCCATAGCAATCATGGGAGAAACAATGGGAATAAGGTGATCAATTATTTCAGGGTGATGAAGTTCCACGAGCCTGACAACCGCCGGACATGGTGTGGAAATGTAAGGTGGTTTTATGTGCTGCAGCACCTCTTCCCAGGGAGATTCAGGTTCTTCAGCAGCTATATTGTCAATCAACTGTCGATAGGCATCTGACACCAATTCGGCACCAAAAGCCACTTCATTTACGGAATCAAAACCCAGCTCGCGTAAAGCTGCAACTATCTTTCCAGGCTGCGTATCTGGATAGGCGGCAACGAAGGAAGGGGCGACAATGGCAACTACAGTCCTTTCGTCCTGAAGTAGACATCTCACCTCATCAACTTCATCAACGAATCGCTTGGCATTTTGATGGCAGACTTTCACGCACATACCGCAGGATATGCACAGTTCATCAACCACCATCGCCTGTCCGTCTTCCACTCGTATGGCCTTCACTGGACATTCCCGCACGCAATGATAGCAACGTCTGCATTTATCCAGTGAGGTATAAACCACGAAGTTTGCCATACATCAACCCCCTCCCTCTGTAAGTTTTTAATCAGCCCGGTTATCAGGTAATCTGGCGAAAACTCCTGGCGCATAGCTTGATCTTTCAATATAGGATGTGTGCAGGAATCGGTGTGATATCTCTCCCAAAGGCTCACCGAGATAATCTTTATACAGGGCCTGAACCTCGCCGTTTTCGTGGGAGAAGCGAACAGATCTTTTAGCGTCTATATCATACAGCTCACTGGCCAGGCTGGCCAATTTTTCCGAATCTGAGTTGTATGGTTGTCCTCCACCTCCCACACAACCACCTGGACACGCCATCACTTCTATAAAGTGATAGTTCGATCTGCCGCTGCTCACTTCATCCATAAGTTTCCGGGCATTCCGTAGCCCGTGAGCAACAGCTCCTCGTACTTGCATCCCATCTATATCAACAGTAACTTTCTTAATTTCCTGTAACCCACGCACCTTTTCAAAAGCATCTGCAGGAGGATTTTCTCCAGTAAACATGTTGTAAGCAGTCCGCAGAGCCGCCTCAGCAACACCGCCAGTGGCACCAAATATAACCCCCGCTCCAGACGATTCGCCCATCAGCTTATCGAATTGACCATCCGGCAGTTCACTCAGGTCAACGGCCTTTTGAGCAAATGCACGCAGTATCTCGCGGGTGGTCAGTACCAGATCAACATCTCGTCCGGCTTCAGTTTCCATTTCAGGTCTTTCAGCTTCAAATTTCTTAGCAGTACAGGGCATAATGGAAACTACCTTGATGTGTTGAGGATCGACACCCATTTTCTCTGCCCAATAATTCTTCGCTACTGCCCCAAACATCTGCTGAGGTGACTTACAGGTGGACAGATTGGACAGAAGTTCAGGATAATTGTGTTCACAGAATTTAATCCACCCTGGTGAACAGGAAGTTATCAGGGGCAACATTTCTTCGTCGTCTGAATTTAATCTCTCCGCCAGTTCGGCAGCTTCTTCCATAATAGTCAAGTCAGCGGTGAATTGAGTGTCAAAGGAATAATCAAACCCCAGACCCTGTAGTGCAGTGGGAATTCGTTTCTCCGCCTCCTGACCCGAGAGTTCAAACTCATCAGCCAGCGCAGCCCTCACAGCAGGAGCAACCTGCACCACAACTGTCAGTTCGGGATCTGCCAGCAGCCGCCATAGACTGGAGAGAACCTCTTTTTCGGTCAATGCTCCAGTTGGACAGGCCGTCACGCACTGACCGCAGTTCACGCAAACAGCAGAGGCCATTGGGTCATCAAAAGCAGGAGCAACTATACTGTCGAATCCCCGTTGGCTGAAGTCAATTGCCGATACATCCTGAATTTCTTCGCATATCTGTACACATCTACCGCACAGGATACATTTGTTTGGGTCACGCATAATGCTGGGGCTGCTCTTGTCTATGGGATATGAGCGCTTCTCACCCTTGCGCCAGTATCTTTCTCCCACACCAATGTTTTCGGCCAGCTGCTGAAACTCACAGTCGCCACCTCGAACACAATACAGACAGTCATCCGGGTGATTGGCCAACATCAGACGTAAATGGGTGCGCCGAGCTCTGAGAACACGCTCAGAATGAGTATACACAACCATGTCATCTGTTACCGGTTCAGCACAAGCAGGAACCAGGGTATCCCGTCCTTCTACTTCTACAGCACACAAACGACAAGCTCCGACAGGTTCCAACCCTTCCACTCGGCAGAGGGTGGGAATCTCCACTCCTGCAGCTTCAGCGACTTGTAAAATGGTCTGTTCTGTTTCGACGCCTACCTTCTCATCATTTAATGTAATAGATATCTGAGCCATTGTTCCTCCCCCTACCTTACCTTGATAGCGTCAAATTTGCAGAATTCCCGACAGGTACCACAGCGGATGCATTGTTCGTCGGTAATGTAGTGAGCATGACCCAACTCACCCACGATAGCATCATCGGGACATTTATCAACGCAGATCCCGCAGCCTCGGCAGTCTTTCTGGTCAATGTAGTACTCAAGAAGGGCCGCACAAACACCTGCAGGACAGATTCGGTCAAAGATGTGTGCTTCATACTCGTCACGGAAGTACTCGATCGTACTCAACACCGGATTGGGAGCCGTTTGACCCAGACCACAGGCAGCAGTATCGCGGATAACTTCCGCAAGTTCATTCATCTGGGTCACCGCCTGAAAGCGCAGCAGAGTTTCTTCGGAAGTCTCGTCAACATGGGCCCGTACCATAGCATCCAGAGTTTCCTTTAAACGAGCAACACCCTCGCGACAGGGCATGCATTTTCCGCAGGACTCCTTTTGAGTGAAGGACAGGAAAAACCGGGCTACATCGACCATACAGGTATCCTTGTCCATCACCACCATACCTCCGGACCCCATCATTGTTCCGGCTTCTGTTAGTGAATCATAATCAACCGGGGTATCAAGCATGTCTGCAGGCAGACAACCACCGGAAGGTCCTCCAATTTGAACCGCCTTGAACTTACCGTCATCCTGAACTCCTCCACCGACATCGTAAATAATCTGTCGAAGAGTCATGCCCATGGGGACTTCAACCAATCCACTGTTCTTCACTTTACCCGCCAGAGCAAATACTTTGGTTCCGGGACTACCCTCAGTTCCATTTTCTCTGAACTGTTCGGCACCTTCGGACAATATATAAGGCACGTTGGCGAGGGTTTCCACGTTGTTGATATTAGTTGGCTTCCCCCATAATCCAGACTGGGCGGGATAAGGAGGACGGAGACGCGGCATTCCACGCCGGCCCTCGATGGAGGCAATAAGAGCGGTTTCTTCACCGCATACGAATGCCCCCGCTCCTTTCTTTATTGTCACATCAAAATTGAATCCACTGTCCATGATATTTTCACCCAGCAATCCCTCATTCCGGGCGTCTTCAATTGCCTTGTTGAGACGTTCAATCGCCAGTGGATATTCCGCTCTACAGTATATATAGCCGTGCTCTGCTCCAGCGGCGTAGGCAGCAACAGCCAGGCCTTCTATAACACGGTGAGGATCTCCCTCCAGAATGGAACGGTCCATGAAGGCTCCAGGGTCACCCTCATCGGCATTGCAGATCAAATATTTAGGATGCTCTTCAGACTGCCGGGTGAACTCCCATTTGAGTCCAGCAGGAAATCCTGCGCCACCTCTTCCACGCAGCCCAGACTCTTTAACCTCTTCTATAACCTCTTCGGGACTAAGACACAGTGCTCGTTTTAATCCCTCATACCCTCCTGAAGCGAGATATTCTGACAGGGATTCAGGGTCAATGACACCTGAATTTTTAAGGACCAATCTCCGCTGCTGGGAAAAGAACGGCACATCCCATAAAAGAGGAATGTCCTGCAAGTTCTCTAGATCTTCGGACGGTCGAGAGTGGGCCCCCAATAAAAGTTTTTCGGAAATTTCATCAGTAGCCCCGGCAGCCAACTGAAACAAATATTCTACATCTTCTACTGTAACTTCACTAAAGCACAGGCGAGGCCAGCCTGGTCGGATGATATCGACTAGTGGCTCAACTGTGCAGTAACCGATACAGCCAGTCTTTTTAAGTTCCATCGATTCAGTGTCCATGTCCGCAATCCTGTCAACCAGCTGTTGGTACAGTTTCTCGGCACCAGCTGCTAGACCGCACGTGCCCATACCGACTATGATTGTGGTTTTATTTTGTCTTGTCATATCAACTGCCCTCCCTCGCCCTTATATCTCTCACAAGTTTCAATGCTTTTTGGGGATCCATATCACCGTAGAAATCATCGCCTACCAGTACTACCGGAGCCATACTACATGCTCCAAGGCAGGCCACAGTATCAAGTGTAAACAGACCATCGTCAGTTGTTTCTCCGTCCTCTATATCCAGCTCCGCCTTCAGGGTGGAAAATATTTCAGATGCTCCTTTTACATGGCATGCAGTACCCATGCAGATTTGCATAAGATACTTACCCAGAGGCTCGAAACGAAACTGGTTATAGAAGGTGGCTACCCCGTAAACTCTTGCTTCGGGAATGTCCAGATATGAGCAAATGCGGATTATTTCCTGTCTCGGCAAATATCCAAACCGCTCCTGAGTCTGCTGCAGCAAAGGAATTAAAATACCAGGGTCGTCCGGCTGAAAATCTGCATCTCCTTCTGATATTACAGCCGGAAGTTCAATGTCTTGTGAGGTAAGATTCTTTACTTCTGGTTTTGTATCTTTATATGTCATTTGATCCGGCTCACTCCCTCCTCACCTCCGACTTGAATCAGAGGTTTCGATTTGAAATCAATTCATCATTGCAGTATTTTTTAGCAATTCATAAATCACTAGAGCAAAAGCTCCGCCCACCAGCGCCGTAACCAACTGGGGAAACTGCATCATATAGGCCACTGCTTGGGGAAGTGAAACTATGTAGCGAACAGCTGCAGCCAGAATGATAAATTTAGCAGCCGCTGCTAAAACCAGACCCAGATACTGCTGCCGGCCCCTGAGCGCCATAAATAACAACACAAAAACTGCATTTCCTGCAGAGATGAAGGGCACCATAGGAGCAAGCACTGGCGGAACAATCCCCCGCCAAACGGCTATTATCGGTGTGAATAGTCCGATTACAACTCCTGACGCCGGGCTGATTATCAACCCGCTGATAAGCAGCAGGGCATTGACAGCGGGTCCAGTTACCCACTGTGGTAATCCCAACATTTGAATGGCCAGCGTAAGTGCAAGTAGTAATGCCGTACGAGTTATCCACCTGGTTGCAGAGCGAGAAGTTCTCATTTAACGGTCCCTCCTTCCCAACCAAGTCTAGTCTATGTGCACCACCCAAAAGGGTCAAACCTCATATATGGCGATTAACACGCAAAAATGACCGTATTATTTAATTATCTTTCACTTACTGCATATTGTGATACGGTTCACAAAAATAATCTGAACAGGATACTCTTTGCTTATTTGTGGGCCTGATGAGAGGTATCAATAAGGGGTCGGCTGCTGCTTTTACTCCAAACGTTCAGACAGGCGAGAATACCGGTCATCCACAGCATTGTTCTGCACGGCAATATACATTGCCTTTGGCTGTCCCACCAGAACGAGGAGATCTTCTGCCCTCGTTGCAGCGGTGTAAAACAGATTTCGCTGCAAAAGAATGTAATGGCTGGTTGAAAGAACCATAATAACCGCGGGAAACTCACTACCCTGTGATTTATGTACTGTACTCGCATAAGCCAACATCAATTCTTGCAATTCGCTTCTACCATAAAGAACTGTTTCGCCATCAAAATCAATCTGCAAGGAAGTTTCCTCCACACCTACTGCATCAGAAGACACTATATCCTCAACTGTGCCCAGGTTACCATTGAATACACCTTCCTGCCCCTTCTCATAGTTGTTTCGAAGACACATGACTTTATCGCCAGTGCGAAAGGTAGTACCTCCTGCCTGCAGCTCCTGTTTTTGAGGTGAAGGAGGATTGAGTCTCTTTTGAATTTCTTTATTCAGGTTAGCTACTCCAGCAGGTCCCCGATGCATTGGACTGAGAACCTGAAATTCAAAAGGACTGTAATTACCGCTTTCAGACATCCGCTCCACCAATCGTACAACGTAATCGCAAATATCCTGCGGTGTGCTCTTTTTCACAAAGTGGCTCTGCCCTCCATCAGATTGAAACTTCGGAAGTTCACCCTTGTTAATACGGTGCGCATTGATGACGATGTCCGATACTTCATCCTGACGATATATACGTGTGAGACGAACTACTGGAAGGAAATCTGAGGAGACCAGATCACGCAGGAAATTGCCCGGACCTACTGAAGGAAGCTGGTCGGCATCTCCTACGAAAATTATTCGCATGGTCTCAGGAACAGCTTTGAGCAGGTAATGAGCCAATTCTATATCCACCATGGAAGTTTCATCAATAATCAATACATCACCCTGCAGCGGTTCATCCTCATCATGCTTGAACATGGGCATTCCATCAATAAACGTGTAACCTAGCAATCTGTGTATAGTCTTAGCCGGATGACCTGTAACTTCGTTCAAACGCCTTGCAGCACGACCTGTTGGTGCTGCCAGCAAGACCTCCAGTCCTCCAGCCAGAATTTCTGCCGTCTCTAAAATCCCACGAACAATAGTTGTCTTACCTGTACCAGGCCCGCCAGTGATTACCATAATTCCACTGGCAAATGCCTTTCTGATTGCTTCTTTTTGCTCGGGTGCGTAAGTAACATCCAATCTGGACTCCACTTTTTTCAGGGTTTCTTCCATTATGTCCGCAGGCGGAGCTGTCACTGTTCCGCTGCGGTAAATCTGTGCCAATCTCTGAGCTACTTCTGTTTCACAACGGTAATACTGAGTCAGATAAACAGATTCATTCTCAATTCGCAGATGACCGCTGCTTTCAGCCATTAACATGACACCTTTAATATCATCATCAGTAGGTACGTCCTCGGGACGTTTCATCTCCTGGGATAGTAATTCCGAGGTTTTTCCCAGTAACTCTTCCTGGGGTAGATATGTATGCCCTCGCCGATGAGCTCCCTCTCGCAAGACATAAGTTAACGCAGCCTGAATGCGGTGAGGGGATCGAGGATCAACCCCGGTCGCTTTGGCTATATCATCAGCACGTTTAAATCCAATGCCAAACACATCTTCTGTCAGCTGATAAGGATTTGTGTTCAGAATAGATATTGCCCGATCCCCGTACTCCTCAAACAAACGAACAGCCAGATTTGCACTCAACCCCAACCCTGTTATGTATGTGACGACTTCCTGCAAATTTTCATGTTTTTTAAATGAGTTTACCAGCTGCTCTTTTTTTCCTTCGGCAATTCCTGACACTTCGAGCAGACGTTCTGGGTTATCAGTTATGACATCAAATGTTTCCTCTCCGAATTTGTCAACGATTTTTTTCGCCGTTTTTGGACCTATACCGCGGATCAAACCACTGGAAAGATATGCAATCATTCCTTTTTCAGATTTCGGGGGAATGGGGTAACAACTATCGGCACGAAATTGTTCCCCATATCGTTTGTGCACCTGCCATTGACCTTGAAATTCATAGTCAATGCCCTCTTTTATATCCGGTAGTTCGCCGACAACAGTGGCTTTTTTGCCTTCCGTTTCAACATCCACCACCTTCCAGGGTGAATCATCAGCAGAATATCTGATCCTGACTACCCGGGCAGTTATACTGTTGTTACCATTATTGTTTTTATCAGACATATCTGGCCCCTCTGATAGCAACCTCTCGTTTTATTATTCGTTACCACAGTTTTATCTCCTTCTGCTTTAAAAGCCCCTCACCATCTCG
Organism: uncultured Clostridia bacterium; assembly: GCA_964599275.1. GTDB lineage: Bacteria > Bacillota > Sulfobacillia > SLMV01 > SLMV01 > PUMD01. The sequence goes on from CAZRFK010000039.1 coordinate 12,140, forward strand.
AAAAGAAGGACTTACCGAATTTTCACCGAACCCTCACAGAGTGGGGTGCTCGCATTGTACCAGCAACTAAAGTTATAATAACATCGATGAATAGCTTTGAGCCACAGCAATGGGGGGTAACGAATGACTATAGAGAAAGTAAAGAGTTGGGCAATAGTTGTTATAATTTTTGTAGCAATACTGGGGATGGCGTATATCGCGAATCAAATTATTGACATGAAATGGCAGCGGGTAATTGAATACGATCCCCCCCATACCGGCGACTCACAGATTTTTAGCATCGAGGATGGAGTCACCAATCGAGTGACGGTTGTAGTACTTGATGGGTTACCTTACGATGCTCTGAGCTATATGCCAACACTCACACAACTTTACGATAATAATTCTGGTTGGAAACTAACTTCTCCCGTACCGTCCCAAGCAATGCCGGTATGGACTACTCTAGTCACAGGCACAGACCCTAAACTTCACGGCGTGGTCACAGGTTTACACCAACCTGACAATAAATTAGATACCATCTTTTCTTCTGCAAGGCGCAGAGAATTTCCGGTTTTCTTCGCCGGAAATCGGTCGCTGGAGCCTTTAGTGAATGAAAATGCAGACTGGCTCCATTATCATTTTGCCACTGCAGATGATTCACCAGCCTTGGAGCGGGATAAACAAGCCCAAAAAGCACTGTTAACCCAGATTGATCAAAATCCAGAAGGACTCTTCTGGCTGAATATGGTCAGTACAAGTCAGGCAGCTATTCTCCATCAGGCCAGAGTACATCAGGAAACAGCGTTCTCTCGTCATCTGGAGGAAATGGATGTACTGGTGTCCGAAATTTTGAAGTCTGTGGACTTATCTGAAGAGACTCTGATTGTTATGGGGTCTCACGGCACAATACGACGTGGAGGTTGGGGAGGCCCAGAAGAAGAAGCCACTACAGTGCCTATGATCATGGCCGGAAAAGGAATTTCTCCTGCAAGTGGAGGGGAAGCACACAGTCGAGATTTATCTCCGACTCTGGCCGTTTTGATGGGACTGGATATTCCCGCATCCAATACAGGGCTGCCGCTGTTTGGAGGCTTGGAACTCCCCGATGAAACAAAACGATCTGCCATTGCAGCCACTGCCCATGCTCAGCATCAAGCATACACTAAGTATCTGAGACTCTTTAATGAAAAGCCACTTCCTGAACCGGAAGGTGTTGCTGATATTGTGACACTGCATGATTTCTCCGAATCATATTCTGATGCCGTTGCAGAATTAGAAACACAAATGATCCAGGACCGAGGGCAACGTTGGCCGCTTTTGGGAGCAATAGTTTTAGCTGTTATTGTCTGGTCGATCATTTTAGCACAAAACAAATACCGGAAATTTGCACTTTTAGGTGTTCCTATATCCATCTTGGTATCATACGGATTGCTTCACTCACTGGGTGCCCGTTTCACATTTAGTGATTTTCACATGGCAGCGAATTTCCCAATGTGGGTTGACAGTCTGCAGGGACAGGGATACCTCATAGCAGTAATCCTGGGGATGTACAGTGGGCTCATGATTGCACGCGACGGAAGATATGTCCTTGATGATCTTTTCAAGGCCACACTTCACATTGTCGCTACCTCTGTGATAGCCTTCCTTTTGATAGCAGGTACAGCTGTCTATATCTGGGGACCAGATACACCACACATTTTGCTTCCTCATAGGCTCTGGGGGTTATCTTTCGGCGCTGCTTGCTTTGCTCAGGGTCTTGGACAGGCAGCAATACTGGCCCTTGGCGTCAGCTGGGTCGGAGCAAGATTAACCATCAACTGGTGGCTCGATGATTAACTGTTTCCAAATGCAGCATACGGAGTGATAACTTGTACGAGATAATCGGTATTGTCATAGCATTCGCCACAATAATTTTCCTGATAACTCGAAAGCAGCCATTGTGGTTGGTTATGTTAACTGCCTCCATAATTGTTTTCATCTCGGCTGGCAACAACTTTTCTGGTGTAATCCAATCGGTGTGGGGTGCTTTGAGGGATCGAGATACTATAGACTTGGCACTCATCGTTGCCGCCATTACCACCATGGCTGGACTCCTTCAGGAATTTGATTTTTTCGACCACGTAGTTGATTCATTACGAACACTTTTGCAAAGCGACCGACTAACCCTCCTGTTGGTACCAGGTCTGGTAGGTTGTATGCCGATGGTGGGAGGAGCCATAGTGTCTGCCCCTATGGTGGATGGACTGGGAGAAAACATTGACCTCTCTCCCAGCCGTCGTTCAGCTGCAAATCTCATTTTTCGTCACAGCTGGTACTTTGTGTTCCCTTTTAATCCAACCTACATATTGACAGCAAGAATGGCCAACATCGATATTTTGAATCTAATCAAACTACAATGGCCCCTGACACTCGTTATGCTGTCAGCTGGTTACTTTTTTATACTCAACCCTCGTTTTGCTTCTGATGCAGCTTCGCCGCAAAACAATAAAACCAAACAGGAGATTGCAGCTGCCGATGAAAGCACTCAATTTGAAGACGAAAAATCCGATCCAAATCGTACAACCACGTCGGTATTTCTCGAGTTCACAAAATATTCCTCACCCATAGTCGTCAGTCTTTTACTTTCCATTGGGCTGGGATTACATCTGGCTGCTGCCCTCATCGGGGGCATAATTCTCACCCTGCTTCTGGCATCAACTCAAAGGGAGGATTTCGAGTGGAATAAGGTTCCGCAGTTAATGTTCGAAAAAGTGGACTATCAGATAGTAGGAGCTATGGCCAGCATCATGGTTTTTCGAGCCAGCGTGAATCAGACCACAGCTTTCAACGCCGTGATGATGGATCTACTGGAAGCTGGTATTCCGCTTTACCTCGTTGCGGGAGGATTATCTTTTGCAGTGGGGTACATCTCTGCTTCCCACTCCAGCACTTTAGCATTAGTTTTGCCAATTGTGCTTCCTCTTTTGAGGGCATCAGGAGCGGATATACTGAAGTACGTCATGTTTATATACTGTTTTGGCTTTCTGGCTTACTTGATTTCTCCGCTACATCTTTGCCAGATACTCACCAATCGATACTTCGAGGTAGACTTGAGTCAGGTATATAAAATTTACGCCCCCGTAATTGGCCTGGTAGCTGTGACAGCAGTGCTACTGTTAATCATTTACTGAAACTTTCAATCTCCTACCGATACAGATGGTTTTAACCTCTCAAGAGTCTTCTCTCCAATTCCCTTAACCTCCTGCATTTGCTCCACCGTACTAAAAGGACCATAGATTTTTCGGTATTCAATGATTCTATCAGCAAGAACTGGTCCAATGCCCTGTAGATGCTGAAGAGCTTCAGCATCAGCTTCATTGATGTTTATTGAAGAAGCGGCATCACCACCTGATTCAGCCAAATCCTGAAGTTCCTCACTTACTTCCCGGCGGGAAACAGTGATTTTTTGTCCATCTTGTAAAACAGCAGCAAGGTTCAGTTCGTCAAGATTGGCACGTGAGGTAGGACCCTCAGCATGATCCAGGAGGTTAACGAGCCTGGTATCTGATGGCACGCGATAAACTCCCGGCTGGTTTACCTCACCAAGAAGATGAACCCATATACCTTCAGAGTCTATTATCTGGGCATATGCATTGGCATCTGCAGTCTTATCAGACTCCAGAGCAGTATCTGTCTGTTTCTGCCGGTATTCGTTTGCTCCATCTAACTCAATTGGAACTGGGCCACCCAGGTACAACCGTCCTCCTGGCCGCAGGTTTTGCATCAATATCACCAGCCCTATCAAAACACAGACGATCAGGAGTCTGGCCTGGGTTGCCTCAAATGGTGACCTTCTTTCTGGTATCAAGACAGTCCCCCCACAGGTAATTTACATTTTATACCATGTTAGCACGTCCAGATATTTGGTGCAATCACATGGTCTCTTTGTGGGAGGTCGGCCTCTCATTGCTTTGAATGTTCTTCTATTTCTCTTCTTCATCCATGCTATTGCTATCCCTATGAAGTTTTCTCATATATAAACGGGTGCCCAGGTAGGGAAGCTGAATTATTGCTAGGAAGGCAGCCAGCGTTCCAAGGTTAACCTGCTCCCAAACCAACCACAAAAGAGCGATTCCTCCACCAATGGTAGCGAAAAGAAAGGAATAATAGCCGGCCACTTTATATTGCTCATGGATCCTTTCTTCCTCTTCTTCCGACATATCATCATCAGATTCAGGTCCAATAGCCCCAACTGCCAAAATAACGATCCCTACAATGGCACCAATCAATGTTTGCTCAAAGGTTCCTCTGAAAAAGCCGATCAAACTACTGCTGACGAACATCAAAGCACCTAACCACAGATAAATAACGTCTACATCAAAATGCACGTAAAATCCCCCCTGCCATACATTTGTTTACTCAACGAAAGTTGCTCACATTTATGTTTTCTCCAAGTTATCACAAAAAGCCTTGTATTTGTATCACCCTCTCCGTATCAATTCTATATGAGTGAAGAAAT
>CAZRFK010000040.1:0-10497 GCA_964599275.1 uncultured Clostridia bacterium
CGGGACGTACAGGTTATTCCCTGCCTGATCTTGACGTTCCTGAGGAGGATCTTTCTTCTTTGGTTCCCGCCGATATGCTGAGAGAAGAGGAGCCGGATCTCCCTGAGGTTTCCGAGGTGGATGTCATCAGACACTTCGTCAGGTTGTCTCAGCTTAACCACGGGGTGGACACCGGATTTTACCCCCTCGGATCCTGCACCATGAAGTACAACCCGAAGGTGCACGAAGATATTGCCCGCTTTGATGGGTTCACCTCTTTGCATCCATATCAACCGGAGGAAATGACCCAGGGGGCATTGAAACTTCTGCATGATACCGGCGAATACCTTAAGGAACTTTCTGGTTTGCCGGAAGTTACAATGCAGCCTGTTGCCGGAGCTCACGGTGAAATTACCGGTATGATGCTGGTACGAGCATACCATGAGAGCCGCGGGGAAGAGCGGAACACGGTGATTATTCCCGACTCTGCTCACGGAACAAACCCTGCCACAGCAGCCATGGCCGGATATTCAACCGTGGAAGTTCCGTCTAATGAAAATGGCGACGTGGACCTGGACGCTCTTGAAGAGATCCTCGATGATGACGTGGCCGCGTTGATGCTGACCAACCCCAGCACTCTGGGGCTTTACGAGCAGAACATTGAAGAGATTGCCCAGATGATTCATCGTTGCGGCGGTCTCCTCTATTACGACGGTGCCAACGCCAATGCCATCATGGGATATTCCCGTCCGGGTGACATGGGATTTGATATTGTCCACTTCAACCTGCACAAGACGTTCAGTGCGCCCCACGGCGGCGGCGGACCCGGTTCCGGGCCAATCGTGGTGACCGAGGAACTGGCACGGTTTCTGCCCAAGCCCGTGGTTGCGTTCGATGGTGAGTCCTACTATATCGACTACGATATTGAGGAATCCATCGGAACAGTGCATTCTTTCTACGGTAACTTCGGGGTAGTAGTAAAATCCTATGCATACATCCGCAGCATGGGGCCGGAAGGGCTGAAAGCAGTCAGTCGGGATGCCGTTCTGAATGCTAACTACCTTCAGGAGTCACTGAAGGAGTATTACCACCTCGAATTTGATCGAACCTGCATGCACGAGTTTGTGCTGTCGGGTAAGAATCAGAACAAGGAACACGGGGTCAGCACGCTGGATATTGCCAAGGCCCTGCTGGATTATGGACTGCATCCACCCACGATTTACTTCCCGCTGATAATTGATGAGGCTCTCATGATTGAGCCAACTGAGACAGAGAGCCGTCAGTCCTTAGACGAGTTTATTGAGGCCATGATCGAGATCGCTGAGGATGCGGAAGAGAGTCCCGAGGGTCTGAAGGAGGCACCCATAAACACACCGATACGGCGCCTGGATGAAGCTTCAGCAGCACGTAATCCGGTGGTACGATGGGATCCTGAGGATTACGTCAAAAATGATTAATATGGCGGATAATCTGCCGGACAGAGAAGCGGCTCAGCAGCCGCTTCTCGACCGGCTGTTGGAAACCATCAAGCTGACTGGACAGGATACAGCGCAGGGAATAGCCGCCCGGCGCAGCCAGTTGATGAATATGTTGAAAAAGAGGGGGGAGGAGAAGGGTTCCTGCTACTCGTCCTATCTCTATGTTTTCCCTCAATCTACAGAAAGCCTTTCTGCCACCGGGGTGGAATGTAACCTTGACTGCGCTCACTGTGGCGGGCATTATCTTCAGCACATGACCCCTGTAAAACAGCTGGTTGAACGCCTCGAGGAACAACAGGGCAGAGATTTGAGCACAAAAAGCTGGCTGATCAGCGGAGGATGTGATGTGATGGCCGGGGTCCATCTGCCTTCACAGGATATTCTACAGCACCTTTCGCAGCGGGGTTACTTGAACTTTCATGTGGGATTGGCCAGGCCGGAACATCTGCAAAAAGCATCTGAGTTTGCCGATTCGGTCTGCATCGATATGATCGGATCGAATGAGACCATTCGGCAGGTGATGGGTCTGGACCATTCGGTTGAAGATTACTTCCAGGTTTTTGATGAACTCAGAGAAACCCTGCAGGTTCCAGTAATACCTCATATAGTGGTCGGCCTGCACGGTGGCAAACTGCGGGGAGAATTCAGACTGCTTGAGGAGTTGTCCTGCAGAGAGGTTGAGGCGGTGGAATTTTTGATTCTCCGCCCAACACCGAACACAGAATTTGCCCAAGTTTCACCCCCTGACCTGGATGACGTTGCTGAGGTTTTTATTACCGGCCGGGATCTTTTACCCGAGGCGGAACTGGGCCTGGGATGCATGCGGCCGTCGGGCCGTTACAGGGAAGCTGTGGATCTGCTTGCTGCAGCATGCGACTTTGATGTGTTGGTACAACCCACCTCCAGTGTTCGCAGCGTGATTGGTGAGTTTCAGGATCAGGTGGAGGTATGGTGGGGCGACCAGTGCTGTGCCCTATACCTCAATCAACTGATCGAACCGCTGGGCCAATTCGATGATATCCATGCTTTCAGGAAGCATATTTCGGAATAGTACCCTGTTCGGGAGAAGGGAGCTGAGCCGGTGAAGATAAAAGTCTCTTTAGGTACTGCTCAGTCTTTAGGTTTGGTCGAAAAAAGGATTGAAGCACCAGTTACTGCCGCTCATCTTCTGGTGGGCGAAAATTGTGCTTTCTCCTGTGCTTTCTGTCCACAGGGGCAGGCAGGAGAGGATTCATCGGGGCGGTTTCTGTCTCGAATCAGCTGGCCCGAGTTTCCGATGGAAGAAGTGGTTGAACTTCTGCTGAAGGTTTATAGGGATGGACAAATAGACAGAGCCTGCATCCAGATGGTGCATGGAGGCAGGTATCGGGAACAGGTAGCAGAATTTTTCCGTCTGATGCAGCAGAAATCGTGTGGCTCGCTCGAGATTCCCATTTCGGTAAACGGCGTTATCGACAGCATTACTCAGGCTCAGCGCCTGTTTACGATGGGAGCAGGGCGGTTGGGCTTGGCCCTGGATGCTGCAAGTGCAGAACTGTTTTCCAGATATAAAGGAGGCAGCCCAGAAATCTGGCTGCAGAGATTGGAGCTGCTCTGTGAGCTGGGAAAAAGATATCCCGCAAGGGTTTCCACACATGTGATAGCTGGACTGGGAGAGACGGAACAGCAGATTTCCACCGTTACGCAAATTCTGACCAACTCCAGGGTGACGTTAGGATTGTTCGCCTTTACTCCGGTCAGGCATACTCCTTTAGAAGATCGCGCGCCACCGGCTATGGATAGTTACCGCAGAATACAGCTGGTTCACTTTGGAATTACCCAGGGAGTGATCAATTTAGAGCAGATCCAATTCGATGAATCAGGAACGATTGTAAGTGTGCCGGACAAGCTGCTCAGCAGTCCCCGAGTATTGAGGGGAGAGCCTTTTGAGACCAGCGGGTGCCCGGGCTGCAACAGACCCTATTATAATGAGAGACCGGGTCAGACACCGTATAATTATCCGCATGCCCTGACTGGGAACCAGGCTCTCCAGGCTCTCCTTGAAACGAATCTCACGACCAGCGATAAAGCTGCTTCCTTGGTCGAAAGGGAAGATAACTGATGTCCCAAGAAAACAATGGACAATCCATGCAGCTTCCCGACGGGGCGCGAAGATGGCGCCTCATCATCGATGAGCGACCACGAACTGGACCTGAAAATATGGCTGTCGATGAGACGCTGCTGGAGTCTCAGGCTGAAGGGGAAAGCCCTCCGACGCTTCGTTTTTATCAGTGGCGTCCGGCTGCATTGACAATCGGTTATTTCCAGTCATTCGAGCGTGAGATAGATACCGACGGATGCAAAAAGCTGGGTGTGGATTGGGTCAGGCGGCCCACCGGGGGCCGGGCCGTTTTGCATGATGATGAACTGACGTATTCAGTTGTGATTTCCGAAGATCTGCTGCCGGGCTCGGTTATGCAGACGTATTCTGCTCTGAGTGAAGCCCTGACTGCTGGACTTCGAATTCTGGGCATAGATGCCCAGCTTGCCGGGGGGCGTGCCCCCACCCGACAGAGCAGAGAAAGCAGTTCTGCGGCATGTTTTGATACGCCCACCACCAATGAAGTGGCGGTGGACGGCAGAAAAATGATAGGGAGCGCTCAGGTTCGCAAACGAGGTGTTATTTTGCAGCACGGTTCTGTGCCCCTCACTCTGGACCGACAAAAGGTGGTGCGCTGCCTGTACCTGCCGTCTGAACGTTTGAGAGACCGGGTTACTGATACGCTGCGGCGAAAAGCTGCTGCTTTGAACGAAGTGAGCAGCCAAGAAATTACCTTCGAGCAGGTAGCTGGGGCGTTGCGTGGGGGGTTCAAGGAGATATTTGGCGTGCAGTTTTCATGTTCACAGCTGACTCAAATTGAGAAAGAAAGGGTCCAGCTGCTGGTTAAAGATAAATACGGTAAGAAAAGCTACAATCGGCAACGATAATCATTAGATCGATTCATCAACAATTGTACGTCTTGAGGTTTTTTAGACCACAATCCGAAAGGAGGCCTGAGCGATGGCCAAAAAATATGACTTTGTAGTGATTGGAGGAGGACCCGGCGGATATACGGCAGCAATCAGGGCTGCACAGCTGGGAGCTGAGGTAGCACTAGTTGAAAAAGAGGATCTGGGGGGCACCTGCCTTAACCGGGGATGCATACCCACGAAAGTTATGGTGCGAATAGCTGAAATGATGGAGGATGCCACCGAAAACGGTGAGGAATACGGCGTTGAGGTTTCGGGGGTCGATTTCAACCTTGCCCGGGCGATAGAAAAAAAGGATGAGGTGGTTGAACAGCTCCGTTCCGGGGTAGAGCGTCTGGTCACCGCAAACGGTGCTGATATCTACGAGGGAGAAGCCGAGGTAATAAATGCTGATGAAATTCTGGTGCACCTGAACGACGGCGAAACTGCAACCCTTCATCCGGATAAACTGCTTCTGGCAGTAGGGTCTGTGCCCAATGATCCACCAATTCCAGGATTGGATCTTCCGGGAGTCATCACTTCCAGGGAACTGCTCGATCTCAAGGAATTTCCCGAGAGTCTCATTGTAGTCGGGGGAAATGTTATTGGTCTGGAATTCGCTTCGATTTTCGGTGCCTTCGGATCTGAAGTGACAGTCCTGGGCCGAAATCCGAAGCTGCTCAAGTATCTGGACGATGAAATTTCCCGCCGGATCAGGCCGCTTTTCAGACGTAAGGGGCTGAATGTCATCACCGATGCCCCCGTTTCCACGATTGAAGAGGGACAAGACGGTCAAAAGGTCGTTCATTATGAGCGCCGGGGCAAAGAGCAGCAGGCATCTGCTGAAGTAGTTCTGGTTGCTACAGGCCGCAAACCCAACATAGAACAGCTGCCACTGGCCGATATGGGTGTCGAATTACAGGACGGCTGGGCCATTGGCGTGGATGAATTTATGGTAACCTCCAACCCGGATGTATTGGCCATAGGAGATGCCATCGGAGGAATGATGCTTGCTCATGCTGCGGCTGCTGAGGCTCTGGTGGCCGTTGAGAACCTCTACGGTTCCGGGCGCGAACCCCTGAACTATAATGCCGTTCCCGATGTTGCTTTTACCATTCCGCCTGCCGCCAGTGTCGGATTGGAAGAGGATGAGGCTGCTGAGGAATATGCTGACGTGGGTGTTGCCAAGTTTTCATTCAGAGCACTGGGTAAGGCAGTTGCTGTGGGCAAAGCCAGCGGACAGGTCAAGATCGTCTACGATGAAGAAACGAGACAAGTGCTGGGTATGCATATACTGGGGCCGGAAGCACCAGTGCTGATACATGAAGGTGCCCTGGCCATACAGCATGGTCTTACAATTGATGATATTGGTGAAACCGTACATGCGCATCCCACCCTGTCAGAAGCAGTCATGGAAGCTGCTCACGTGGGTATGGATGCACCGATCCACATGCTGCCCAGGTAAATACGAGCACCAAAAAGATGTGTTAAGGAGAAGGAAATTATGTTGGAAAATATAAAACGGGTTGACCCTGAGATTTATGATGCTTTAAGTGATGAGAGAAATCGTCAGAGGAATAACCTCGAACTGATAGCATCTGAAAACTTCGTCAGTCCCGCTGTCCTTGAGGCTGCAGGTACAGTCCCTACGAATAAATATGCAGAGGGGTATCCCGGCCGACGGTACTACGGAGGCTGTCAGCACGTAGACGTCATGGAGAACCTGGCAAGAAAGAGAGCTGCTGATCTTTTCAATGCCGAGCATGTAAATGTTCAACCCCACTCCGGATCGCAAGCTAACATGGCCGTGTATTTTTCCATGCTGGAACCTGGAGACACAATCCTGGGGATGGACTTGAGTCACGGAGGCCATCTCACGCACGGTAGTCCGGTCAACTTTTCCGGGAGCATGTATGAAGTTGAAAGCTACGGGGTCGACCGTGAGACAGAACGTCTGGATTACGACACCCTGTTGAAACAGGCAAAAGAAGTCTCTCCGGATATGATCGTATGTGGAGCCTCAGCTTATTCGAGAAAACTCGATTTTGTGCGGCTGCGTGAGATTGCCGATGAGGTCGGAGCTTACCTTCTCGCCGATATTGCCCATATAGCCGGTCTGATAGTTGCTGGTCTTCATCCGAGCAGCGTTCAGCATGCTCACTTCACAACCACCACAACGCATAAAACTCTAAGGGGACCACGCGGCGGTATGATAATGACTGCTGATGAAGAACTGGGAACAAAAGCTGATAAGGCCATATTTCCAGGGATTCAGGGAGGACCCCTGATGCATATCATTGCTGCAAAGGCGGTCTGTTTCAAAGAGGCAGGTCAACCGGAATTTAAAGAGTATCAAAAGCAGGTTGTGAAAAACGCCAAAGCTCTTGCTGATGGTCTGCAGGAACGTGGTCTCAGGTTGGTGTCCGGCGGGACAGACAACCACCTCATGCTCGTCGATCTGAATAGTATCGATCTCACCGGTAAGGAAGCCGAACACCGTCTCGATGAAGTGAGGATCACCGTGAATAAAAACACTATTCCCTTTGAAACTCGTAGTCCCTTTGTTACCAGCGGTATCCGCATCGGTACTCCTGCGTTGACCACGCGCGGTATGAAAACTGAAGAGATGGACGTGGTAGCTGACCTGATCTGGCGTACTTTGAGTGCAGATGCAGATGATACGCAGCTGTTTGAGCAGGTAATGGAAGAAGTTCAGCAGCTGTGCGATGCGTTCCCGTTATATCCGAATCGTTGATGATTCTATGATCGTTTCACAGCACAGTCGCGCCCGTGTTTTCGGGTGCGGCTGTGACCGTTTTTTAAAATGAGGGGGAGAGACCATGAATAAACGGACAGAAAGGCTGGTTGAAAGCCTGAAAAAAGAGGATCTACCGGCCATGCTGGTAACTGATGCCAAGAACCGACGCTATCTAAGCGGTTTTACCGGCTCAGCAGGGGCGTGTCTTGTTACTCAGGATGAAGCTTATTTCATGACAGACTTCAGATACACCGAACAGGCTGCCGAGGAGGCGCCTGATTTTGAAGTGGTAACTTATGAAAAAGGACTTCTGGATGAACTGGCCGGGATACTGGATGAACTGGACGTAAATAAGGTCGGATTTGAAGCCAGCTGTGTGACTTATCAACGCTATTCCAAGTTCACAGAGGAAATCGACAATGTTGAGTGGGAGCCTACAACAGAACTGGTTGAGCAGCTGCGTCAAATCAAGGACGACGATGAGCTGAACCGGATCCGCAGAGCAGCCGAGATTGCTGATGAGGCTTTTGACGAGATTCTCCCTTCGGTGCGGCCCGGGCGTAAAGAATCTGAAGTGGCACTGGATTTTGAGTTCTGCATGCGTCGCCTGGGGGCAGAGGGTCTGTCCTTTCCCATGATAACAGCATCGGGTGTTCGTTCTTCCATGCCTCACGGTCGGGCCTCTGACAAGGTCATCGGGGAAGGCGAATTTGTTACCTTCGATTACGGCGCCACATACTCTGGTTACTGCTCGGATGCTACCCGTACAATAATAACTGGTGAGCCCACAGATAAACAGCGTGAAGTGTACGAGACGGTTCTTAAAGCCCAGAAGGCAGCTGTTGATTCCATCAAACCGGGTATGACGGGCCGGGAAGTGGATAGTGTGGCCCGTGATATAATTGAGGATGCTGGCTATGGTGATAATTTTGGACACGGACTCGGTCATGGATTGGGATTGGCAGTTCATGAAGGTCCCAGCCTCAGTCAGAAGAGAGGCGATACAGAACTGAAACCGGGAATGGTAGTAACGGTGGAGCCGGGAATATATATTGCAGAATGGGGCGGAGTTAGAATTGAAGACCTCATTGTCGTAACTGAAGAAGGTGTCCGAATACTAACCTCACCCACAAAGGAACTGGTGGTGCAAAAAGGATGATATCGACAAACGATTTTCAGCCCGGGTTAACAATAATGTTGGATGGCGAAATCCACCGGGTAATAGAAACTGAGCACACCAAGCCGGGCAAGGGACCGGCTTATATTCAGGCCAAGTTAAAGAACATGGTAACTGGGGCGACAATTCAGGAAAGATTTCGCTCGGGAGAAAAAGTTCCCACCGCGCATCTGGAGAAAAAGAACATGGAATATCTGTACCGCGATGGAGATCTGTTTTACTTCATGGATACCGATACCTATGAACAGCGTCCTGTGCGACGCGAGCAGCTGGGTGATGTTGTCCAGTTTTTGCGCGAAAACCTGCGTGTAAAGATTCTGCGGTGCGAAGGGCAAATGATTGATGTCGAATTACCTACAACAGTCGATCTGAAAGTGACTGACACCACTCCGGGGCTGAAGGGTAATACTGTAAGCGGTGGCACCAAACCCGCAACCCTGGAAACAGGTGCCGAAGTTCAGGTTCCCTTGTTTGTCAACGAGGGAGATGTCGTGCGAGTTGACACCCGCGATGGAGAGTATGTGGAGCGGGCTTCCTCGCGGGATTAAATCCCAGCAGTGCTTTCAGGACAGCAGTAAATATCAGACAGGAGGACCTAAGTGAACTCTCGGTTGTACGACAGCCATGTACACACAGAACTGTCGCCGGACAGCAGCAGCGATCCAAAGGAGTCCTGCCGTACCGCGGTTGATCTGGGGATATCGGGGATTTGTTTCACAGATCACGCTGAGTTCGCCCCCGGTGAATTTATCCCCCAGGAGGCTGAGGTTTACGCCATGCGCAGCAGACTTGAGACACTGCAGCAGGACTACGGTGGTGATCTGGAGATCAATCAGGGTACAGAAATAGGATATCATGCGGGGAGGGCTGCAGATATGATCGAGTTCATTGACCGGCACTCATTTGACTTTGTCCTCGGTGCAGTTCACGTGGTCGATGGTATCCAATATTCGTTCAGCTCCAGCTGCAAACGTATGGCACAGGAGGGAATTACGGCCCGACAATTTTGCCGCGGCTATTTGAATGCAGTTATGGGCATGGTGGATGAGGTGCCCATCGACGCGGTTGCTCATTTTGATCTACCGAAACGCCATGGACGCTACTTCACCCGGAATGACCGGCGTGAAGTGGCCCTCGAACCGGGCTCCCAACACTGGGATCTGGTTTGTGAAATATTGAAAAAAATGGTGGATAACGACGTTCTGCTAGAGGTTAATGCCTCCGGCATCAGACAGGCTCCCCAGCAGATATACCCATCGCCGGCCATATTACGGCAGTACCGAAAATTCGGAGGACGGTTGGTCACCTTTGGTTCTGACAGCCACACCCCTGATAATGTGGGGTTTCGTTTCCGACAGTTGGCTGAGCAGATCGGGAAGATGGGCCTCAAACAGGCCTGGTTCAGGGAACGTCGTCTGATCAGTTATCAACTTGTTTCAACTGAGTGACCGCCAGAAGAAGTCCTTCTCCGCGGATATTAACTCTTCCCGGCGGTTCACTCAGTACATTGCTTACTCCCAGTGTTTGTCCCCAGTGCAGAGTTCCTCCACTTAGAGGATAGGCGAAGCCTTTGAGGTAAACATTGGTCACTTTTGGGGTAAGTGGTATAAACGATACAGTCTGTCCACGCTCTCCTGCCACCTCTGCTGATTCTGTTATGCAGAACACCTGCTGATTTCCGTCTGTCAGGCTGATCTTTACCCCTTCATTAACAGTCAGTGATGCAGCGTAAAACAACAGAGCAAGCTCATGATCCAGTCTCCCACCCAGAGCCTCACAGATAACTATTTCATCGGGTGGACAGGGAGAATCGAGCAGATAGCGAACAGCCAGTTCAGTGTCTGTCTTGTCCTTGTCGGGGGGAAAGGTAAGTATTTGCGGCGGATTATCAGCATCGTGCAGGAGTCTTTTTTCGCTTTCAGGCAGTGAATCGAGGTCACCTATAACCACATCTGGCTGCAGATTCAATTCAAAAAGCACGGAGGTGCCACCATTGACTGCTATCAGGAAGTCGTCCGGTGAAAGCAACTCTGATATGTAATACCAGGATTCAGCCTGCTTGGAGCCTCCCCCTGCCACTATCACTGCTCTCTTGCTGTCACTGGTCATCAGAAACT
>CAZRFK010000040.1:10597-16607 GCA_964599275.1 uncultured Clostridia bacterium
ATGCCTTTTTTCGGTAAGCCCGTCCCCAGGAACTATCGCCATTTATTGTGCCGATGAGAAGATTGCCACCGGGTTTGAGCACCCGCCACAGCTGTGAAAAAGCCCGCTCGGGTTCGTCTATGAACTCGAAAGCGCTCATGCTATAGATGGCGTCAAAGGAGGCGTCGGCAAACGCGAGATCATTTATATCCATCTTTGCAAAGTCGACCTGTTCTTTGATTGATTCCAACTCGCAGGATTCCATCTTGCGTTTTGCTCGTTGGAGCATGGGACGCGATACATCTATACCGGTTACCCGGCATCCCCTGCGGGCCAGTTTGAAGGTGAAATTGCCAGTTCCACATCCGGCGTCTAGTACCTTCCAGCCTTCTTTTGGTGGCAGTAATTCAAAAGCCAATTCTGTTTCAATGCGATCTATGAATTTACCCACCGGAGTTGTGTACCATTCATCATAGTCCCAGACAGTACTGTCAAAGTAATGTTCAGGCGGGGTTGAATCATTGTGTTTTTCGTTCATGATATCCTCCTGTTGTCCAGGTGATGTTTGCAACAGATCATTTTCCATTACATCGATGATGATACTGTTGGTAACGATTAAAATCAAGATATGCCATTGAGGGTTGTAGGGTTTACACGGTGATAATGATGAGCGGCTTATTTCGAGTATCTGGAAGTTGTGAGCCCGGATAATATCTCTCGAGATCTGGATGGATGATAGCATTGATGATAGAATGGCAGTATCGATAATTACCAGTTTGTCCATAACTTTTGCCTCAGATATCATTTGCAGAATTTCTATTATTATGTCAAAAATTTGGCCATTCGAAGAAGCGCCAAAACCGCTGGTATGCGTCCTCAGATTGCTTCGATGTAACTGTACAAAAATTATCGTAGCACCTATATTTGAGAATGAAGTTGTGACATTACTCGTTTGCCTGATAAAAGCTGAATTATGAAAATGATCTTACCGACTGAGGTGAAGCAAGTGAAAGATTATCCTGTGAATCTCCGCCTGGATGACGAGCAGGTTGTCATTGTCGGCGGGGGTAGAGTGGCCTACAGAAAACTACGAAGGTTATTGGAGTTTTCCTGTTTGATAAGGCTGATAAGCCCCCGGTTGGACGAAAGGATCGAGCCCTTATTGATTGATGAAAGAATTGATTACATAGCCAGGGAGTTCAGGGCATCTGACCTTGAAGGTGCATTCCTGGTTTTCGCAGCTACTGATGATGACCAGCTCAACCGCGAGATTTCTGAATTAAGTGGTGCTGATGCTCTTGTCAACGTTGCAGATGCAAATGAATTGTCGACTTTTACCCTGCCGGCGGTTGTCAGTGAAGGGAAGCTGACTTTAGCTGTTTCCACTGGGGGAGCTTCACCTGCTCTATCAAGGCAGATCAGAAAAAAGCTTACTGATGAATTCGGGTCGGAATATGGAGAGTATCTGAATTTTGTTTATTATCTCCGCAGAAATATCCTGCAACATATTGACGATACAGAAAAGCGTCGTAAAATTCTGAAAAAGTTAGGGGATCTGGAGCTGGTAGATTTGTTCATAACCGACCGAGATGAGGCCATCAGCAAAATCAGACAACTCGTGCAGGAAAAAGCAGAGATAAGCCCTGATGTCATTTTTCAGGGGGTCAAAATAAGGTGAAAAGGATTATTGTTGGTTCAAGAGGCAGCAATTTGGCCATGAAGCAGGCCTCAATTGCTGTCCAAAAATTGAAAGAGACTGTCCCAGAGCGTCCATTTGCAATAAAGGAAATTTCCACCAAGGGTGACAAGATTCAGGATAAACCGCTCGGCGAAATTGGCGGTAGTGGATTGTTCACCAAGGAAATTGAGTACCGGCTGGCGCAAGGGAATATAGACATAGCAGTACATAGCCTCAAAGATCTGCCCACCAGTCTTGATAGTAGATTGAAAATCGGTGCAGTTTTGCCGCGTGCAAATCCCTCTGACGTGCTGATCAATGATGACGGAATGTTACTCAGCCAATTACCACCTCAAGCGGTTATCGGGACTGGTAGTGCCCGCAGGACAGCCCAGCTGCTGAACTGTCGACCTGACCTCGAGGTGCTCCCCATTCGAGGAAACATCGATACCCGGCTGCAGAAGCTGGAAAAAGGACGATATGATTCACTGGTCCTTGCGGCAGCAGGCCTGCAGCGAATGGGTTGGCAGAGCAGGATCAGTCAGTACTTGCCCTTGGATACCTTTATACCTGCTGCTGGTCAGGGAGTTATCGCTCTGCAGATAAGGGCAGGTGACTCTGAGATCAAAAATATTGTTTCCAGAGTGAACGACAATGATACAGAGGCGGCCGTCAAAGCTGAAAGAACTGTCTTTGAATGCTTGAACGCTGGTTGCAAAGAACCTATTGGAGCTTTTGCTACATGGAAAAAGAATGAGTTACATCTAAAAGGTATGGTTGCAGGCATTGAGGGAGACAAGCTCATTACTACTTGTCTGTCGGCAATGGTTGATCAAACACAGGATGCATTAATAGAAGCTGAACAGATAGGGCGAAAAGCAGCTGAACAACTGCTAAATAAAGGGGCACATAAATTGCTGCAGGAGCTGAGGAGGTAGACAATGCCAGGTGAGGTCTATTTGGTGGGGGCTGGTCCCGGGGACAAGAAGCTGATCACCCTCAAGGGCTTGGAGAAGCTCAAGCGCGCAGATGTCATTCTGTATGACCGATTGATTAACGATGAACTATTGGAATGGACAGGACCGGAGGCAGAACTGATATACGTCGGAAAAAAACCCGGCGCCCACTCGCACACCCAGCAGCAGATAAATCAAATGATGATTGATAATGCCAGGACAGGAAATCTGGTAGTCCGACTGAAAGGCGGAGACCCCCTTATTTTCGGGCGTGGGGGCGAGGAGGCACTTGCACTGAGCAGAAACGGGATTGACTACGAAATTGTACCGGGTATTACTTCTGCCATCGGTGCTTCAGCTTATACCGGCATTCCGCTGACCCACCGCAAAGTCAGCTCATCAGTTGTTTTTCTGACCGGCCATCAGGTGGATGAAATAAAATGGTCTGATTTGAAAGCTGTAGACACAGTGGTAATCTTCATGGGAGTTGGTAATCTGTCCGAAATTGTCAGTCGACTGATAGAAGCTGGATATGCAGCCGACACTCCTGTGGCCATGGTACGTTGGGCCACTACTGAGAAGCAGCAAGATTTAACCGCAACTTTGGACACTATAGTTTCCAAAGCGGAAGGCAATATTACACCGCCGGCTCTCATTATCATCGGAGAGACTGTCAGGTTTGCCGGGGAGATGAATTGGTTTACCAACAACCCCCTGTTCGGCAGGAAAGTTTTGATAACCCGTCCCAAAAGCAAAGCAGGAGATTTCCGGGATGCCCTTATTGAGACTGGTGCACAGGTGATCAGTATACCGGCTACAAAGCTCCGGGAAACGCCTGAAAATCTCAGGACTGTCTTCAGCAGGATTGATGATTACGATTGGTTGGTGTTTACCAGCACTAAAGCCGTGAGAATATTCATGGACGAGCTGTGCAAATGCAGAAAGGATGCGCGAGCTCTGGCCAGCCTTAAAATTGCTGCTGTTGGCAACAAAACAGCTCAGGTTTGTCGGCAGCACTGGTTGCAGGTTGACCTGATCCCCGCACAATTTACAGGCGAGGGCCTGCTGCAAGAGTTTGCAAAACGAGATATTAAGGGTGCAGATATTCTCCTGCCCCGGGCAGACAGGGGTCGATCAGAACTTCCCCGAGGGTTAAGACAGGCGGGGGCCAGGGTTGAGGATCTGAGCGTTTATCGGGTGTTGAAGGTTAATCAGCAGGAGCTTCACAATCAGATCACACAGGAGCAATTGGACCTGGTAGTATTTACCAGCCCGTTGGCTGTTGAAAGTGTCTGCGAATCACTGCACGGCGAACACAGGGAGATACTGAAGGGAACTGTGCTGGGCTGCATTGGCCCAGTCACTGGTAGCAGACTCAAAGAATACGGTCTAGAGGCAGCGGTGATGCCCGATGAGTACAATTTGGAAAACCTATTCGAAGAAATAGTAGCCTATTTTGGAGGTACAGAGTAATGGAGTTAATTCACCGACATCGTCGCTTGCGAGAGTCTGCTGCCATCCGACAACTCGTGGCGGAAAATAAACTGCACCTTGATGATTTCATATATCCTCTTTTTGCTGTAAATGGAGAAGGGGTCAGGGATGAAATAGGTTCTCTGCCGGGGAATTATCATATGTCAGTTGATATGATGTTAGAAGAAGTTGCCGAAATATCGGAGCTCGGGATTAAAGGTATCCTGTTATTTGGCCTACCTGATAGTAAGGATGACATTGGCAGTCGGGCCTGGGCTGAGAATGGAATCGTGCAGCAGGCGTGCCAGCAGATCAAGCAGCATTTCCCGGAGATGCTTGTGATTACTGATGTGTGCCTGTGCCAATACACTTCGCACGGACACTGCGGGATACTGAAGGACGGCTTTCCTGATAATGACCTGACCATTGATCGACTTGCCCAGGTTGCCGTCTCCCATGCCCGAGCTGGAGCTGATATGGTAGCGCCGTCAGATATGATGGATGGCAGGGTGGCCAGGATCAGGGAAGCACTCGATGAGGAGGGGTTTACTGATATTGGGATCATGGCCTATTCCGCCAAATATGCTTCCGCTTTTTACGGTCCTTTCCGACAGGCAGCTCATTCTGCTCCCGAGCACGGCGATCGTAGAGGGTATCAGATGGATCCACCGAATCTGCGGGAGGCTCTTCGCGAGGTACGGCTTGATATTGAAGAGGGAGCAGACATTGTCATGGTCAAACCGGCTCTGGCCTATCTGGACGTGATCAGGGAGGTCGGAAATAGGTTTGATTGTCCGCTGGCCGTTTACAATGTCAGCGGGGAATATGCCATGATCAAGGCAGCAGCAGAAAAACAACTCGTGGATGAAAAAAATGTGGTTGTTGAGAGTTTGACAGCCATGAAGCGTGCAGGGGCGGACCTCATAATTACGTACTGGGCCAAAGACGCTGCACGCTGGTTAGGTAACCTGAAATGATGGGGTGGCGAGAGAATATATGCTGGGACTGACCAGATTACTGAATCAAGTTAGCAGCTATGGCGACAGTCTGCGTTACAGCAAACATACAAGGGGTCAACGAATGGGAACTACCCGGTATAAAGGCCCAGTTGTGGCCTGGAATATAACCAGAAGCTGCAATTTAAAATGCCAACACTGTTACTCTGATGCGAAAAACCGGGACTTCCCTGATGAGCTGACCACCCAAGAAGCAGAAGCAGTTATTGATGATCTGGCCGCATTCAATGTGCCGGTTATTCTGTTTTCAGGCGGAGAGCCCCTGCTGCGTGATGATCTGTTCGAGTTGATCGGATATGCCCGCAGTAGAGGTATCCGGATTACCATTTCGAGCAACGGCACCCTGATTGACCGGGAAATGGCAGCCAGAATCGCCCAGGCGGAAATCAGTTATGTGGGGATCAGCATCGACGGCCTGGAAACGACTCACGATACTTTCAGACAACAAAAAGGGGCTTTTAACCGCGCTCTTGAGGGTATTCACAACTGCAGGGAAATGGATCAGAAGGTTGGGGTCAGATTTACCATCAACCAGCATAATCACCGGGAGCTGGATGATGTTTTCACTTTGCTGCTGCAGGAGCACATTCCCCGTGCCTGTTTTTATCATCTGGTTTATTCTGGCCGGGGGAGCACGATGGTTGAGCAGGATATTTCAGATCAGAAAAAAAGAGAAGCGATGGACCTGTTGATTGATAGAAGTATCGGGCTGCAGGAAAAAGGTCTGGACAAGGAAATTCTGACTGTAGCCAATCACGCTGATGGAGTTTATACCTACCTGAAATTAAGGGAACACTGTGGGGATGTGGCAGAAAGAATACTGAAATTACTTCAGATTAATGGTGGTAATCGCAGCGGAATTGCCATTGCAAACATTGACCCGCGGGGATATGTGCATCCCGATCAGT
>CAZRFK010000041.1:0-16541 GCA_964599275.1 uncultured Clostridia bacterium
CCACTACCAGTCGAACCTTCCATGCCTCAATCTCCTCTGCCAGAACTTTCACCCGCAGCACCAGTGCTCTGGCTGCACACCTCCTCCTGAACTTTTCGGCCACCCAAAGTTCATCAACAAATAGAGTGTGCTGTCTTACGTCTGGCTTGGGGGTTTTGACGCAGGTTACATAACCGACTATCAATCATCCATTTCAGCTGAAAAAATCCAGAAATCATCCTCCCGCAGGCAATCCGAACAGGCCCAATCATCAGCACGAGCCTCCGACACTATGGAAGCCAGAAAATCTGCAAAACGGATTAACTCCTCCTCGGTGCACACTTTCGTCACAGTAATCTGCTCTGACATGACTTTTTCAACTCTCTTCCCTGCCAAATTGCCCGTTTTTTTCTACCTGTGATATGTGAACACTCCTCTCATGAAAAGCAACAACGTGAGAAAGATACATAGAGAAAAGAGGTGGGAGCAAACTGTTATTCTCCCACCCCTTAAGCAATGCCCTCAGCTGGAGCTATGTGTTTAATCCGTTTTTCTCAGAAGCTGTCCGGGACGATTCCCGGTGACCTGTCCTTCTGCCACCACAGCAGTCCCATTTACGAAAACCCACTCCATGCCCGCCGCGTACTCAAAAGGAGAACCAACGCTGGCTCTCTCTTCAATATCATTCGGTGAGAACAGCGATAGATCAGCTTTCATCCCCGCTCTGAGCACTCCCCGGTCGGAAAGCCCCAGGCGCAGGGCCGGACGCTGGGTCATCTTGTTTACTGCCTGTTCCCAACCCAGAACACCTTCGTCGCGCACGTATTTTTCCAGAACACGGGCGAAAGCCCCAAAATTTCGCGGGTGAAGCCATGTGGCGCTGAACACATCCGAGTCGTTCATGGCATAGGTGTCCGATCCCACCATTGATGCTGATGAGGACAGCACGGTGCGAACGTCTTCCTCAGACATGGAAATTCTCTTGACTTTGACTTTCTCACAGCCCAGCTGCGAGAGATACCAGTCCACACATTTATCCTCATCTTCAGATGCGATCTCTGAAACAGTGCAGCCTACCACTCCATCATCCGGGTGTTCTACCACATAAATATCATCCCAACGCAGTGTGAACGGTCCATCTCTCCCTGGATTGTCAGATATACCTGAATTCTCCCTCAGCCATTGGGCGATCTCTGGGCGGCAAACCTCCTTTTGGTTGTCACCATCGGGGCGCATAGACTGTGGTAGCAGACGCTGCAGCGATCCGGGGTAAGTACCGCCAAAGCGGTAGGGGTACACATCGACTGCCACATCCAAACCGCCATCTCGAGCCTTGCGGATGCATTCGAGACTGTCTTTTATAGTCCCCCAGTTGGCCTTACCTGCAGCCTTGTGGTGAGAGATTTGAACTGCGCCTGCAGTCCTGCTGCCAATTGTCAAGGCTTCCTCCACCGCATCCAGTAATCGGTCATCCTCTCCCCGAACATGGGTGGAATAAAAACCGCCGCGTCGGGAAACCGCCCGGACCAACTCCACCACCTCGGAGGTGTCTGCGTATCGACTGGGCCGGTACGTCAGACCTGTAGAAAAACCAAAGGCTCCCGCCTCCATCGCCTCTTCAATGAGGTATATCATTTTAGACATCTGTTCCTCTGCAGCCGGTTCATCATCAACTCCCACCACTGAGGCCCGCACCGGACCGTGAGCCACCAGTCCGGCTATATTGATGCTCTTCTTGTGCTCCTCCAAAACCTCGCTGTATTCAGGCCAGCTCCGCCACATCGGCCATCTGACACCAGCCCTCCGCAGCCAGGAAGATTCGTAACTGCGCCAGAATTGAAAATATCCGTAAGCTTCAAATGAATCCAGCGGGGCCGGTCCGATCGAACAATTACCTGTAACATCAGTAGTTACTCCCTGTAAAACCTTGGAAGAAGCATCAGGGGCAGCCAGAATAGAAAGATCGGAATGAGTGTGGATATCAATAAATCCAGGAGAAACAACCAGTCCTTCTGCATCTATGACTTTTTCAAAACAGGATTCCCCCAGCGATCTATCAGATGTGGAGTTAGCCGACAGTCGCTTGGCTGCTTCATCTACAGTTTCTCCATCTTTCAGGTCGGCAGTTCGACGCATTTCAGCGATAGTATCTCCTTCAACAATTACATCTCCTACAAATGCATCTTCACCTGTACCATCAATGACGATGGCATCCCTGATCAGAAACGAGCTCATGGTACCCTCCCTACAATAACACTGAATCAAAATGCTTGGGTTGGTGAATAATCTTCATGCATAACTTCAATCCGGTCTGACTAACTTCCTGCAGGAATCTTTGTTCAGCTCAATGATGCTTCCTGCCTGAAG
Source organism: uncultured Clostridia bacterium (assembly GCA_964599275.1). Lineage (GTDB taxonomy): Bacteria > Bacillota > Sulfobacillia > SLMV01 > SLMV01 > PUMD01. The sequence goes on from CAZRFK010000041.1 coordinate 2,347, forward strand.
TAATAACCGACCTGCCAAATCTATATGTCAAGCTTTCAACTGAAAAACATTGTCCGTACTGCAGGGCTCAACAGCCGCCCTCAGCTATCTGGAGTCTGCCCCTCCTTGGAACATCTTGGGCTCCAGAGTGCGTCCTGCAGCCCTGCCTCATTGGATTGCGCTGTTCTATTGAACCGCTTTTTCCACCTTTTTGAGGGCCTGCTGTAATTCTGCAATGAGCGCATCCGGATCTTCCAGCCCCACCGACAGCCGTACCTGGCCCTCAGTAATCCCAACTTGCAATCTTTCTTCCCTGGACATGGTTGCATGACTCATGGAGGGTGAATGCTGAATCAGCGAATCAACACACCCCAGACTGGTGGCAAGACTTATCAACTCAACGCTGTTCATCAGGGTCTTGCCAGCCTCAAATCCCCCCTTCACATCAAAACTCATCATTCCACCGAAATCCTGCATCTGTTTCTTCGCCACCTGATGGCCTGGATGCGATTTCACACCGGGATAAAGTACTCTTTCCACCATGGGGTGCTCCTGCAGAAACTGGGCCACCTTCCGGGCATTTTCGCAGTGAAGTTTCATCCTAACTCCCAGAGTTTTGAGCCCCCGAGTGATCTCCCAGGCATCAGACGGGGAAATGATACCGCCAAAAAACTCCAGATGGGGAGTCTTTATATGTTCGATCAATTCTTTTGGACCCGCCACCACTCCACCAAGCACATCTCCGTGTCCGTTGAGATACTTGGTGGCGCTGTGAATCACCAGGTCTGCACCAAGTTGGAGGGGGTTCTGCAGATAGGGGGTGGCAAAGGTGCTGTCAACCAGGAGTTTGGCACCAATGCTGCGGGCGATGTTGGCCGTTTCTTCTATATCAGTGATTTTCAGCACTGGGTTGCACGGAGTTTCTATGTAGATGACCCTGGTATTACTTCTCACTGCCTTTTTGATGTTTTCCGGATCCCCTGTATCAACCATGCTCACTTCAATTCCAAAACCGGTCAACACATCGCGTATCAGTCCGTATGTACAACCATAAATTATGTCTCCTGTGATCAGATGATCACCTGCTTGCAGCAGAGACAGCAAAGTGGTTGAGATTGCTGCCATCCCCGAAGCGGTAGCAAGAGCAGCTTCAGTGTCTTCAAGGGCTGCCACCTTGGTTTCCAGTTCAGTTACAGTGGGGTTCCCAAATCGACCATAGGAATAGCCCGCTTCTCTGTCCTGTGATATTTCAATTGCCTGCTGTACGTCATCCATCACAAAAGTCGAGGTCCGATAAATCGGGCTTATGTGGGCACCCGTCGCCGGACAGGGACTGCTGCCTGAATGAATTGCTCTGGTGTTAAAGTTTGACTTATTTTCGGTCATCTGTTTCCTCCCCAATAGATCCGCAGAGTGATTGCTGTCGTATTGACTGACACTTCAGGGTTTCGGTGTGCATTTGCTGTGCAGAATCCGAAGCACGTTCAGATGAAAATGGCACTACGAAAACAGTTGGGCAACTTCTCAAGCCGCATATGGTTTGCAATCCGATTTGTGGACGATTGGTACAACTGTGTAGAAACATCCTCCAGGTACCAGTATCCCCACCTTTTTCGCTCCAATGTCAATAGCCCGGTACGCTACACGTAATCGCAATCGCAAAATTGATATGTGACTTATTTACCAATAGAAGATATAATTAGTACAATATTAAATTTTTTAACAAATATGGATGGTGAGGCAATATAGACTGCCGACAACATCAAGTTCCTTTTCTCGGCCCCTCCTATCCGTGATTGCAACGGGGCAATAAATGTGGAGGTGACGTTAATGAACAGAAGAACACTGACTTTTACAGCGTTTGCCGTGCTGCTGGCCATGCTTTTTTCTTTCATGATCGGCTGCGGACCGGCCGACGAGGCAGCTGAAAACGGCAACGGTGAAGGAGAAGAAGTAGAAGAACCCGCAGCGGGAGAAGATCCGACGGAGGATGAAATTGAATCAGTGGAGGTTCTGGGTGACCTGCAGATTGGCGACCGGGTGATGGACCCCAGCTGGACCTGGGAATTCAGACTGGGCGAATGGTACAGCAACGAGGACCGTTTTGTGCATGAGGAGCTGCCGGAAGGAGAGGTAAAGCCGGTGGTCTGGATAGTGGTGGCCATTGAGCATTATGATGGGCTGCCCTCACACGTGACCCTTCTTTCAGAAGAGCTGATCGGGCGCCATCCTTTCGACGACAGCGATGAACGCCTGGGGAGAACGGGCTACACCGGCACGAGTTCCTGGCTGGACAGTGGAACAACTGACGCCGAATACGGTCTCAGGCCCTTTCTCAACAGCCTGCCCAAGGACGAGGGCTACTCCTACGCCGAGGCTGGATTCTATAACGCCTTTTCAGAGTCTTTCAAGAACGCTGTCCTGACAACCACAATCGACCACATCACGCGGGTTGACAGTGAGGGCAACTGGGACGCCGAAAACCCGTGGAGACAGTACACCAGCGAGGAGAAGGTGTTCGTATTTTCCCTGGGTGAATATGGCATACAGATGCCCGATGAGGTCCCGTATACTGGTGCTGTCGTCCCCTATTTCGATCCAGAGCACCCCAGCTACCCGGAAGATGGCTACGAAGCCTGGATCAGAGATATGAAAAAAGCTTATCTCGGCGAGGACGAGGACATTCTGTACTGGACCCGTACACCGAGCCCTAGCCCCTTCCATCACTCAGTGGCCATGGCTTCAACATCAGATGGAGAGTCCTCCAGTACAGCCAGCGGCAGCATGGGAGTGAGACCGGCGGTGAATCTTTCATCTGACATGCGAGTTTCCGAGACTCCGAATGAAGATGGGGTATATGAGATCGTCAGTAGATGAGGTTTTCAACCGATGATTGAGGTTGAGTATGAAACTATTAATTCGGGGTAAACAACCAAGGCCCCCATCTTGATGGGGACCTCTTTTGTATAGCTCACACCATGTTGACAGATTATGATTGCGACGGGTACACCAATCTGAAGTTTCAAGCCGCTCTCTTTCCCATGGTCCTTTTGCGCATTCAAGCGACATCTCTCTGAAACTGATAGAACAAAGCCATAGTGTTTAGGTTTGATTGTGAGAATTGATTGAAATCCATTCTGGGTTGTATGTCGCAACTTTGACTCTTCGAGTTCGACCTCACAGTTGGTATTCTGTCGCTGTCAGATTCACACACATGCGATAGAACGGTGCGGGTAAGACTCAAGCCAATCAGCGATTACCAGAACAAGTAAGGAGCAGGTGCAACAATGAATTGTTGCACCTGCTGAACATCTGAATATGATTTGGGAATCAATTTTCAGTCAGATTCTTCTGAACTTATTCCCTTCCGGTGAGCCGTGCAACTTCGGCCACATCCTTGTCGCCCCGTCCTGACAGATTGACCACTATCAGATCATCACTTTCCATGTCCTCGGCCAGCTTGACTGCATGGTAGACGGCGTGAGCGCTTTCCAGGGCAGGGATAATTCCTTCTGTCTCACACAGCATATCAAAAGCCTCCAGAGCCTCATTGTCATCTACAGTAACATACTCGGCGCGGCCGGTGGCCAGCAGGTGACAGTGCTCGGGCCCAACCCCCGGATAGTCCAGCCCGGCAGCAATTGAATGAACCTGCTGCGGCTGTCCCTCATCATCCTGCAGGGAATAGCACCGGAATCCATGTACCACTCCCGGCTGCCCCCTGCTGATGGAGGCAGCGTGCTGACCTGCCTCAGTACCTTTCCCACCCGGTTCCACGCCGATCATCCTGACTTCCTCGTGCTGCACAAAAGCGTGGAAAAGTCCTATGGCGTTACTGCCGCCACCAACACAGGCGATTACTGCATCTGGCAGCTTGCCCTCTTTTTCCAGTATCTGCAGCCTGGTCTCTTCACCTATTACCGCCTGAAACTCCCTCACCATCAGCGGATATGGATGGGGACCCACAGCAGAACCCAACATATAAAAGGTGTCCTCCAGATTGGCAGCGTAATCCTGCAGGGCAGCATCCACGGCATCTTTCAGGGTAGCACTACCAGCAGTAACCGGAAGTACTTCTGCTCCCAGCATCTTCATACGGTGCACATTGAGATCCTGTCTGCGCATGTCTTCAGCACCCTGATAAATTACACACTCGAGATCGTCAAAGAGGGCACACGCCGTGGCTGTTGCCACCCCGTGCTGCCCAGCTCCTGTTTCTGCCACGATGCGTTTTTTGCCCATCCTCCGGGCCAAGAGCACCTGACCCACCGTATTGTTTATTTTGTGAGCACCCATATGATTGAGATCCTCACGTTTGAGATAAATTTTGGTCCCCCCACACCGGGCGCTCAAATTACGGGCTTCAGTCAGGGCACTCGGGCGGCCAACAAAATCGGTGAGTATGCGTTTTAATTCTCTTTGGAAATTCTCATCTTCCTGATACTTGCGAAAGGCGGTCTCCAGTTTTTCCAGATCCTGTTCGATAGCGGGCGGGACAAAACGCCCTCCAAAATCCCCAAAAAAACCTTTCTCCTCTTCTGAAAGAGTCATGATTGATATCCTTTCCTTTTTGGATTCCAGTCCCTCGCCCGCGCTCCAATAAAAAAACCCCGCCCACAAAGGGACGAGGTTAAACTCGCGGTACCACCCTTTTGGAACACCCTATAGTGTTCCCCTCAACAGGTACGAGATGCTGGTCTTATACCCTGCCGCTGTAACGGTCGGCTTCCGGCCCCAGCTACTGATTGTCTTCGCCGGGCGTCTCCCGAATCCATTCAGCACACCTGACCTCACCAGGTTCCCACTATCCCCAGCTCTCTGAGCAGGTCTCAGTATGCTTACTAATTTCGTTCCATGACTTTCGTTGACTTTAATTCATTGAAGCAGTAATGTCAACATCAATATAGGTGGTTTATCTGTATTTAGACACTCTGCCTGGCAGCTGCTGGTTCAGTCAAATCGGTAGACTCCCCGATTGAGGCCATCGCGTATCGATGAAATTACTTTAGTTGCTCTAAGGGTAGCACCTGCAAAATCATCTATATATTCAACAATCTCACCAGGTTCGTAAAGGTCGTCCAGGCTTTCGCGAATATCTGTTCAAGGACCTGCATATGCTGAGTCCTGATGGCTTCGGCAGCCTCATCTTCAGATTCCAGATAGTCTATTCCTCCGTAGTACAGATGGCGGTAACTTGAATCGGTAAACACATTATCCTCGAGGGTAAATTGAATATTGACCTGAACATCTCCGCGGTCAATGAAAGCTCCTCGATAGGTACCGTCCACAAAGGTCTTCTCTTCGGTTGGTTCGTCAATGGCTTCCCCGTTGCATCCTGAAACCATTACCAGTAGCAGAAATGCGATCGCCACTGCTCCTACAACACGTGTATTTTTCAATTTGCAACCCTCCTGCGGCATTGTATAACACAGACTGAGATCAATGATTATCAAGTGCTATTGTTCCGCATTCGGGGGCAAATATTCCTGTTTATCTATGCTTTGGCAAGACAAAGTCGGCAGGGTCTGATTGTGCTGCCTCACTTGCTCACAAAATCGCCAGATTGATTGTCTTTGCCGGGATTATCCCCATGAAATGCCTGCCGGAGAGATACCAGTTCACCCGCAGGCACTCCAGATGAAACCTCCATCATCACACCCTCAGGGCTGGTGAAAACGCTTCAAAGTCAGATCCGCCGGTCAAACTGATGGAACCCTCCAGCGCTGGCTTCAAGCAGGTTTATTGTCTCGGAATCACAGCTGAACACCAGGACCTGATATCCCCGTTTTACAAACCGCTCAATCAGCTCTGATGCGTATGACTTACGCTCCGGATCAAAGTTTATTAACGGTTCATCCATAAGCAGGAAGCTGTTTCCTTCTTCGAACGTTTCTGCGGCAATTGCCAGACGCAGCGAAAGCGCCGCACAATCCCTGGTTCCGGCCGAAAGCAGATGCAGCGGGAATTGAACTCTCTCATCTGACCGCATCAGCTGCTGCGGTTGAAGCCCTGACATCTGTCCTATCTGGTAGCGTCCATCAGTGATTGAAGACAGAAAGTCAGCAAAACTGCGCTTGAGACCGTCAAATGTCTCCTCATCCAGTTCATTTTTGACCTTAACGAAGGCCTCTTTCACTCTGGTGAGAGATCTCGCCCGCTCCTTTTCCGTCTCAAAAGTACGTCCTGCTTTCTCGCGCTGTTTTTGCAGATCTTTGAGGGAGTTTTCCTGCAGAAACTGTCTCTCTCGCTGCAGATTAAGCTCGAGTTCATGGATCCTCTCCCCCATATTTTCGGCCTGATTGCGAAGATGGTTTGCTCTGCTCCGCATCTTTTGGGGACTGTCATACTGCATCTGGTCAGGCTCAAACTTTTCGGGCAGCTGTTCTCCCAGTTCATTCAGCTTTCCCCGCATTTTCGCATTTTCAGTTAAGGCACTGTTAAAGCCACTGTACTCTTCCTGCCACTTCGCAAACTCTTGCTTTTTGGGAAGGTTATCCCTCTCGAATTCGGAAAGCTGCTTCTGAAGTGAATCCAGACTGTCATCTAAGTCTTCATCTGAGGGGGTTTCGCCGTCCAGAAAGCGGTTTGGTCCCTTCTTAATTTCTGTGAGCTCTTCCTGAACATCAGAAAGGCTTTCAACTTCATACGCCTGCAGCCGTGAGGTTCGGATGTTTTCCAGCCGCTCTTTTTTACGGGTCAGCTCAGTCCGTTTTTTCTGTACACTTTCGGCCTCTTCAATATCACTACAGCCAAGAGACTGCAGCATCTTCTGCAGTTTTTGGCGTCCCTCAGTAAGGTCCGCCTCGATCTGTTCAAGGTCTGCGTCTGCCGGACGCACTTCCAACTGCAAAACATCCGGCACCTTTATGCGAATGCGGCCCCGGGCTTGGAAATTTTCCGCTCCACAGACTTTGACTTCCTCACCATCCAATCCGGTGCTGATCCGGCAGCTGATACCTTCTGCTGGCTGAACCTCAGCCACCAGCTGCAGCGCTTCCAGTCTGCCCTCGGAATTGTCAATATCGGACTTGATACTGCGCAGTTTCCTGATATCTTCAGAGGTTATCTCCGCATGCTCTGACAGTTTCTCTGCCACATCTTCTATCTCTTGGTTGATATCATCTATCTGCTCTGTGAGATCACAGAGTTTCTCATACCTGCGGGCCTGTTTTATCTCAGAGCGAGACTTTCTCAACTCGTCCATCTGCCCCTGGTATTCTTTGCGCTTCTGCTCGTACTTCGCGGCCAGTTTCTCGTATTCATCCCAGTGCCGCACCGCCCGGGTTACCTCTTCAAGTTTCTGCTTCACCCGTTCATACTCCCGGTACTGCTCCCATTTGCCTGCCTTTTCATCCAGGCTTTCAGCTTCTTCAGTGCAGGATTTTCGCTGCTTTTCAGCCTTTTTTATTTCCTCCTTGAGTTCATCAACCTGTCTTTGTTTTTCCTTCACCAGCTGAATTTCGGAGTCCAGGTCTTCGCATCGATAGTAGGCCTGCAGGATGGCACCGGGTCGGGAATACCTTTGGCTCCTGTGCGGTTGGTTGTTCTCCATATCCCAGTATCTGGTTTTCTGTTCGAGGCGCTCGGTCAGAACTTCTTCGAACTCTCTGACAGATATCCCTTCACTTTCAAATACGGCCTGCCGCATAACCTGCTCAATGCTGTCGGTCTCCCGCTGCTGCAGCATCTGAACCGTCTGGTCCAGCCTCCCCTGATTTATCAGTACGGTGGTGCGGTAAGTCTGCCGCCCGAAACCAAGGATCTCCTTCAGATGCTTCTCAGCCTTTTCCGGCACACCGTAATCGCGGGTTCCATGCCGGACCCGGCAGATATTGTTGTCCCGGCTGCGGTAATAATGTTTGGTAATCTCTACCGGACTGCCATTATCATCGCCCTGCAGATGCACCCGGAAATTGTCGCCACCATCGCGGGGGAAAAATCGCCTCAACCATTTGTGCTGCTTTGAGTTTTTCCTGTACCAGTGGGGAGCAAACAACCCCACCTCCAGAGCGCTCATCAGAGTGGATTTGCCGGCCTCATTCGGCCCACAGATGACGTTAAGACCCGGGTCAAAATCGACAGTCCTGTCTGCAAATCCGGCAAATGAAGTCAGGGTAATTTCATTCAGCTTCATTTTCCTGAACCTCCTTGATCAGCTGGTATGCTGTCTGCAGGGTCTGGGTGTCGCCGTTTGCCTCAACTTCCTTAAGCAGTCTGTGCGGGAAGCTCCCCTCGGTAAACTCTTCATCGATGACCTGGCCATCCACCTGCGGATGAAGTTCATCCAGGATGAGTTCCAGGTGGTAAACTCCTTCAGAGAGTCGACTGCGCAGCAGGTTTTGTCCCGACCTGATGTATTTTTCATAATCCTGTCGAGGAATCCACCCCTCCAACTTGAGCCGCAGAAAGGTATCTGACCTGTCCTGGTAGCTTTCAATCAGCTCCTGCAGTTGGTGTGTATCTAGCACTTGAGTCTGCTGGTCTTCAAATCTGAATTTGCCCCGACTCAATCTTTCCCCTGAAGAAACTCCCTCTGAATCAACATCTATAATCCAGCAGCTGCCCAAATGATGACAGTCCATTCCATCCGGCTCCGGGGTCCCGGCGTAAAATATGTTCCCCAGAATGCCCTCCTCGGGGTCAGGGTAGGGAATGTGGGTGTGCCCCAAAAGCCAAAGGTCAATGCCGCTTTCGGCCAGCTGGGAACGATTCATGGGATAGTACCTGCCCTCAAAATCAGGGGATACCCCCTCCAGCGAACCATGGGCCACTCCCAGGCTCACCTTTTCATCCTGCATCTGTTGGTCGCAGATCCAACTGATGGCGTTTTCGCCGCTTGTCCTTTCTGGACATGGTCCCGGATACACGACAACCTCGGGTAGACCAAAAGGGGCAAGAGACAGGGGGGCAGTTTCTTTCAATATAATGCCGTGGTCCGGTAAAGCCGATTCCACTGCATCCCATAGCCCTGATCTCTCGTTCAGATAGTCGTGATTTCCCGGCAGTATCAGAACTGCCTTCCCGGAGAAATCCTTCAGTTTTTCAACCGCCTCCTGTACCCTGCTTTGGGCAACAGAAACCCGATCAAACATATCACCGGAAATGACCAACAGATCACAGCCTGCGTGATTGCCCGCCTCCACCAGACGATCCAGAACATCAACCCGGGCCTGAGCAAGTTCCTCAGCCCGGTTCCCGTATCCATCAAACGTCATACCTATATGATAGTCAGCTGTATGCAGTATTTTTATCCCCATGCTCATCCTCCTCTGTATGTATCGAACGTCCCGATCAGACGGAAGGCTGAAACCAGCTCCAGTCCGTTGAACGTTTTCCTTCACGCTTATTCAAAGTTTTCAGCTTTCCCTTTACCGTTGTTTTCTTGAGAGAACATCCTGCATCCTGCCATCAGAGATACACCACTGCTCCCGCAGGAGCTTAAGAGTTAATCCACAAGATGTTTAGGGGGCTGCCCCTTTTCTGCACAGTTGCGATAAATTAACCTGTAATAGATACATCCGTAAGGAAGGGAGCAGAACAATGTGGCAAATAGAACAGCGTTATATGAATCTGTGGCACAAATATAATCAGAAACAGTGGTTAAACTACGCAGAGGGTGGCGATTTCAATTTAAGAGAGATTGACAATGAGATATACAGGCTCCTGGGGGAAGGCAGCGATTCTGCGGATTTCTGCGGCCGTAAACAGCAAATATGGGCCCAGATTTCGCAGCGCAAACTGGTAGACAAACACCCTGATGCTGCCAGGCTTTACAACCGGCTGGACCTGGGCAACCGCGCGGGATATCGACACAGTGAAGACGACACCGATGTTCAGATAGCACGGAGAATGAGAGAAGATGTGATCCAGCTGATGAGGGTGCGAAATCGACTCAGCCGCCAGCGGGAGTTTTGCTCATATGTTGATCTGGTGTTTTTCTCGCAGGAGCTGCAAAGAGATAAGACAATAAAGATGATCAGTGATTTTGTTGACAGCAACCTCCCGACGGCACGAAAATTGATATCCGATTACCAGATATCGTGGCAGAGCTGGTTTTCCGACCTCAAGACCATAGGTAAGACTCCGAAGAATTATGATCCTCAGATGTGTGCAGCGGAATTGCTTGAAAAACTGGGACTGTCCAGATTCCTTGACAGAATTACTGTAGTAGCATCTGAGGATGGCTTCGGATTCTGCAGTCCATTTGATATTCCCACCGACGTGCGCGTGCTTATCAGCTCCAAACCCTCAATGATGCAGATGAGGACACTGTTTCATGAGCTGGGCCACGCACTGGGACACGCCGCCAACACCGGGGAGGGCCTGCACAAGACATTTACGCGCTCCCATGATGAGTTCATGGCTGTAGTCGGGGAAAGGATCGGGATAGAGATAATGGCTTCAGAAAAGCAGAGAGAACACCTCCAACAGATAGCTCTGCTGGAATATGTGCGGTGCGGTTTGAAATCTCTGTTTGAACAGCAGGTCTGGGAACAACCACAGCAGGCGGAAAAATTATATGAGGAATATTTCAGCAAGCTGGGTCTTGAAATTCAACATCCCCAGCTGTGGGCCATGGATACTTTCATGAGCCTCGACCCCGTATACAATCACAACTACGTTATGGGGCAGATTGTTGCGGAGCGCACCCTGAAGCATCTGCAGTCACAGTACGGCGATGATCATCAAATCTGGGGCAGCTGGCTTTTGGAAAACTATTACCTTTCCGGTCGCAGTGAAAGCCTGCAGGACAAACTGCATGGTGTAGTTAATATTTGACAGTACCCCGTTTTCGACTGAATAATTCAACTAGTTGGAGACAAACCTTTTCTGAAACTGCTCAACCTCCCGGCTGGATTTCAACCAGTAAATCCTGCCATCGAAGTGTTCAAGAATCTCGGTAATCTTGGGCCGCTGCTGCTTTGAAAACCTCCAGATGTACTGAAGAAACTCAATGTAGTCGCGGTCCATTTTCGCCGGACACCCTTCGGCCATAGAGGGGCGCGGTCCTCCGCACAGGGACTTTACCGTCCGCATAATCACCCGGAATAGGCACAGGGTGCGGGGAAAGTCCAAAAATATTACTGTATCGCACTCTCTGAGCCGCACTTTCAGCGTACTGGCGTAATTTCCGTCCATTATACACTCAGTGTGCTGACGCATGATCTGTTTTTGCACCCGGACAAATTCTTCTGGCGGGGTCTTCTTCCATCCCGGGTTCCAGAACAGACGATCGAGATGAAAGACCGGTACATTCAATTTTTCACCCAGCCAGCGTGATAACGTTGATTTACCTGCACCGGGCGAGCCAATAACGGCGATTCTTTTCATGGCATGATTTCCTCCAACACATCTGTGTGAACCTCTAATCTCATGAAAACAGTACAATTGTACGTAACGGGAACGCAGCTATCACCTGGACTGCTCATAAGCAGTGTACGTGTACAGCCCCGCTTCTCTGACTTAAGGTTGCGGGTGTGTACCGCTCACAGGTGCTCATATGGTTGAACTCACCACCTGGTGAGCCGGTACGCAGCAAAAAACTAGTAACCGCGCTGCACGTCCACCAGGTTCTGAAAGTCGTCCCGTCCCTGCGCCGCCCGCCGCACGTTTTCTATGACTTCTTCCCATCTGGGCAGATCATCCTTGGGGGAGGCGGCCCGGTGAGGACTCATCACCACGTTATCCAGCTGGTGGAAGGGGCGGTTGAAAGGGCGTAAACCTCCGTCGGGATGTTGTACGGGGTCGCGTTCTTTCCACCATACATCGATTGCGGCCCCGGCTATCGTTTTATCCCGCAGGGCAGTGAACAGTGCCTCCTCCTGCACGACGCCGGCACGACCCACATTCACCAGCAGGCCCTCACCCCCCAGTGCCGACATATGTTCGTCTCCCAGCAGTCCCTCAGTTTCGTCAGTCAGCGGCAGCGAACTGATGAGGATGTCTGCATCACTGATGAACTCAACCAGGTCTGCGTCTTCCATCGAGTAGCGGCAGATGACCTCTGGCAGCTGTTCGTCCGCCGGACGCCGGCTGCGCTTGTAGGCGGATATCTCAACGTCAAAACCGCTGAGGAAACGTGCAATCTTCCGACCTATGTGCCCGTAGCCCAGCAAGCCGATGCTCAGGTTGCCAATGGGGGTCGATTTGGCCTGTTCGTCCCCGGTGCGCCACCGGCCCTCGCGCATCCAACGATGATGCAGGTGTATCTTATTCGATAGTGTCAGAAGTAAGGCGACGGCGTGCTGCGCGGTGAAATAACTGTTGCCGTGGCAGTTAGCCAGGCAAACGTGGGGATAATCAGAAAACAGTTCTATGAGGTGGGTGACACCAGCACCCGGGTTCTGCCACAGCCTCAGTCGGTCAGCTGCGTCGAGTATTTCCTTGTCCACCCGCCAGCCCACAGCCACTTCAGCCCCGGCAGCCATCTCGACCAGGGTATCCAGCTCCGTATCCGGAGGGAAAAGCAGTTCACAGCAGTCATCAAGGTGCTGGATGAACAGCTGGCGGAGCTCATCTTGGGGTTGAAAAGTGAAAAGCACTTGCATGAACGGCACCTCCCGTAGGTGGTAGGTCAGGATGTACTTGTGAACAATTCGCCGCCCGTAGCCCAAACCCTGTTTCAGACAACAGGTATGACAACGGTTGAAGAGAAGTTCAAACCAGAGAAAGGGTCAGAAAGGAATTCTTCGTTATCAATTCTAATTTCTCTGAGTGAGAGCATCAATTTACCTGCACCCGGCGAATCAACAACGGTAGCCTGTTTTATGTCCTCACTATTTTGTGAACCTCTCATCTTATTTCCACTTATTTCCACGAAAACAGTACAATTGCAGTTCACGGAAGTACAGTTATTACCTGGACTATCATCCAGCTTCTCTCCTACCCTGAAGGTGTCTGGTATGAATCCCTGCGGTTTAATATTCAAAACTTACAGGTTCACCAGCAGTAGGCCCTCTTCACCAACCGGCTTTTTTGCTGCAATTGCACCATCGGCAGAAATGACCATGGCTCCACCGTAAGCTCCCCCCGAACACGGACCGCACATTCCCCGGCAGATCTCACTTCCGGCCAGGTAGTTTACCAAAATGGTAGTGGCTCCCAGTTGGCGCACCCGCTCAGCATAGTACGGTTCCTCTTCCGATTCCCAGCGGTCCTGATGGTACCCGGTTTTATAGGTGCAGCGGGCATAGGGCACCAACAGCAGGTCGACAGACATCTCGCCGACTGCAGACGCTTCATCGGCAAAAAGGTCACCACAGATAAGGAAAGCAACCCGACCCAGTGAAGTATCAACAGCCTGCACGCAGTTGCCGTGGCCGTAAACCTCTGGATCAGCTGCAGGTCCGTGCCATCCTGATGACACGCGCCGGTACTTGAGACACAGCTCACCGCGCGGATCAAACAATAGTGCAGTGTCAAACAGGCACTCATCATCTCGTTCCAGGAGTCCCAAACCCAGATAAACCCCCAATTGTCGAGATTTCCGGGACAGTTTATCCGTAACAGGACCCGGCACCGGAACGCCCAGAGGCAGATCTTCAGCTGGTTCATCACGGTTAATCAATCCGGTCAGCGACGCCTCAGGAAAGATCACCAGGTCCGCCCCCTGGACAGCCGCAGACTCTGTCATACACAAGATGGATCCGAGGTTGGAGGTCGGATCTCTGCCGATGCCAATCACTCCAAGTGCCACTCGCAATCCCCTTCCCCCCTCCCAACTCATTTTCCCACCAGCACTCCGTCAGTCGATTTCACCAAACTTCGGGAGTTTCCTGCCAGGTTTAATTCATTTCTGGGCAGTCCCCAGAAGACAGTGCCTCCCATCACAGAACAATTGAAAGAAGGAAAACCAGCAAGCGACGGTCCTGTTTTGTAAAACCGCCGCCTTGGAATATACTGTCGCGGATTAGCAGGGCAACAAGAAGAAGTGTGCTATGGAAATCAACGCCAGCACGTACACCAGCCAGTGTACTTCCTCACCTTTGCCAGATACCAGTTTGACCACCGGATAGGCAATGAAACCAAAGGCTATGCCGTCGGCGATGCTGTACGCCAGAGGCATGAACAGGATGGTCACAAATGCCGGGAAGGCCTCAGTGAAGTCTTCGAAGTCGATGTCGGTAACCGCTCCAACCATGAGAATACCCACTATGACCAGTGCCGGTGCCGTGGCCTGCGGGGGAATCAGGTATGCCATCGGTGATAAGAATAGG
>CAZRFK010000042.1:0-16475 GCA_964599275.1 uncultured Clostridia bacterium
CTTATGGATGGCAGGGTGAAGACTTTACATCCGGCAATTCATGCTGGCGTTTTGGCCCGACGGCACAATGACCAAGACATGCAGCAGCTGCAGGAATTTGGTTATGAACCTATTGACATGGTAGTGGTCAACCTGTATCCCTTCGAGGAGGTAGCAGCCGGGGGAGCTGAAGAATCTGAGGTTCTGGAGAATATCGATATAGGCGGTCCAACCCTGCTGCGAGCTGCTGCCAAGAATTACCCTTCAGTTACCTGTCTGAGTAATTCTGATGATTACACTCAGATCTCTGCCATCGTAGCAGGGGGCGAGGAAATTGAAAGAAGCTGGAGAAAGCAACTGGCAGCACGGGCATTTGCTCACGTTTCCCGCTACGATTCTTTGATAGCCAACTACCTGGGACAGGATTCGGGGGGGATTTTGGCCTATCCGGAAGAATTGACACTGCCGTTGAAGCGGCAGATGAAGCTCCGATACGGTGAAAACCCTCACCAGAGTGCGGCCTTTTATTCCCTGTCAGAGCCTGGCCCCACTTCCCTGGTTCATGCAGAACATCTTAGCGGACCTGACCTTTCTTACAATAACCTATGTGATGCGGATGCAGCGATAAATGCAGTATCTGAGTTTGCTGAGGCGGCGGTGTGTGCATTAAAACACGCCAACCCCTGTGGTCTGGCCGAAGGTGAATCAATAGATACTGCGTTCAGGCGCGCTTACGAAGGAGATCCGGTGTCCATATTTGGCGGGGTCGTTGCAGTTAACCGTGCGGTTGATGAGGGAATCGTTGATTTCATCAGTGAAAAACAGCTGTTTTTGGATGTGTTGATAGCTCCAGGTTACTCAAAAGCAGCTGAGCAGCGGTTAAAACAGCGGGAAAAGTTGAAACTGTTGAAACTTGAAGGCCTTAATCCCGATAGCAGAGGCGGTCAGCTGGAGGAGTATCCCGATGGGCGTTTTCTTAGTGGTGGAGTGCTGTTGAACTCCCCTGACAACGCTGCAATTGAACGCGGTGGTTGGGAAGTTGCGGGAGAATGCTCACCAGCTGATGATGTTTATGATGACCTGGAGTTTGCCATGAAGGTTGTAAAGCACGTAAAATCTAATGCTGTGGTGGTTGTGAAGGGCTCTGCCACCCTTGGGGTGGGAGCAGGACAGATGAACCGGGTTACTGCTGCTGAATTGGCCTTAAAACAGGCCGGTGAAAAGGCCGACGGGGCAGTTCTGGCTTCTGATGGTTTCCTGCCGTTTCCTGATGTTGCTGAGTTGGCAGCTGAACACAACATCAAGGCCATAGTTCAGCCCGGAGGTTCCATACGGGATGCTCAATCCATAGAGGTGGCTGACGCGGCGGGCATGGCCATGGTCTTCACCGGCAGCAGACATTTTCGTCATTAAAGAGGAGGTTTCAGTATGCGAGTTTTAGTTTTGGGTAGCGGAGGACGTGAGCATACTCTGGTATGGAAAATAGCTCAAAGCCCCCTTGTAAATCAAGTTTATGCCATGCCGGGAAATGCTGGAATGAAAGGGACTGCCAAACTTGTAGACGGGGATCCACAGAATCCAGAGGAAGCGACAGCGGTTGCACAAGACATCGATGCTTCTCTGGTTGTTGTGGGCCCCGAAGCACCTCTGGCAGAAGGAGTAACAAACGAATTGCGAAAAAAGCACATACCCGTTTTTGGACCCACGAGGAGTGCTGCCCGCATTGAAAGCAGTAAAGTTTTTGCCAAGAATCTGATGAGCAAATACGATATTCCCACTGCCGATTATCGTGTGTTTGATGATCCCGATGCTGCCTCAGAACACCTTAGACAGCGGAATTTGCCTGCTGTGGTCAAGGCAGATGGTCTTGCTGCGGGTAAGGGGGCCATACCTGTGGATACGCTCTCTGAAGCCGAGGAGGCCATTGATGTTCTGATGCGTCAGCGCCGTTTTGGTGAGGCTGGTGATCGGGTTATTGTAGAAGATTTTCTTCGCGGTGAAGAGGTTTCTTTATTAGCTTTTACCGATGGAAAAAAAGTGATACCGTTGATTGCAGCACAGGATTACAAGGCGGCATATGATGGTGGTCAGGGACCCAATACCGGTGGAATGGGCGCACGTTCTCCGGTACCATTTTTTGATGAACAGCTGGCCAGCCGGACGATGCAGGAAATACTGCGGCCAACCGTGGATGCGTTGAGGCAGGAAGGTTGTCCTTTTTCTGGCGTTCTTTATGCTGGTCTTATGATTACAGACAGTGGTCCTGAAGTTCTGGAGTTCAACTGTCGTTTTGGAGATCCTGAGGCCCAGGTTATTCTCCCGCGTATGCAGAGTGATCTGGTTGAACTTTTAGCAGCTGTTGCCCGTGAGGATGGAGATCTGAGTTTTGCTGCCGAAAATCTGAGGTGGCGCGAGGAAGCAGCTGTCTGTGTGGTGGCTGCTTCGGGTGGCTATCCTGTTGATTATGAAAAAGGAAAACCCATCACCGGTTTGCCTGCAGATGACGGAGAAGATATGGTGGTCTTTCACGCCGGCACTTCTCAACGGCAGGGACAGTGGGTAACTGACGGTGGTAGAGTGCTGGGAGTGTGTGGCCTGGGTTCAACTCTGGATAATGCACGCGAGAAGGCTTACGAGGGAATAGAGAAGATTGAATTTGAAGGGAAGCATTACAGGACAGATATAGGCAAATGATGTAGTGTTTTTGTGTTTTTAAATGCATCCTCGGAACTGGACGGGAGAAGGAGGAATTATCTTTTGAAAATACTGGCGCAGCTGAACTCGGCTCAATTGGAAGCTGTGACTCACCGGGAAGGTCCCGCACTGGTGATAGCAGGAGCGGGAAGTGGAAAGACCAGGGTTTTGACCAGAAGGTTGGCCTACCTCATTGAAGAGGAGGGAGTCAGTCCGTTTTCAATATTAGCTATAACTTTCACCAACAAAGCTGCCCGAGAGATGAAAAAGCGGTGCAGGGAGTTAGTGGGTGAAGTTGTTCGAGATATGTGGGTCAGTACGTTTCACTCCGCCTGCTTACGGATTCTCCGCAGTCATGCTCACCGGGCGGGATACAGCAGAGACTTCGTTGTTTATGACCGGTCAGAGCAGCTGACTGCGATCAAGCAGGCAATGGAGAACCTGCAGATAGATACCGAACAGTTTGAACCAAAAACTGTGCTCAATCGAATCGGCAGGGCAAAAAATGAACTGGATAGCCCTGCGGATTTACAAAATAGGGGCAATTTTTACCTTCAGCGCGTTGCCGAGATATACAAAGAGTATCAACGGCAGCTGCGTCAGTATAATGCCATGGATTTTGATGATCTGCTGGCTGTTGCTACAAATGTTTTGCTGGAAAATGAAGAGGTTCTGGGTAAATATCAGGACAAGTTTAAACACGTTATGGTGGATGAGTATCAGGATACTAATCATGCTCAGTATCGTTTACTTAGACTTCTTGCTGTTCCGCAGCGCAACGTGTTTGCGGTTGGAGATTCAGATCAGTCCATCTACAGCTGGAGGGGAGCCGATCTGAGTAACATTTTGGACTTTGAGTCAGATTATCCTGAGGCTTCAGTTTATAAATTGGAAGAAAATTATCGTTCAACTGAGCCTATACTTGATGCTGCTCAGCGGGTGATCCAGCGCAATCAGCTCCGTCAGCGCAAGAATTTGTGGACGCGCCGGGAGGGAGGTCATCCGGTTTGCTATTATCAGGCTGATTCTGGTGAGCAGGAGGCCAGGTTCGTAATATCATACATAAGACAGCTGTGCAGAGAGGAAGATTTCTCCTGGTCTGATTTTGCGGTCATGTACCGCACCAATGCTCAATCTCGTTTATTTGAGGAAGCCTGTAATGCCATGGGAGTACCGTATCAAATTTTGGGTGCTACACGGTTTTATGATAGAGAGGAAATCAGAGACGCCATCAGCTTTTTAAGGCTTCTCATTAATCAAGATGATTGGGTGAGCCTTCAGAGAGTGATTAACAAACCACGACGTTCTGTAGGGGCGGTTACCCAGCAAAGACTGGTTGACTACGCTGGGGAACATGATTTGAGTATTTACGAGACTTTGAGTAATGTGGAGCAGATTCCGGGAATCCGGCGCCCCCAACAGAAGGGAGTCAAAAAGTTTGCTGAGGCCCTGGAAAAGACCCGCCAGCAGCTTCAGACGATGCAACCGGCCGAAGCCCTGCAGATGATACTTGACGAGTGCCGATATCATGACCACCTTGCTAAAAAAGGCAGGCGGGAGAAGGAGTCCCGCACCGAGAACCTGGAGGAACTCATATCTAGTGCTCACAATTTCATTGGCAGGCTGCGCAGCGGTCAGGCAGCTGTTGGAGATGACATTTCCTCTCAGGGTAAGGAGGCACTGACTGCATTTGTGGGTGAAGTTGCTCTGCTGAGTGATGTGGACCAGATGCAGGAAGACCAGCCACGGGCTACCTTATTGACCCTTCACAGCGCCAAGGGTTTGGAGTTTCCAGTGGTGTTTATCGTTGGAATGGAAGA
The DNA here is from genome assembly GCA_964599275.1 of uncultured Clostridia bacterium. GTDB lineage: Bacteria > Bacillota > Sulfobacillia > SLMV01 > SLMV01 > PUMD01. The sequence goes on from CAZRFK010000042.1 coordinate 4,494, forward strand.
GGGCCTGCTTCCACATTCGCGAGCTGTTGAAGATCCTGAGGAACTTGAGGAAGAACGTCGTCTCTGTTATGTGGGTATGACCAGAGCGCAGGACCGTCTTTTTCTGACTCTCGCCAAAAGCAGGAGTTTATATGGTGAATTCTCTTCTGCGAGAAAGCCGTCCCGGTTTCTGGAGGAGATTGGAACGGATAGTCTGGTTTCAATAGCCGAGCAGAAGCTGGCTGACTCTGGACAAAAACAGCGGTGTCAGCAGAGAAAGAATACCTCTGCCTCATTTCCCAAACATGGAAGACATTCGCAGGCTCATGTTGGGAATAAAGAAAAGGATTTAGATGGATTCAGGTCGGGAGCAAAGATCCACCATAAAATGTGGGGAACAGGAACGATAGTCTCCCGCAAAACAGTCGGTGGGGATGTTGAACTGAAACTTACTTTTCCAGATCAGGGAATCAAGACAGTTGTTGCTGAACATGCTCCCATCAAGCTGGTGGAAAAGTGATAAGATGAAACAGATGAGAAATCCGGCTCCATGATCAGGGATATTTTACTAGCGCGTCCAGGGAAAATAATAGTGGGGCTGTTTATGGGCCTGGCACTGGTAGTGCCCGGCGTCAGCGCGGGAACAGTGGCGCTGGTTCTCGGGGTCCACCGCGAAATAGTTGGGGATATCGCCAGGTTGCGTGGAACTTCCCTTCTTCCGAGTATCTTTGGCCTGCTGTGTGGTGCATGGCTGGGAGTTTGGGCTATTTGGCATGTCCTTAGTACTGCTCCATCGGTAACCCTTGCCTTCTTTTTGGGACTTATGGGAGTGGCTGTGGGTGATTTTTTGTGGGAAAAAGCACCCCGGGGTACCTCAATATGGTGGATGGCATCCGGGATCATAATCGCCTGGTTTCTGGGTGGACAGGGAACCTTAGTAAGGGCATCATCCGGGTTTTTGGCGATGTTTCTGGCTGGTGGTATAAGTAGTGGTGCCATGGTTTTACCTGGAATCAGTGGAGGCAGCCTGCTAATTGTCATTGGGCTTTATGATGATGTCATCTCTGCGTTTTCTCTTTTACGCTGGCCGGAGGTCGCCTGGTTTGGGGGCGGCGCAGTGTTGGGACTGTTCATTACTGCGGTAATCCTGCACTGGACTTTAGACCGCTGGGAAGAATCTATCCTATCCTTTCTGATGGGTCTGATGGCCGGCTCAATCTGGGTTTTACTACCAGAAACATTAACTGCTGGGGTTTTTTGGAGCACAGTTGCGGGTGGATTGCTGGGTGTGTATTTGAGTCGTTTGGGACGAAGAAAAAGACAGAGTGCTTCCAGAAAATGAAAGGGTGACGTGGTTGAACCAGGAATTGAATCTGAATTTGTCTGCTGGATTCAAGTTTTTTGTGTTAATAGTATTTTTAATAATGACTTCAGGCTCAGCTCTGGGCTGTGATCGGATAGTTGAAACTGATCCCCCCGAACAAGCTGTTGCGCTGGATCTTGCAGTCGTTCGCTCTACTTCACAGTTGAATCCTCTGCTTGATTGGCCCCACAGTCTATCTGATCCGGCTGTATCACTAGTATATGGTACTTTGTTTTTTGTTGATGCACGGGGGCGAATTCGCCCACACCTGGTACAACAGCTGAGTGCTGGAGAAGAAGATACCCTGCTTTTGCGGTTGCGTGAAGACCTCCAATGGCATGATGGGACCCCGCTTACCGTTGAAGATATACGATTTACTCTGGAAGTTCTGCTGCATCCTGAATTCACCGGCAGTCGTGTTTCTGATGAGTTTGATTTCATCTCCGGGGTACGACAATATCGTCGGGGTGAGGTCGATGGCATAGAGGGTATCAATATGGTTGATGACCAGAAGCTAGAAATTGAAGTTGTAGATACAAAGACCCTGATTCCATGGAGCCTGGTTTCCCTATCACCGGTTGCCAGCCACATTTTTGAGGATGTCCCTGTCGCTGAAATGAAAGAGGCTTTAAAATCATCAAAGCCGGTGGGGGCGGGGCCGTACGAATTTGTTTCCGCTGAGGAGAAAGTCGTTGAGCTGGAGGCTGATGAAGGGTTTTATATAGAACCATATGCTGATGAAGTCAGGATCGAATTTATCGGTGAATTCCCCCAGGAATGGAATAACAAGTATGACGCACTGTTTGCTCCAGGAACAGCTGCTGCGGGTGAAGAATTGCCGGATGATTTTTTCATGCATAAAATACCTCAGGCAGGATTCGAAATTCTGGGGCTCAATCACGAACATAAGCTTTTGCAAAGGAAAACGATTAGAACTGCCTTGAAACTCGCACTTGATACACAGAGATTGGCCGATGAAGTTCTCGGGGAGAGTGCGCATGCTCTCTGCAGTCCGTTGGATTTTGCACCTGATTATGAACGAGACATCTGCCGGCAGGAGTACGACCCTGAACGATCTGAAGAGCTCCTTGATGATGAGGGACTGCAAAAATATGATGACGGATGGCGAACAATGGAGGATGGGGAGCCTTTAGAGCTTTATCTCGCCTATCCTACCGGAGATCAGATCCGCAGGGATACTGCAAAATTTGTTTCAAACCAGCTGGCTGAAGTCGGGCTTAAGGTTAACCCTGTTCCCGTTGAAAGAGATATGTTTTTGTTCAATATCTTCGGGCGGAAAGTGTACGACATGTATATCTTTGGGGTTAGCTGGTTTCAGGCAACTTCCTATTCTTATTGGCAGGAGGACAACCCGTGGCATTATGGGGGGCTTGATAAAACCCCCACCGTTACAGAAACTGTTGAGCAATTTTTTGGTGATCCTCCTGAAGATGTAATCGCCTGGGAAGAAGCAGTTGCCAAGGACGCGCCGGTTGTGTTCCTTTATTCCCCAAACCATCTTCTGATTTATTCTGAAGAGTTAGAGGGTACTGATGAGTGGTTGTTTCCTGCATTTGGAGACATTTTTATGTGGAATTGGTGAAGGTCCACAGCAGGATTTCTATACTTCTATGAATAAAGTATGTTATAATGCACCTACATGAATATGTGGTGCTCTTTAATAAATATAGAATGACAAAACAACAGTAGAACGGGGTGATCGTGTGTCTGAGGCTTTAGTTAAGGTTGATAATTTACGGACGCATTTTTTCACTGAAGATGGCAGAGTCCCGGCCGTGGACGGTGTGTCCTTCCGCGTGAACCGGGGAGAAACATTGGGTGTTGTCGGTGAGAGTGGATGTGGAAAGAGTGTAACCGCGCTTTCAATTATGCGGCTCATTCCAGATCCCCCTGGAAAAATACTGGATGGTTCCAGTATTACTTTCGAGGGCGAGCAATTGTTGACCAAATCAGAATCAGGGATGAGAAAGATACGCGGAAATGATATATCCATGATATTTCAGGAGCCGATGACTTCTCTCAATCCAGTCTATACTTGTGGTGATCAGATAATTGAGGCCATAGTTTTACACCAGGGAGTTTCTGAACAGCAGGCCCGTGAGCAGGCTATTGAACAGCTCAGGCTGGTTGGAATTTCATCTCCCGAACAGCGCGTCGATGAATATCCTCACCAGTTGTCCGGGGGAATGCGTCAGCGGGTCATGATAGCCATGGCTCTTGCGTGCAACCCGCGCATGCTGGTTGCTGATGAGCCCACCACTGCCTTGGATGTGACCATTCAGGCCCAGATTCTGGAATTGATGAAAGAGCTCAGAGATGAAGTGGGTATGGCGATTATGCTCATCACCCACGACCTGGGAGTCATTGCAGAAATGTCCGAGCGCGTAGTGGTCATGTATGCTGGCCGGATAGTGGAGGAAGCAGATGTTAACTCGCTGTTTAGCGATCCGATGCATCCATATACCCGCGGATTGCTGCGTTCCATACCTCACCTGGATGCTGATGAGAAGAGAAGACTGGATGTAATTGATGGAGTAGTACCGAGTCCTCAGAACATGCCCGAAGGGTGTTCTTTCCACCCGCGTTGTGATGAGGCAATGGATATCTGCCGACAGGAAGAACCTGAGCAACAAGAAATTGACGGACGACAGGTTGCCTGCTGGCTGCACAACGAAGATCGAGCGGGGGTGGCGTAGATGGCTAAACCAGCAGAAGATTTAACTGCTGAAGAGGACCATGATATGGGCGAAGAGCTGGTGATAGTTGAAAATCTCAAGAAATATTTTCCTATCACTGGTGGTGTGTTTTCACGTATTGTCGGTTGGGTGAAGGCCGTTGACGACATCAGCTTCAGTATCAAGCCCGGAGAAACTCTGGGCCTGGTTGGGGAAAGTGGTTGCGGAAAAACTACTGCTGGACGGACCCTACTGCGGCTGCTTGAACCCACTGAAGGAAATGTCTATTTTGAGGGGAAAAATTTGTATGAAGTGTCCAGAGAGGAATTACGCAGCATGCGGCGTCAAATGCAGATCGTGTTTCAGGATCCATACGCTTCCCTTAACCCCCGTATGACTGTTGGAGATATAATTGGCGAGCCGCTGGAGATTCACGGTGTAGCCCGGGGTAAAGAAAAGGACCAGCGGGTCCAGGAGCTTCTGGAGACCGTAGGCTTGATGTCACTGCATGCTCGACGTTATCCACACGAGTTTTCCGGAGGGCAGAGGCAGCGTATCGGTGTAGCGCGTGCTCTGGCACTTAATCCGAAGCTGATAGTATGTGATGAGCCGGTTTCCGCCCTTGATGTGTCGATTCAGTCACAGGTACTCAACCTGCTTGAAGACCTGCAGGATGAATTTGATCTTACCTACTTGTTTATCGCTCACGACCTGAGTGTTGTGAAGCATATTAGTGATAGGGTTGCGGTCATGTATCTGGGACAGCTCGTGGAACTGGCTGATGATCAGGAGCTTTATAATAACCCCACTCATCCATACACTGAAGCTTTGCTGTCGGCCATTCCTCTGGCAGATCCGGTAAAGCAGCGCGAAAGAGACCGTATCGTGCTGGAAGGTGACGTCCCCAGTCCGTCTGATCCTCCGAGTGGATGTCACTTCCGTACTCGCTGCATGTATTCTATGGACCGCTGTGCTGAAGAAAAACCGGAGTGGACCGAAGTTGCTCCTGAACACTATGTAGCATGTTTTTTGCATCAGGACTGAACAGGTAAAAACACAAAACACCACCCCAGAGATTTCTCTGCGGTGGTGTTTTTTTGTTGCTGGTCTATTTTTGATTTTGTGATTATAATTGAAAGCGTTGAGTGTCAGGATAATATTACAAATGAGTCAATGTGAGGTGATGTGAGTGTCTGTAAATTCGGAGGATGTTGCATCTATTGCTGAGCTTGCCAAGCTTCAGCTTGATTCTGCTGAAAAGGAACAAATGAAAGATGAGCTGACTGATATACTGGAGTATTTTACTCAGATCGAAGATGTAGATACTGAGGGAATTGAACCGCTCTTCAATCCGGTAACACCACAGAAGAATGTATGGCGGCAGGATCAAATTGAGGCAGGCAATGTAACTGCTGAGGTTCTGGCGCAAGCGCCAAGCACGTCAGAAAGGTATTTTGTGGTTCCACAAACTGTTTCCAGCGCGGAGGAATCAAAAGATGAGTGACTTGAAGCCGGGATGCATCGATATTGATAAGTTGGTTGAAATGCAGCGGCACAAAGAAGTATCACTTGAAGAGATATTGGCCACGGCGGTAAAACAGGTGCGGAGTAAGGATGATAAAATAAACAGCTTTTTGACAGTCCGGGGAGACGGAGGAGAGCAAAAACCAGAAGATACTGTAGACGAATCATTTGAGGAAGGATCCCTGAGTGGGGTTCCCTATGCAGTAAAGGATAATTTTTGTACTGCTGATCTGCCGACCACCTGCGCCTCGAGAATGTTGTCAGGTTACCGCCCTCCATATGATGCAACTGCAGTTCGACTATTAGAGGAAGCAGGGGCTCTTTTGATAGGGAAAACAAACATGGACGAGTTTGCCATGGGCTCTTCTACGGAAAATTCTGCTTTTGCTGTTACCCGCAATCCATGGGACCTCGAACGGGTTCCGGGTGGTTCAAGTGGAGGCTCCGCAGCTGCGGTGGCCAGCGGACAGGTTGCGTTTGCTCTGGGTTCTGATACCGGCGGGTCAGTCCGGCAGCCAGCCAGCTATTGTGGCGTGGTTGGTATGAAGCCCACGTATGGTTCGATCTCCCGCTACGGTGTGGTAGCTTTTGCTTCATCACTGGATCAGGTAGGTCCGATCACCAGAACTGTGGATGACTGCGCCAGGCTGTTGGATGTCATAGTCCGTCCCGATAAAAGGGACAGCACTTCTGTAAAGCATCCTGATGAGGGTGAGTTTGTTGATGCTGTGCGGACTCAAAAACAGCTGCAAGACTGGCGGATAGGTATCCCCACGGAGTATCTTTCTGAGGGTGTGGACGAGCCGGTTAGGGATGTGCTTTTACAGGCTGTCGAGATATTTTCACAGTTGGGCGCAACCGTAAAAGAATGCTCGCTGCAGTCAGTAGAGTATGCGCTGCCGGTTTATTACCTGGTGGCCTGCAGCGAGGCATCTTCCAACCTGGCGCGATACGATGGAGTTCGCTACGGCTTGCGCGAAAAGTCCGATGATGTTCAGGATATGTTCACACTGACCCGGACGCAGGGCTTCGGTGAAGAAGTCAAAAGGAGAATCATGTTAGGTGCTTTTGCTTTGAGCGCAGGATATTATGAAGATTACTATCTCAAGGCTGCACGACTGCGCAGAATGATAGCCAATCAACTTGATGAAAGATTGAATCAATTTGACCTGCTGCTGACTCCCACTTCTCCATCAGTGGCTTTTCCAATCGGGGAGCGAATAGATGATCCGCTGGCGATGTATATGGCTGACATCTGTACCATTCCTGCTAATCTGGCCGGAATTCCGGCTATCTCCATTCCTGCAGGTTTTCATGAAGGACTTCCTGTTGGCATTCAGCTTATGGCGAGGAAGTTTGCTGACAAGAAACTGCTAACTGCAGCCAAAGCTTTTGAATCAGTAATTGAGTTTCAACCCAAGAGACCTCCTGTTTTTTATGGTGATGGTTCGGGGAGTGACGAGCAATGACACAATATGAAGTGATGATTGGTTTGGAGATTCATGTGGCACTTGCCACTGATTCGAAGATGTTTTGCGGATGCTCTACAGCCTTCGGAGACCCACCCAATGAAAACGTATGTCCGGTGTGCCTGGGACTTCCGGGAACGCTGCCAGTATTGAACCGCCGGGCGGTTGAACTGGGACTCACCTGCGCACTGGCCCTGAATTGTGATATCCATCCAGCCATGCGATTTGAAAGAAAGAATTATCATTATCCAGATTTGCCCAAGGGATATCAGATCAGCCAGCTTGTTGAACCAATGTCTGAGGATGGACATTTCCTTTTCACCGATGACAATGGCGAGGAGAAAACAGTCGATATCAGGCGAGTGCATCTGGAAGAGGATGCCGGTAAGCTGGTTCATACGGCTGGTGAAAAGAAATCTCGAGTTGATTTCAATAGATGTGGGGTTCCTCTGGGGGAGATAGTAACTGAGCCCGATCTGAAGTCGGCGGGTGATACCAGAGCATTTCTGGAACAGCTGCGGGCTCTCCTCAGAGCTGTGGGAGTGTCTGATGTTCGTATGGAGGAAGGTGAACTGCGCTGCGATACCAACATAAATGTGATCTGTCGAGAAGGCGGTAAGGAATCTGCCCGAACAGAGATCACAGAGCTGAAAAACCTCAACTCTTTTAGGGGCGTTGAACGGGCTTTGAACTGGGAAGTTACCCGCCACAAAGAGGCCCTGCAGAAGGATTGCACCTTAACGCATGAGACGCGCCACTGGGATGAAGACGTAGGAATCACACAATCCGCAAGAGCTAAAGAACAGGCTCATGACTACCGTTATTTTCCCGAGCCAGATCTTCTGCCGGTAAATATTGATGAAGACAGGGTGAACAAACTCAACGAACAAATGCCCGAAACACCAAGGGAACGTCGTACCCGTCTACAGGAGGAATATGGACTGACAGAGTATGATGCTTCAGTTTTGGTTGGTGAAGAAGAGCTGGGTGAATTCTTCGAAGACGCGGTTGCCCAGGAAGGTGATCCCAAGGAAGTAGCAAACTGGTTAATGGGAGAGATTCAGGGCTACCTGAACGCAGAGGAAACATCGTTGAGTCAACTGGATGTGACTCCTGTTCAACTTGTACAGATGCTGGAGATGGTGGAATCGGGAGAAATAAGCGGCAAGATCGCAAAAGATCTGTGGCCTGAAATGGCAGAAACAGGTCGAGATCCGCGTGAGTTAGTAGAGAAAATGGGCCTGAAGCAGATTAGCGATGAACAGCAGCTGGAGGTTCTGGCTGAGGAAGTTATCGAGGAGAATCCAGAAGCCGTGTCTGATTATCTGGACGGAAATGAAAATGTCGTTGGCTTTTTGATGGGGCAGGTTATGAAAAAGACGCAGGGACAGGCCAACCCACAGCTGGCGAATGAGACATTACGGAAGGCTCTTGCGGAAAAGAAGGGGTGACTCACATGAACATTCTGGTGCTCAGTGATACCCATGTTCCTACCCGAACGGGACAGCTGCCTTCAGCAGTGCTTGAGAGTTTACAAAGAGACCCTGATGTCATTTTACATGCTGGTGATCTGGTCTCACAACAGGTGCTGCAGCAGCTCCGCCAGTACGGTACGGTAAAGGCGGTAGCTGGAAATATGGACCGTGGTGATTTAAAGTGGCAGCTTCCTGCGGAACTGACCGTCACCTGTGAAGGCTGGACAATTGGTGTAACACACGGTCATGGCCTGGGAACTGTTGAGGAAAGGGACGCCAAAGCTCTCAACCGCTTCCCAGAAGCAGATATTGTGGTGCTGGGTCATACACACATCGGTAAAATAGTAAATACCAGGGGAACATTTATAATGAATCCCGGTTCCTGTACAGATCCCCGTAGCGGTGCTCCGCCGTCCGTGGGCTGGATTCAGGCAGAGTCTCCCGGACTGAGTTTGACCATAGAGCAGATCAATCAGGATTGAGTAGGGGGACGACAGGATGGGCTACGAAACAGTGCTTCTGGATATGGACGGGACGTTGGTGGGAGTGGACGTAAAGGAGTTTGTTCCTGCATATTTTCAGATGCTGCACAGATGGCTGGATAGGTGTGGAGTTAACACCCCGGTCATACCTCACCTGCGCCGGGCGACTGAGGCTATGCTGCAAAGTGAAGATGGTTTGAGGACCAATCAGGAGGTTTTCAATCAGGTTTTCTTCTCTTCTGAATATGACTTCGATGAAGAGGAGATGCTGAAGTTGTTTGACATGTTTTATAACAGCCAATTCAAGAAACTTAGGCATCTGGTTGAACCTATTCAGGGGGCCTGCGAAGTAGTCGATGAGCTTATTGAAATGGGTTGCACATTAGTACTTGCTACCAATCCAGTGTTTCCTCGTGACGCCATTGTGCAGAGGTTGACCTGGGGGGGGCTGTGCCCACACCAGTTCGAATTGATAACCAGTTATGAAAACAGTCATTTCTGTAAGCCCTCACCCCTGTATTATCAGGAAATTGTTGATAAGGTGTCTGCCGATCCTGTTAAAACGTTGATGGTAGGGAACGATCCCCTCGAAGATCTTTGTGCTGAGGAAGTTGGGATGGACACTTATCTGGTTAACCATTTTGTGGTTGAAAGGTCCGATGTGGAATACAAGCCATCTTACAGTGGAAGGTTGGAGCAGGTTCTTTCAGTTATTCGAGAGGATGAAGAGGCTGTCTAGACACCTGCTGAATGCTGCCTATTTTCAGTGAGGCCTCGCCATGGGGAAACGTGGTCAGGGGGGGCTACTGCTACTCGCCCCTGCCAACAGCTCCTCTGGGCCAGGTGGGATTTTACAACACGTGCAGCCAGCTCAGGCCTGTTACATTCCAGGCTGAGGTGAGCCAGCATGATTTCATGAGTTTGCTCTGTGACCATCTGGCCGAGAGCGCGGGCTGCCTGATGATTTGATAGGTGGCCTCGATCACCGAGCACTCTATCTATCAGGGTGGGAGGCCGTCCAGATTTCATTTCCATCTTCATGTCATGATTGCTTTCAAAGATATAATAATTGCATCCCTTGAGGCTGCTCAGTAAACCTGGGGTCATGCAGCCAAGATCGGTAACCACTGCCAGGCTAGCAGTTTCAGTCGATAGGTGAAAAGCAAGCGGCTGGGCAGCGTCATGAGGTTTGCTCAGCCCCCTGACACTGATCCCGGATACATTAACCTCCCGGCCAGGCGGTAGCGGGCAAAATGGAGGTTCATTTTTACATCCCAGTTTGTTCAGAGTTCGCGGACTGGTAACGATGCGACGAATGTTGTAGCGGGTGTGCAGGGGATATTTTATATGCATTGCCTGTGTATGATCTCGGTGTTCGTGAGTAATGAAAATCGCTTCAATGCTGCCGGGTTTTACGCCTAATTGATCTAAAAATTTTTCCATACGGCGCAAGCGCACGCCGTAATCAATAAGAAGATAGGTTCCTTCAGCTCGAATCAGATATGAATTACCGTGTTCAGACGAACTGCTCAAAGAACAAAACTGCAAAGATAGATTCATCCTTTCGCGTGCTTTTTTGTAAAGCCTGGCTTGGGTGATGTTAGCTATTCCAAATGATGAAAATTCTGCTTCTGCTCCTGCACACAAACGTGAAAAACCCACAATAATTGAGCTGCACCGCTTGTAGACTTCTCGGTTCAATCGGCCTTTCCTGCAAAAAAGATCTCGCCACGTGTTGTGTTTTGTCTCGTTAATGATATATTAAAATGAGAAAGATTATCAATGGCATAAGAGGGAGAGACTACAATGGAACTGGGAATGATTGTTCTTGTAGGTCTGGCAGCTGGAGTGTTGGGCACTGGTAGTGGTGGGCTGCTGGCAATATTATCCCACCGTCGCATGAAAATGTCGCTGGGGACTCTGCTTGGACTTTCCGGTGGTGTCATGCTGGCGGTGGTTTTTTATGAGCTGATTCCTGAAGCCCTTGAAGAAGGAGGTTTTCTGGTGGGGATGAGTGGGCTCCTGCTGGGAGTTGCTCTAATGCTGATGATAGATGTGCTGCTTCCACATGTGCATTTGAGCGGAAATGAAGATAAAGGCAGGGCAGGTTTTGTGCGAACAGGTATGCTTTTGGGTATGGGTATTGCCTTACATAATTTACCTGAAGGGTTGGCGATAGGAACTAGTCTGGTCCACGATGAGAGCCTGGGTTTAACACTTGCAGCGGTAATAGCTCTACATAACTTGCCTGAAGGTATGGCTATGGCCATTCCGCTGTCTGCCGGTAGATTATCGCCTTTAAAGGTATGGGGATATACGCTTCTGGCGGGATTGCCCATGGGTGTAGGGGCGCTTTTCGGAGGAATGCTTGGAAGAATTTCCCCGATGGTATTATCAATAGGTTTGGGGTTCGCAGCTGGAGCCATGCTGTACATTACATGTGATGAGCTTATTCCCGGAGCACAGGAACATGCCAAGGGACATTCTGCTACCTTCGGACTCGTGGTTGGTGTGCTGATAGGACTGGCTTTATTGGGGGCGCATTAATCGTTTGCGATTTATTAACTGTTGTTAGGTGTGAACATCAACTGCATATTTTATCATAGACATCTTATCCATGTCGGGTTCTCCATCTGTGCCGAGAACGAGATGATATGACCCTATCCGGTTTAGCTGTTGCAGAAAAACCTCAACGGCTTCGTGACTGGTTACACTTTTGAAGGCGAATGGGTGTGTGAGTTGTGTCTTCGGCGTTCTCGCGTAAACCTCTACAATTTTTTGCCCGCTGGAGGACCCGGGGCCCAATCGAACTCGTATATTGTCATCACCAAAATACGTGGGAATCTCACTCTCTAATGCATCTCGTCCATTCTGAGCAGCTGTCAGCAGATGGACCAATTCTGACTTGGTGTGTTCATCTGGACAGTCCAAAAGTACAATTGCAGCGCGACTTTCTCCTCCTAATGCCCCCACCTGAACATCAACTGCCTGCAT
>CAZRFK010000043.1:0-1288 GCA_964599275.1 uncultured Clostridia bacterium
TTGCTGCCAACCCTGGGTTAAGATAAACATCTAAGATATAAAACTTTCCCAGTGAACACAGGTGCAGTAGCCTGGCATGGGCTGCTGAATAAGACAATCAGGAGACGTCGATATTAGTCAACCATTGAAGGTCTCCACAGGAGTCTGCCTCGCAGGATAAGGTAACTCCCTGCAGTCCGAGATAGCGCAGAAAATCGCCCAAACAGGATTTGAGGGCTGCAATCATCATCGGTGATGGCTTCTGACAATCTTCCCACCACCAGTTTACAGTCATCCTGTTGGCGTCCTCACTGATTTTCGGTTCGAAACGGGCCACGAACTCATCACCACACAGCACCGGCAGCACATAATACCCGTATTTGCGTTCGGAGGCCGGTTTGTAAACTTCCCACACGTATTCAAAATCAAAAAGCCGCGCTATCATTTTCCTGTCCCAGAGCAGATTGTCCAGCGGGGCCAGGATTGCTGCATGAGGTTCGGAGTCTTCTTTCCCCTGGCATTTCACTTCCTGCATCAGCGGTGCATCTTTGGCACGTATATAAAATGAAGGACTGATTTCCTCGACTTCAATTTCGACCAAAAGGTTCCGCTGCAGCAGACGGTCTATGGTCTTACGGCGCTTTTTGGCAGTGAACTCAGGAATACCGAGCCAGCCGCTTCCGGACCGTGCCCACAGCATCCCCACTCCGCCTACCCGCCGCCGCAATCGCCATTCGTAATATTCATCATCGGTGGGATTCGGCTCTTTTTCCGAAAGGAGGCTGTTGGGCAGATGCCTGCAGGCAAGGTCGTACACTTTCCGCGTACCCACCCGGTGATGTATCACCAGTTCGCCGGTGGAAAACATCGTATCCAGGGCGGCCCTGGCCAGTCTGGTGGGTGCCCAACTCCAATTGACTTTCGAGTCGAGATCCAGATCTATGGAAGACAGGGGTCCCTTCTTCTCCAGGGCCTTTCTGACCCCTGGGATGGCCTGACGCACCTGCTCGGCGTTTTTTTGGCGTATCCTGTCCCGACGTCTGGTAAAATACGGCCAATCCTCCCGGCAGTAGATGGACTTGTTCTTGTCCCACCCGTCAACCAGACTGCGTTCCTCGTACAGCAGCTCTTCAAGCATATTCGATCTGTACCTGTGTATTCTGGACTGCAGCACCAGGTCGGGGTTTCTGCCTACCCGGTCCAGTGGGTCAAACTGAATACAGCCAACGCGTCGGAAAAAATCGATGATGCCCTCTTTTCCTCGCAGCTTCCGCGGCGGCAGCAAACTGTGGTATTTCAGCAGGAACCT
>CAZRFK010000043.1:1388-7209 GCA_964599275.1 uncultured Clostridia bacterium
GCATTCAGGGAGGATATGCCGGGTATGAAATGTAATTAATAAATAAGTATAATTTAATCGTATTGAACAGGTCTTGCCAGAAAATTGTTATCAGATCGAGTGAGGAGTGCGGATAATTCGCCTGGTTGCCGGATGCTGCACTAACGGTGGTCGTGCCTGCTGCTGAACTGCTTTAGTGAAACACCATATTTCACCTGTCCGAAATCGCAGGTAGTACCTGTCCGCCGCAAGATCCAGAACCCGGATGCTACCTTCAAAATATTCAAATCGAGTCAACGAGAACCGATAATATCGTTTGAAAAAATAAACTCTCACGAGGAAGGTGTTATTGATGTTTTGCCGGTACTTGGAGATGAGGAGCCTGGCTGCAGTTTTTGCTGCCCTGCTGATGGTGGCGCTGTTTTCACCTGCCGTCGGGGCAAATGCTCCGGAGGATATCGCAGACCACTGGGCGGAAGACGAGATAGAGGACTGGCTGATGAAGGGATGGATATCAGGTTATGAGGATGGGACTTTTCGACCTGATAAGGAAGTCAGTCGGGCGGAGTTTGTGGTGTTAGTGGGTAGGTCCTACGAGCTTCCGCATACGAGAAGAGTCCCCGGATTCGATGATGTAGAAAAAGATGACTGGTACTACCAGTACGTTGCAGATGCGGTCAATGCCGAAATAATAAAAGGCCGCGATGAGGATACATTTGCTCCTGCGGATAATATCACCCGGCAGGAGGCCGCGGTCATAGTGGACCGACTGCTCGATCTGGAACCAATTGAGGAACCTCCTCCGTTTTTCGATCAGGAGGACATTGCCGGATGGGCTGAAGATGCGGTGACTCGCGCGGCAGGTGCAGAGATTATAACCGGTTACGACGATGGTACTTTCGGTCCTACAGAACCCATCACCCGGGCAGAGACAGTGGTGGTGCTGAATAGAGGGCTGAAGATCAGAGAGATGCTTCCAGTCCAGATAAAGGAGTGGGTTGATTACTCGCGGGAGATCATGTGCGCGCAGGCCAGGGAGTTTGAAGATTCCCTTTACCTGCTGGTCACTTACGGCGAACAGCCGACTGGTGGATACCATGTGGAGATAACCGACGTCACAGAAGGGGAGGATCAGCTGGAGGTAACCGTAGAATTTACCGAGCCGGAAGAGGGAGAACCGGTGACGCAGGCCATCACCTACCCCTATGACATGAAAGAAATAGAGCCCACCGATCTGCCGGTGAAGTTCATCGCCGAGGGCGACATGTCAGTTGTGCCCACCCTTTCGGGCCTGGATTGGCTGCCGCCTATGGTGGCCGGTGAAGATGACATCAGGGTTTTCTCTCCCGCACCGGGTGACGAGGTTGCGCGGGAGTTCACCGTCGAGGCCATCGAGCTGGTTTTTGAGGGCACAGTCCATTATCGACTGCTTGATGATGAGGGTCAGGAACTTGATAGTGGGATGACCGGTGGACACGCATACGACTGGGGTTACTTTGAATTGGATTTCTCCGTGCCTGATGAGGTGGAATACGGAGAGGAAATCTCAGCCCAGCTGTATTCAGAATCCCCGGTGGATGGCAGCATAATAAATCTGGTGGAGCTGGACCTGGTAATAGTAGAGGACGAGGCGGCCCTGACCGATGCGCAGACCAGTATGTTTTACTGCGAGAAATACGAAAGCTTCGAGTTTGAGGTAACGCTGCAGGGATTGCTCCCGGAGGATGAAGGGATACGGATTGACTTTTCGGAGGCAGCAGAACATGGGATTATCTTCGAAGGCGACATCGATGATGTAGCGGTGGAGCCCCGGGGGGATATAAGCTTTGAGCCTACTGTACCGCCCGGTCTTCCAGTAATAATCTATCAACCTCATCAGCAACTGCCCGATGGTAGTACCGTGGAGTTCGAGGTCGATCCTGGAAACGACAGTCCACCCGGTTACTACCTGGGATGCGAGGATGAGGATGCCTGGCGGGAAGCACCCCACGAGCTGATTTTTGAACGGACCGACTCCGGATATACCACAGCAGCCGAAATGGAGGTGGCCGGTCCGCAGCTGGGCAGATTTGAGGTGATAAATGAGGAGGGGGAGCCCTTAGAGGATGCCAATGTTCTGGTAAACGGTGAGGAAGGTGTAACCGACTCCGAGGGCATAGCCTCATTTGAGCTGGTCCCCAGAGACTACGATTACCGGGTGGAAAAACCCGGATACCAGGCGGCCACCGATGGACTGCAGATCGATCTGCAGGAGTGGTCAGAGGAAGTGGTTCTGCTCAAGGAAGGTCCTGCGGCCGTCCTTACGCTGGACGAGGAGGAATATTTTCCAGAGGACGATGTTCATATAACACTGGAGAATACTGGTACCACTGAACTTCATCTGGGTGATCACTCATTTCCATTTTCCGTAGAAAGATATGAGGACGGAAGGTGGACCGAAGTGGACACTGCAGTTCCGGGATTGTGGGTTGAAGTAAATCTGGAACCGGGAGAAACACACGAATCCTTGTTTTCGCCCCAGTCAGATTTCATCGATGATGTGGAGCCGGGCCGGTATCGAGTGGTCAATGAAACCGAGTGTCTGGAGACCGGAGAGCAGCTGTTCCTGAGTGAGGAGTTTGAGGTTGTACTGCCAGTTGGGGTACCCGATCCGGAAAAGAGCGAGTTTGAGCCCGCGAGCATAGAAATTGAGCCGGGTGAAGTTGCTGATATTCACGTGACCGTCCGCGATGCTTACGGTGCTCCGGTTCCCATCGGAACAGATGATGACGACATTTCCGTATCACTCACAGCACCGGATGGGTCCAATCCGGTTGGATACTACAATTGGATGTCGAGGTGTGCGATGTTTTATCGGTACGGCGATGACCATCAGCTTAGAATAGAAATTGAAGCTCACGATTCGAACACCGGCAGCGCTGATGACCTGATGATCTGGGCTGATGATGTCGTACTCACCGACCAATATCAGATAACAGTAGAACCATCACTGCATACTGTCACCTTTTCCGAAACGCAGGGACTGCAGGGAGTGAAGGTTCAGGTCTGCGAGGATGAGGACTGTTCAGAGGAAGTTGGCGAGTCGGTGAAAACTGATGAGTTTGGAACTGCTCAGAAAGATCTGGGTGACGGCGATTACTGGTTCACAGCATATGGAGATGGATACCTCGACCACCGGGACGACTTTACGGTCGCAGGCGGCGACATCACCGAATATTTTGAGTTGATCAGACCGGCTGCTCTGATTGAGGAAGACCCGGTGTTTGTAGAATTAGGCTGGATGCGGTGTGCAGTTCGGGCGGAAGTGCATGAAGATGTACAGGTAGGAGAATTTGCCGCCCACATGGTTGTCGAACTTTCTGGCAGATATGAGGGTGTTCCCCAATTCTGGGATTCTGACGAAGAGAAATGGGTGGATTTTGAGGAGATAGGTGATGGTCTCTACATGTACGGTCCGCAGGAGGGCTTTGAACTGACAGCGTTGGACGGAGTTCGGGGCGAGTTCCGAGTTGAAAGCTCTGATGAGGATCTTCATGCTGCTTTCTACCTGCACGATGCTGATGAACCCGGGGTGCAGCTGACCGATAGATTGGAGATTAACTGAACAGAGATGGGGGCTTCCGGCCCTGTGAGGGCCGGGGCCTCTCTTCATCGGTGAACACGATGGTAAAACGGGAGGATACGTTCATCAGGCGTCCCGAGATTTACAGAATGCATCAAGGTGGAGTCTGTGAGAGATGATGACAACAACTGGTCCTTGAGATCTCCGGTTACCCTCATCCAGCACAGGGTGCTCCAGACGGGTATCAGCCAGCCCCAAGTCACAAGATAATTAAAAAGGATCATGTGCTAGACCTCAGAACATCTGGAAAGGAGCAACAACTTGCGAGTTTGGGATGTCCATCCAGGATACTTGTCAAGAACCAGACTTCTTGGCGAACACAGAGAGATTCACGCCGTCTGGACGGTTGTGACTGAGGACAAAAAAGGATACTCCAATCATCCAGAGACAAATCGGTGGCGCGGGCATCTTTCTCATCTGTATCGGAGACATGAGATCACGACGGCGGAGATGCGCCTGCGCGGCTACAACCACGCCAGCCCGTTGGATGTCCCGGGCAGTATGGGAGAAGCTCCCGGTTTTTTGGATCCTCCCCACGAGCAGTTTGAGATACTGAAGGAGAAATATGACAAGGAGGAAGCCGGCCGTATCCCTCTGCCGGACCGCATCAGTGAGTTCTGGGAGCATCATAAGTATTCCGTATTGGCCCGTGGTCATGAGAAACATCAGGAGATAGCCAGCATGAGTGAGAAAAACGGTGGGATGGATGTGAACCATGCCCCAAAACTGGTCAGAAAAACAAGCACAATTTTGCGCCTCATACCGGAACGAGCCCCGCTGTTTAATGCCTGGCAGCACGTCATCGCCCGCTTCAAGACGAAAGCCCCTGAAGAAGCTTGCAATCAGTGGCTCAACTGTCTGCCCGATAAAGCCCGGCAACTTGGCAGAGTCATTTATCGTGCTGCTGGGGAGTGTGATGAGACATTGGTCATACACAGCACGATACTGTCCGACGGATTCAGGACGTGATATTGACCAGTATTGCTCACCACAGAAAGCCACACAAGCCAGCGGACACGTCACCGAGAAATTTTTAAAGTTATCAGAAAATTTTAAACGATTGTGAGCATCGCGGCAGAAAATGAACTACCCGAATCTCATGCACTGCGCTTCACTTGGCAGATCCTGTACGCTTTCCATTAACTCTTTCTGTTTTTCTGGCGTGCATTCCATAATTACAAGAATGAGTCCCCCATCACCGGAGGGGTGGGGAATTCCATTTCTGCTCAGAATTGCTTCCCTGTTCTGTGTCAAAATACTCTGAAACTCCGGAGCATTTTCCTCCCGATCGGATAGAACAACTCCCATTACACATAATCCCTTGTTCATGTGCTATTCAGTCCTTTCTGATGGCTTTTTCTCAACTGGTATCCGATGATGAAAAGAATAGATGCCGCACCAGAAGTTTATCAAATCAATACACATTAAAATTATGTCCTTCAGACTACCTGACTATCCTGCTGTGCTGATTTGAAACACTGAAAGATGGGCAACATTCCCACTCTGTCTAATATATAATAAGAGTTGGATGAAAGAGTCCGCAAATTTTTGGGACGACCATTGGAAGGTCCTTACCCTGCGTGTGGTTGGATGCTACCGACACCAAAGTCAGAGAGGATGGCCGGGTACAGAGTACTGCCCTGGTGACGGCCATGGAAGTTAACGGGGATGGCAAAAGAGAAATACTGGGCATATCCAAGGGTTCATCGGAAACGGAGTCGGCCTGGAGACAGTTTCTTGGACAGCTGGTCGACCGGGGAATCCGGGGGTGCAGCTGGTCATAAGCGATGCTCACAATGGAAGGCCATGGGACAGGTTCTGACCGGGACTCCCTGGCAGCGGTGCAAGGTTCACTTCCAAAGAAATATAGCCAACCACCTCACCAATTCCGCTGAAGATAGAGTACATGGTGTGGTCCGGTCGGTATTCGAACAGCCCAAGTCGAAACATTGCCGGGTGTAAATGGAGCGGTTCATTGATGACTTACAAAAAGAGTTCCCAAAGGCAGCATATATAATAGAAGAAGCAGCGAAAACCTTCTGGTCTTCAGCACTTTTTCAAAAGAACATTGGAAGAGATTCTCGTCAAACAATCCGCTGGAAAGACAGAGCACAGCGATCAAGCGACGCTTAGATGTGGTCGGAATCTTCCCTAACCGGGCGGCATTACTTCAGTCAGGAATCCATCGCGAAAATCTTAGCACCATTGAGTCAATCTGCA
>CAZRFK010000043.1:7309-15952 GCA_964599275.1 uncultured Clostridia bacterium
TTACTTCAGTCAGGAATCCATCGCGAAAATCTTAGCACCATTGAGTCAATCTGCAAAACTCGACGACAAGGCGGCTAATTGATGTGACAGGATCACTCACTGTGATTGAGAGCTTTTTACACCACTAGACAAGACGTGACCATGTGTGGTGAAATTGAGCGTGCGATCTCAATCTCTGAGACTGTTACTTGTGCCTACCCAACTAGAGTCTTGGTTTGCTTCGATGTGCCCATATAGGGCAATGATGGTTTTCGAATTTAGGCAGGAGAATGGGATTTCAGCTTGAATATCGTTACATGGTGAACAAGCCTATTGAGTCTCGTTATCTAGGCAAATCTCAGGTGAAGTTACCATGTTGGGTTCAGTGGATTCCACTGGACCAGTATTCAGACACGACAACACAGTAAAGGAGGCAAACAAATGAATTTTCAAGGCAACAAATTGAGTATGGTTCTGGCTCTCGGCCTGGTCTTGATCGTAGGTTTTGGCGCTGGTTATGCAGTTGGTGGTCCTGATGAGAGTGAAGCCGCAACCCGTGAGGATCTGCAGGAGCTTCAACAAGAGGTATCATCTCTGCAGGAGAATATGGTAGAAGTTGTGAAGGCATCGGGGGTGAGTGAGGCTCCAGATCAACCGTGGCCATATGTTGAGTTGGATGTTGAAGAGGTGAGAAAGCTTGCCTATGCGGGGCATCATGACCAGAATTGTGCTTACGGTACCTTTGATGCCATAATATCGCCTCTGCAAGAGGAAATCGGTCATCCATATGATCAAGTCCCCACGTTCATGCTTCACTTCGGTGGAGGAGGAATTGTCGGCGAAGAATCCGTGTGTGGGGCTGTGCTTGGTTCCATAGCGGCAGTGACCCTGATTACCGGAGAAGATTATCCGGGGTTGATAGATGAAGTCATGACTTATTTCCAGGAGACGCCGCTTCCGACGGACGTGTCAAACGAATACGCACAGAGCGGCGAGTTTACGGCTGAACCTCTAGTTAGCGCACCACTGACTCAGACAGTGTCCCCGAGCATCGACTGCGGAGACTCCAAGGAGGAATGGATCAGTGTGTCCGGCTATGACGGGGGTACTGATGAGAGAAAGGAACGCTGCTCCCGGTTGAGCGCCGACATGGCAGCTAAAACTGCGGAAGTATTAAACGCGTGGGCAGCAGGCACTACCGACGTGGATCCGATGGTGAAGTATGAAGAAATTTTCCCAGGGGCCGAATTCGACGCTTTGGAGGAGGACCTTTATGAAGTAACGCGTGATGGTGAAGTCATCGGATATGCTGGTTTGGGGAGCGGAGAAGGTTACAATGATGTAATTGATGTTGCGGTTGGAATTTCTACCGACGGAACAATACAGGGAGTGCGAGTCGTGGACCATAGTGAAACTGTCTCTATTGCGGGTGGGATAACCGAGGAAGAATTCCTTTCGCAATTCGAAGAACTGACTGTTGAGGATCTTGATCTAACCGATGATGGGGGTGCAATTGACGCCATATCTGGGGCCACCGTCAGTTGTGAGACTGTGGTGGAAATAGTCAGTGAGGTAGTTGAGCGTCTGCTAGAGTACTGAGAGTGCTGAAGGCCGAAACTGTGGTGAAAATGTGAAAGCCGGAGCATCGAATGCGTCCGGCCAGTGAAGGATCCCCCCTGTTTCATGCGCCAGTTCGGAGCAGGGGGTTTGTTGTTGTGTTGTACTGCAGATGTTGAGGATTTGCCCTCATAGTCGCGACAGTCAGGTTTGTGACTGGACAGGTCAGCCGAAGAAGTCATTGATCGGGTGCAGCGTTTCAAAATGATATGGGTTGAGGCGGAGTGGTCGTTGCAGAACTCAAGTCCTGTTTTGACAACATCGATCAGGATAAACAGCTTCCGAAGCCGACTCCAGCTCCGATGAATCAATGGATGTACCCTGCCGTCCTCTTTGACTCCCATGGTTGCCAGTAGGGCGGTACCGCGAGTAAGCATCCTTCCTGACTCCAGTGCAGTGCCATGCCATCCAGCCAGACGGGTATGGACCCTAGTATATCTCGAAGCTCGCTCACCTGGCAGCCATTCCTTGTTAATACGGTATGCTTTCGGTTTTTCACTTTACCAAAGCCTGACTCCTTGACGATCCGCTCCGGCTTATGCGTGGTTCAGTGGCTTTTGGCTTCCATGACCACCCGGACGAGCGCTGTTTCGGCCCGCGGCTGCTGCAGCCGTCATAAGGGGTAGTGGGTGCCCTCATTCAGTATGGAAATCTCCAGATGCAACTCACTCAGCCTCACCTCCAATGTACGGGAGAGGATTCATCTGTACGTTTTGCGTTTGTGCGCCCGCAAGGTTTCTCGGTAGCATCCGTTTCTATCAGCTGCTGCATGATCCTGCATACAGGCTCTCACAGCACATCCGCATCGTCTGTCTGTTATACCCATTTCAAGCAGGTAATCGAGTGCTGAGTGTGGTTATTGATCTAAAGATACCCGGAGTCATCCCTAAATTTGGTGTGTCCTGTCACTCAGTTGTTGGGGGGCTAGCAATGTACAATAAACTGATACCCTGAGGTGCGGGGGAGCTACGCGGTCTATGACAAAGCTTTGACCAGTGTGTAGGCCCCGTAGCCGAATAGAAAGATTGCTCCGAAAACCCTGCTGCCCCGGACCAGCCAGCGAGAGGACATGCGATCTTTGAGGAACCCGAACAGCGGACCGAAGAAAAGTATCGGCGATACCACCGAACCCACAGCGAAGCTCAAAGCGCTGAACATCCCGTAGGTACCGCTGCCCGATGCGGCTGCAGAGGATAGGAGTGCCAGAAGAAATGGACAGGGGGTCACGGCAGTCAAACCTCCCGCCAGCAACATGGCGCGGCCGGAATCGCTTATCAGTCTCTCGTGCAGCAGGCTGCAGGCGGAGCTGTCGCCGGCGAAGAGCACTGCAACCGCCAGCAGCATCAGCAGTCCCCCGAACGCCGCCCCGGCGGCAGAGGAGAAAGTTGGCGAGCTAACTATCTGGTACAGCGCCAGCCCGGTCAGACCGGCGACAGCCCCCAAGAGTGTGTGACTTATGATGCGCCCCAGGGAAAAGGACAGCACTTCCCTTAGAGCCTTCACCGTACCCTCCCGGCTCATGCCTATGTATGGGAGGACAATTAATAAGCTGTGGCTGAAGCAGGGGCCAAGACCGGCTGACACGCCCAGCAGTAGCCATCCCGCATAGCTCAGATGCTCTGGACTTAAATTCATTGTTTATCTCACCTCGCTGCTATCGATCTTCCTGGTTGATTGTACCATGTGTCAAGACCGACCAGTTTGGGGTTGATGACGAGAAACGACCAGCGCTTGTCAGTGGCAACGGTACGCAGATTGTGGCCAAGAGTTTTCAGAAGTTTTTGAACATCTGAAACAACGACTACGGAACCAAAGCTCGCTTTTAGGACCGAACCGACCGAACGATAAAAAGCAGAAAAAGCAGTCAGCGACACGTCGTATAAACACTAGAAAAAGATTTCCTATTATGTTTGATTGTTCAGACACAATTCATATCCTTGGCAAACCAGTGAAGAGGTCCTCTATAGTAGGATCGTTGCCGGCTCACCTGCTCAGCTGTGAATCGAGTCCGCCACAATCTGAAGTTCGCGATGGACAAGGGGATCGAGGAACTCTCCTCGGTGTGGTGAGAGGAGACGGGGCATCACTGCAAGTTTCTATGAGTGGACAGCCCGTGCACTTCGACGTCTCGTCATCACTTAGTAATTCGGGTGTTGCGGATCCTTCTAAAAGACCGATTTCAACCTGGAACATCCCCGGGCTCGAGACCACATAACCGATAAGGAAACCTACAACAACAACAAAGATAATGGCATACCAGTCGAGGTCGAGCATTTCCGCTACTTCCTCTCCGTGTTCCTTCTTCGCTCGTTACGTAGTTTGATGACCGTTGTACGTGTCCGTTATTCGATTGCGTCACAAGGATTCTCTTGCTCAGATATGACTAAACTCGCTTTCTTCTGTCCTGGCCCAGATATTTTATGAGCGCAGGTACAACGGATAACCCTGTACTCGAAAACTGTCCAACACTGAATAAACCAAACCACTTAATTAAAACGCACTGGCAGCCAGATTGTCAATACCACCCTCATCCAACCGACTGATAGGACCGTGTGTCCATCAGAACCTCCCTCGTATTGAGCACGAACCCAGCTAACGAGCCGTCGACATCGCTCCACAACCCAGCTGCACTGCAGATGCAACTCCAACACTACGACCGCCGACCGAATACTGAAGGCGGCTGACAACTGAGATGACTTACGCTCGCCCTGGAGAATTTCCACATCTGCCTACACCGGAGCGCCCCAGAATTCTTTGACGAGCCAGGGGCTTATCATCTTCGCAGGGGAATATGATTGTGTGTTCGGTGGTGCAACGTTGATCATTGATCCACTTTGGGAAACAGCACATAACCTGCAGGTCAGTGCGGTCTTTTCCTCCGTTGCCTTGCGCGCACCCCGGGATATTCGAGTCCGGGTGCAGGCGAGTTCGGTTTTTGGGTCGGTGAGGACGCCTGACGGACAGGAATCCTCCTTTGGTGAGCATATCTGCGAAGGAAAATAAATCTCAGTGGCCCTCAATACAGATACACCTGACACGGTGATTTTTTTCGGATAGTGATCGGCTGGTTTTGAGATATCACCGCAATAGACAACATTGGAAAGGGGAATTGTGTAAATGAGATGGCTCGAACCAAAGGTAACGTTGCAACGACATCGATGTGATCAACCGGGAAAATGAGATTCAGTTAACAGGACTCTCAAGACTTTTTTGGGAAAATTTGTCCAACCTGCAATGCTCGGATGTTTTAACATCTGTAGAAACTGCCCGAGTCACTACGATCATCAGAGAAGTGGATGCCCGGGGGAAAGAGATTGAGCATCCAGTCTATGCAAACAATAGTGCGGACAGTCAACCAGGCTGCTTTTTATAACATGTGGGACAGCAGCACTGTAACAGAAGAGAAATATATCAATAGACCGGTGATGTCCTTGAGTGTTGTAATTATTGGATCGGAACCGGCGGCCTGCTCCAGACCTGCTCTGAACAGAATCCAGGGGATGAGAAAACCCAGGGCTGTTGCAACAGTGATGGTTACAGCAAGTGCAATTCCCACTGCCAGGCCCAGCTGTGGTACGCCCTGCCAGTAAAATGCTATCAATCCCCCCAGGATGCCGCATATTGTCCCCATGGCAGCACCGTTGAGCACTTCTTTCGCCCAGTTGGAGAGGAAACGACGGTGCCTTATGTGTCCCAGAACCAGGCCTCTGGTAAAGATGGTTGTGGATTGAATGCCGACATTACCTCCCATATCCATGATCACCGGTATGAAAAAAGCTGCAAAGGGGACTGCTTTCAGTACTTCCTCGAATCCTGCGATGACGGCACCAGCTGTCATGCCGCCGCCCAGTGCAATGAGCAGAAATGGTAATCGGACCCGCAGCACGTGACCCAGCGTACCCCTGAGAAGCCGACGGCTGCGACCCGATTCCTCCTTCTGCAGGGGAAGCAGGCCAGCTTTTTGGAATATATCCTCGGTAGTTTCATCTTCGAGGATGTCCATTGCATCGTGGACGGAGAATATCCCCACCAGCCTCTTCTCGCTGTCTAAGACAGGGACTGCGGAGAAATCCCAGGCCAGCAGAGTCCGGGCCGCTTCTTCCTGGTCATCGCTGGTCCAAACACTTATGACATCCGGATTCATGATGTCTTCTATCAGTGCTGAGGATTCAGCAATGACCAGATCTCTGAATGAAAGCACCCCTTCAAGTCGACGGGTATCGTCGGTAACGTAGATCACGTAGGGATTTTCAACCTCGCTGGCCTTGGCTCTTATCCTGTCCAATGCCTTTTCAACAGTGTTATGGGTGCGAACTGTCACAAAGTTCGGGTTCATTAATCTCCCGGCGGTACTGGGCTCGTATCCCAGTAGTACGTTGGTGGTTTCACGGACCTGGTCCGGAAATTCCGAAATTAGTCTGCCGGCAACTTTGGCCGGCAGTTCGTCCAGCAATCTGACGCGGTCGTCTGCCGGTAAATCCTTGAGGTATTCAGCTGCATCTGTACTTCCGAAGCCAGAGAGCAGTTCGCTTTGTATCATTGGATGCATGGATTCAAAAATTCGCAGAGCTTTATCTTTTTCCAGGAGGCGGAATATAACTACCCTCCCTGGCTTACGGAAACAGTCAATGGCATTTCGGAGCTCCAGTTCGTTCAAGTCTGTAAGAAGTTCTTTAAGCTGGTCCAATTCTTTGTTTTTGAGGTGTGCACTGATGGTTTCGACCAGAGTCATCGTTAAACATCCTTTCTATGAGTTGAGATGATACAGTGTTGTCATTATTTGAGTTTCCTTCGTTTGCTGGTCTGAAACTGTGCAGCGCCTCCCGGGTCCTCGGGATGAACATGCAGGCTTTCGTGGTTATCAGACAACCGCCAGTGTTTATTATATTCACATGATTGAAATTGATTTTCAAGTTTCTGGTAGAGGAACAGTTAAAAAATGGCTCAATTGAATCTCCGAGCAGAGGGTATGCCATAAATCCGTGTCTCGTGAAACGGTAGATAATGAAAGCCTCCTCGCCCCGGATTCAACACTGGATGACGTAGGTTCCAGTCGCAATCAGCTGAGTTGGACCGACCTTAATCCGACCTTCTCTATTGTACCCAAATCTCATCTGTGGACGATTGTTGGCATCAGTCTCTATTTATCAAGGAGCCGCATTCAAAGAGGCTGCAACCTTTTCGTCGCTGTGGCTATCTTAAAATCGAAGTAGTTGAGAGTCAAAAGCTCTGCCGCAGAGCAACTGGTGAATCATCGCATTATACTTCAGTTGAAAGCGATGCTCAGGTTGATTATGTGGTGCTTGCAGCACACAGATGCATGATGGATGCTGTTAGAGGTGCTGATGGTCTCAGGTTCAGTGTGGAGACTGGATACCTTTTGTAAAACAGCTTGCAAGAGTCATTATCAGCACGAAAGCACCGCCCACCCAAAAACCCCAGAGATTAGCCTGGTGAGAAATGACAAGACCTGAAAGGATGGGTCCGAAGACCACACCCAGTGAAAAGCAGGCGTAATAAATCGAGAAAGCTGTGCCCCGGCGGTCGTAACCTACCGCTGTAGCTGCAGAGTCAGTGGTATGGACAAAGGTAATGCCAAAAAAGACGCCGTAAGCCGCCAGTATGCCAAACAGCACTGGGAGGCTTTCAAATAGGGGTATGAGGGACAAACAAAGACCTATTCCAAATAAGGATTTGAGATCACACCGGCCAACTTTGTTGAACACTTTTTTGAACAGGAGCATACTCATAATGGCAAATAATGCGAAAGTTCCAAATAGA
Organism: uncultured Clostridia bacterium; assembly: GCA_964599275.1. Taxonomy (GTDB): domain Bacteria; phylum Bacillota; class Sulfobacillia; order SLMV01; family SLMV01; genus PUMD01. The sequence continues at coordinate 14,687 of CAZRFK010000043.1, forward strand.
GTTCCCACCATGGAGGATGGATGCCCCAGACCCTCGATGTAAAGCGGAAGTAAAAAAGCGAGCGCACCCTGGGCCCACATCAGACTGAAGCCGCCTGCGCAGGCTGTTTGGAGCTTCCCGTTTTTCAGCAGGGCAATAAATACTTCTCGAAAACTACTAAAATTGCGTCTGCGCGGTTTATTCCCGACGGTCGTATCTACTGGCATGAAAATAATAACCAGCAACAGAGCCAGGGCAAAAAGACTTGAGAGGAAGAAAAAAACCGAATCAAAACCCGCTGCATCTCTTATAATGCTCGCGGCAGGTGGTCCTATCAAAGCAGATACCCCTATCAATGCTCCCGCTTTCCCCATAGCTGCAGATGTGTTTTCACCAGGAGCCGCATCGGCTATCAGTGTGAAGGCGGTGGGCACCAGCAGGGCTCCCCCCAGACCATGTATAAATCTCACAATTACCAGCTGTTCTCCACTGCGCGCAATAGTGTAGCTGAATACGCTGAATCCTGCTATCAGTAATCCCAAGCTCAGAGTAAACTTCCTGCCAATACTGTCGATGAAATAACCCGATATCAGGTTTCCGGTGAAGTTCGCCAGTGAGTAGGTGCTGACGGCGATTGCAGCCATAAGAGAACTGGCTCCCAGATAGACTGCAAAAGGTGACACTAAAGGCAGCAGGGCTAGATTATCAAAAAAACTTATCAGTACAGTCAGATAGACAAGCACCAGCGATATCTTCATTTTGTTTTTGTGCTCTGCCTCTTTTCCAGTTGAGTTTTAACTGTAACAGCAACAAGTTTGCTTGCATATTTGCTTTGCTGGTAAAGGTATTACCTTTAATTGTAACACAATTTTGTATATATAGAATGGTGATATAAAATGGTGCAACTCTCAACCATAACATGAGGGTATTCTGCAGGGTGCGCTATTATCTGCACCGGCTGGGGGAAGACCCAATTATTATCGGCAATAACAATATGCCGGATGTCTATCGTTACTACCCGCACACTGCTCCAACGCCGGCAGATTCGCCATCGCACATTACAGGGCTTATGCCAGTAATGACAACATTTCGCGATTTCCTCATTTCGAGTCTCTTGTTCCCACCCGTTATGAAAAAAGAAACATGACCCTATAATGCATCAGTGACGACGAGTTCGACCTCTGGGTATCTTGTTTTGTTCATTGCAAAATACGGAAGACTATCCTGACAGTGTCACCCGTACCCATATAGTTGTACTGAATCTTGTATTTTCAAAGGGGAGGGACT
>CAZRFK010000044.1:0-15886 GCA_964599275.1 uncultured Clostridia bacterium
GAAGTCGGAGTCATTGAGCCGATAATCGTACGGCCCGGGTTAGAGGAGAACACTTATGAGCTGGTCGTTGGTGAACGTCGATGGAGAGCCTGCAGGTTGGCTGGGTTGGACACTGTGCCGGCCGTAGTGAGAGATCTTACGGACGCGGAAGTGGCTATTTTTGCAATGACAGAGAACCTCCAACGCGAGGATCTGTATTTTCTGGATGAGGCGCAAGGTTATCGGCGGATATTGTCCGAGTTCAATTTGACACAGAGCGAGTTAGCTGAAGAACTGGGAGTCAGTCAGCCAGCGATTTCAAACAAGATCAGGTTGCTGAGTTTGGCTGAAGAGGTTATGAGGGAAATAAGGAATACAGGACTGAGCGAAAGACATGCGAGGGCGCTGCTGCAGCTTCCAGATGTAGATAGCCAGTCTAAGGTGTTGCATCAAGTCATAGACAAAGATTTAACTGTCAGTGAGACTCAGTCTTTGATTAAAGAAACACTGAAGCAAGAATGTACTCCACCCCCTAAGATTCAGAAAGTACAGGGAGTGATCCGGGACCTTCGTATTTTCATCAATGGACTTCACCAAACCGTAGAAGCCATGCGGGATTCAGGTTTAGATGCCGAGATGGAGCGCGAGGATTTGGGCGATACATACAGAGTTGTAATTGAAATTAACAAACCAGATGAGGTAAATGAAAGTGAGAAAGCCAAGCAAGAAAATGTACAGTCAGCCGACACCGAGGATTGACTGAATGTCTGGGGAGAGGATAAAACCGATATGGGTAGAGTTGTAGCCGTTGCCAATCAAAAAGGTGGAGTCGGCAAGACTACCACTGCCATCAATCTGGCTGCCTGTTTGGCTGAGCAACATGATTGTCAGGTGCTAGTGGTTGATATTGACCCCCAGGGGAATAGTACCAGTGGTTTGGGGTTAGATAAAAACGCATTAAGTGAGAGTATATATCACGTTCTTATTGATGATATTCCAGCCCGAAGAGTCTTGCGAGCTACTGCTCTAAAGAATCTGAAGGTGTTACCTTCAACTATTGATCTTGCAGGGGCTGAAATTGAACTGGTTTCCTTGATGGCGCGGGAAACGCGACTCAAAAATGCTCTTGTAGATCTCCGGCAAGAATTTGATTACATATTTGTAGATTGTCCTCCCAGTCTCGGCCTGCTTACTGTTAATGCATTGACAGCAGCTGACCAGGTCCTTATTCCAATTCAGTGCGAGTATTACGCTCTGGAAGGATTAACACAGCTTCTCAATAGCATTAGAAGGGTACAGCACAACTTGAATAGCGATTTGGAGATCCTGGGAGTTTTATTGACGATGTTTGACGGTCGTACAAACCTCTCCATTGAAGTTGCGGATGAAGTTAAAAGATACTTTCGTGAAAGGGTCTTCAGTACGGTTATCCCCCGTAATGTTCGTTTGAGTGAGGCGCCTGGCTATGGCAAACCGATAATAAGATACGATCCAAAGTCGACAGGAGCTGAGGTTTATTCTGAGCTGGCGAAGGAGGTGGAGGAAGTTGTCAAGGAAGGAGCCTAGATTAGGAAAAGGATTAGATGCATTGCTTGGAGATTTGCAGGAGACAGAAAATGAACCTTCCAATGTGGAGGAAGTTTCGGTCAAAAAGATCCAACCTAACTCATTTCAGCCGCGACGTGAATTCTCGGAGGAGAAATTGGAGGAACTGGCTGAGTCAATTCGTATCCATGGTGTTGTCCAGCCCGTAATTGTGCGCGCAGACGATGGTAGTTTTGAGCTAGTGGCAGGCGAGCGTCGTTGGCGTGCAGCCCAGATGGTTGGGTTAGAACGCATCCCTGCAATCATTGGTAATTTCACTGAACGAGACATGATGGAAGTGGCCCTAGTAGAGAACGTACAGAGGGAGGACCTCAGTCCTGTGGAAGAGGCCACGGCATACAGGTCGATTCAAAAGGAGTTTGGGCTGACCCAGGCACAGCTGGCCCAAAGAATTGGGATGAGCCGTTCACAGGTAGCGAATGTTCTGAGGTTGCTGAAGCTGCCCGATAAGGCCCAGCAGCTGGTTCAGGCCAACAGGTTGGGCATTGGACACGCCAAAGTGGTCCTGGGAGTGCCTGAGGATATTCAGGCTGAATTTGCGCAGATGATTGCCGAACAGGAGATGACCGTCAGACAGGCTGAACAGGCGGCTGATGAAATAAAAGATAAACAGCAATCGGGCAAGGATCTTTCCGATGAAAACGTGGAGCAACCCAGAGAGCCGGAGGATTCTCAACAGGATGTTTTTTTGCGGGATGTTGAAGACAGGATAGAAGGAACCCTCGGTGCACGGGTCTCAATCGACCAGCAGGGTGACAAGGGTCAGATCACCATCCAATACTTTGACCGGGAGGATCTCCAGCGGATCATCGACATTTTACTCAATGATTAACACCGAAGGACGACCAAATGGGGCCTATGTTGTCGAGCCGTGCAGTGTTCCACGTGGAACATTATGTTCTTCGACATGTGAGGTTGTTTGGTCCGCAGGTTGTAGAAGTCTATACAGTAAATAGATCGGGTGTGGTGAATGCAAGGTACACTTGTAAATGTCGCAGCAATAATTGTTGGAGTTGTATTGGGTTGTTATGTAGTTCCAGAGTTTTCAGATGATGCTAGGGAAACGGTAATATCAGGTGTTGCCCTCTCGGTGGTCTTGATTGGGCTGCATATGGCCCTTGGTTTCGAGGACCTGCTGGTGGTGATTATCTCCCTTGCTATTGGTGGTGCGGCGGGAGAAGTTATGGGTTTACAGGGACTGCTCGACCGTTTGGGCGCTAAAATGCAGGATGCTGTTGGAGAGGGGGATGGATCACGTTTCGCGCAGGGTTTTGTTGCAGCCACTCTGGTTTACTGCGTAGGTCCAATGGCCATAATGGGAGCGATTCAGAGTGGAATGCATGGAGACCATGCTACTCTTTACGCAAAAAGCATGCTGGACGGAATCACCGCCGTAGTATTCTCTTCAGCCATGGGGGTAGGGGTGGTGGGGGCTGCGGGATCTGTCCTGATTTATCAGGGGAGCATCACACTTATGGCGTCTAGGCTTTCACTTCTTCTTACTGAAAATATGATATCCGACTTGACTGCAACTGGAGGGCTTATAATTGTTGCCATAGGGCTCAATATGCTGGAGGTCACCGACATTCGTCTGGCAAACTTGTTGCCAGCGATTGTTTTTAGCCCAGTTATTGTCCATCTATTTGGGATGGTTGCAACGTATTTGCCATAGTTGGAGGATGGCGCCACCCGAGAAATTATTTGTTAGCATTGCCAGCTGGTTAGATGTTTCATTGATTGTTAATTGGCTTGCTCTGGAGAGGGGGAATGACGTAGGGCAGCGTGATTGATTGGACCCTGCAGAAGATGAAGGATACACGCAGAACTACAAAGGATTCACACCTGACACTGATATTGTTAAGCGACTGGGCTGACACCAGATATACCCTGCGCATTCCGAAGGTGCTACTTTTGGTGTTGGCTGCTATAGTGGTTGCAGGCAGCATGGCTGGGGTGGCTCTTTCTTTGCGCTACACCCACAATGAGGCGAGGGCTCGTTACGCCAGTCAGTTAACCCATAAACTTGAACACCAGGAGCAAATGCTTGATGATCTTGAACGTCAGGTTGATCAGATGGAGGCCGAGTTGAATCGCCTTGCAGAATTGGACAGACAGGTGAGAGCTACTTTAGAAGCCGACTTTTCCGAAGAATATCAGTCCATAATTCTTGATGGCTCGGAAAATCTAGCACAGCAGGAACAGGTCGCAGCAAAAGGGTTGCAGTCTGGCCCGGAAAGTGTAGGGACATCTTCCGGCGTGGATTCGGCTGAAGATGGTTCAGGAACCTCGGCAAGGATAGCTCAGCAGGAAGCCCGTCTCAACCGGATGCTAGCTGAAGGACAGATTCGAGTAGATAGCTATCGCGATCTGCGGTCGTTGTTGGGCGGTCGTATATCGGAAGATGAAACAGTACCTCACATTTGGCCAGTGAAGGGTGGTTATGTTACTTCCAATTATGGATACCGTGTTTCTCCGGTAACAGGGCGTTGGAAGTTTCATCGCGGGCTAGATCTCGGAGCACCGGAAGGGACGCCTATCGTTGCCACTGGTGCTGGAGTGGTTACTTTTGTCGGGCGTCGCGCTTATTACGGGAAAGTTGTGGAAATAAGACATACCGATTCCATAACCACACTCTACGCTCATGCAAGTGATGTTTTGGTTGAAGTGGGCGAACATGTGAGCGCAGGTGAGTTGATTGCGTTGGTAGGTTCCACTGGTCGTGCTACAGGCCCGCATATTCATTACGAGGTGCGACAGGATGGGCAGCCAATCAACCCATGGGGATATCTACCTAGATAGAGAGGGGAGGCGGTTTAAGTTGTTTGGGGGCCGTGATAAACAAACAAAGACCGACGCGGCAAAAATAGATACCATTGTCGGAGAGTGCACCCGATTGAAGGGTGTCATTGAGGGAGATGGAAGTCTCCGGATTGATGGGTATGTGGAGGGAACCATCAATGTTGCAGGTGATGTAACTGTCGGGGAATCAGGCAGGGTAAAGGGAGCTAAAATTGAGTCCAGATCAGTGAAGATAGCTGGCGAGGTGCAGGGTGATGTAGTCGCTGAAGGGCTGGTGGAAATGGCTGGTTCAGCTGAGGTGAAGGGAGATGTCCGGTGCTCGGAGCTGGCGATTGATAACGGTGCCACATTTGATGGTGCCAGTCACATGACTGACAGCGATACTGAGGAGGGTCAGTCAACCAAGCATGATGATCCAGCTGCGAGTGAAGAATGATAGCGGATAGCCCCCGAGTTGCCTTCATTGTTAATCCTGTAGCTGGAGGGGGGAAGGCCAATCGGAGTTGGAGCCGGCTGAAAAAACATATTCCCTGCTGGATATCCTTCGAGGTCCACTTCAGTCAAGCACCAGGGCATGCGGTGAACCTCTCAGCAGATATTGCAACTGAGAATTACGATGCAGTAGTTGCTGTTGGTGGCGATGGTACCATTTCAGAAGTTGTGAATGGTTTATTGAGTGTTGGAATGGCCAGTGAGAGATATATTGGGCCCGCATTGGGAGTGATTCCTGCAGGTCGTGGTAATGATCTGGCTCGTACCTTCTCTTTGTCCAGTGAACCTCTGGATGCTTGGAGGAGGCAGCAATCTCAACTGGGACAAGTGCAACGATATTTGGACGTTGGGAGAGTATTAAATTCTTCGCAGGAACAACTTTCTTACTTTGTTAATATGTGTGGTGTAGGACTAGATGCAGATGTGGCCGAAATCGCCAACAGCCTCCCGCGTATTTTGGGGGGATTCATACCATATTTAATAGGTGTCGTGGTAAGTTTTATGGGGATGAAATACCATAAGACCACAGTTCGACTTTCAGGTGTTGAGGAAGTGCCCGAAATGGAACCAGATGCTTGGGGGACCATTGAAAACTCAGGTGATTCTGAAGGGCAGCAGACACACATTATTGAGGATGCTTTGCTGTTGACTACAATAGGTGTGGGTCGGTTCATCGGTGGGGGAATGATGCTTTTACCTCATAGTGTACAAGGTGATGGTAGCCTGGATGTAATGTTGGTCAGGGCGAAGGGACGTTTGTTTTTGCTTAGTTTGCTGACCAAAAGTTTTAAAGGAGAGCATTTGAAGCATCCTGATGTAGCCTATTTCCGTGCTCGCAGTGTGGATGTATCTGGTCCTGACAATGTTAATGTTCATGCTGATGGTGATCCAATTACATATGGAGGGGCAGCATTTGATGTGCTGCCGGCCATTTTACCAGTGCTGTTTTGAGTATGTAAGGTTTCATACCGTGACTCGACATATTGAGGAGGTGTTCAAATGTTCGAAGATCGAAAGGATGCAGGCCGTCAACTGGCGGTGGCCGTTGAGCGTTTGTTGGACAGGGATGTTGGAGGGTGGGTGGCAGCAGGAGTTCCTAGAGGTGGAGTTCCTGTGGCCGCCGAAGTCGCTGATGCACTAGATATTTCGCTGTGTCCAGTGACGGCTGTTAAGGTTCGTCCTCCCTGGAACCGGGAACTTGCCATTGGGGCTGTTGCTGAGGGCGATGTTTGCTTAACCCAGGAGCAATTGTTGAATAATGTTGGGATAGATGAATCTGATTTTGAAAGGGCTGCAGTGAAAGCTCAGGAGAAACTGAAACAACGTATAGAAACTTATGGCCGAGCTGCAGATATTGTCAACGACCAGGGAGTTGTGCTTGTTGATGATGGCGCAGCAACTGGATTGACTGCCAAGGCAGCTGCAAGGGCCTTGCGCAGGGTTGAATGCCGAAAGCTGGTAATAGCGCTACCAGTTGCCTCTGAAGACGCAGCACAGATGCTGCAGGACGAATGTGATAAGATGTTGGTATTGCATACCCCAAGAATGTTTATGGCCGTGAGTCAGTTTTACAGATCCTTTCCTCCGGTTGGCGAAAAGGAAGTTCTGAAGTATCTCCGTGATCGGGAATAGCCAGGCTCCCAAATGCAGAGAATAAGCGCTGAAGGGGGCATGAAATTGAGCAAAAACAAATCTACCGTGGCAGTAGATCAGGATCTGACAAATGTCAAACAGCACCTCGAGAACGCAGGATATGATGTGGTTGCGATGTCTCGTCGCGACAAAACCATTGATCCCTCCGCAGAGGCAATAGTTCTCAGCGGATTGAGTGAGAACCCGATGGGGCGAGAAGAAGTCCTAACCTCAGTGCCGGTCGTTGATGCTGATGGATTGAGCCCCAGCCAGGTTCTTGAGCGGTTGAATCGGCACGTTTCTCCCTGATTTCAACGGTGACCGGGGATGCCCGGTTTGCACTCATGTTTTTATCAGGTAACAGTTACAGGTCAGATTTATCTGTGGAGGTTGATGCGATCTGGCGATGCCATCTTTTCAGAGAGGTCTTCAGTTCTGTTCCTGCAGGTTGCTTCTCGCGTTTTTGTGCTTTCAACTCATATAGACAGCAAGATATTCCTCTGGCAATCCACTGCGCAAGTGACATAACCAGACTCAGCCTTGTGTTTTGCAGAACGTGATACTCCATAAATCCGCTGGTGTTGACGGTACCTGCTATATGGAAATCACCTATAGTTGGTAGGTCCTTGTTAACTCCTGCTCCTGGACGTAGCGGTTCCCTGCACAGGGAAACTGTTCCTACATGACGCTTGGCACCCAGGCAAGCATCTACAGCAATAATTGGACCACGGTGCTGAAGATCCTCGATGCAGTCTTCAAGGTTGGAGGCGTGTACTGGTGAAGACAATGTTCCCCGGACTTCAGCCTTCACCCTCTGCTTCTTCAGATGCCAGCCTGTCAGGGGACCTAGAGAGTCTCCGGTTGAGCGATCTGTCCCGACGCAGACGATCATAGGAACTGGCTGACTTGCAGAGACAGACCGACAGATCTGTGCAATCCTCGACCCCAGTCTGTCTGACGAATCTGTTTGTGGTTGGAACCTATACTTCATAGGCATCCTCCTTCTATACATAACTCAAGTATATGGAGTTGAGTTATCTAATATGTATGGGAGGAAGGAGGCCAACAATGACTAGAACAAAACTACCTTTTTGGCAGGTAGTGATAGGAACGGCAACAGGATACGTTGGTGCAGTAGTGGGTGGGGCTTTTGCAACTGGGCGGGAAATTACACATTTTTTTGTAATACCGCAGTCAGAAGCTGCAAGCCTGCTCCTGACTGCCGGTGGGTTTTGTGGTGTTGGGCTAGTTATTATGATGATGGTATTTAGGAATAAGGCCACCTCCAGCACTGCTGTGCTTGACGTTATTTTTGAAAACGAACGATGCAGTAAGATTTTTGATGCCATGTTAACTGCCTTTTATTGGGCAGTGCTAACTATAGTAATAGCGGCTGCGGGAGCCCTGGGCCGCCAACTTTGGGGTTTTCCGCGTCTAGTTGGTATTGTGTTGTTGGCTTTAGGTATCGATTTATCGCTTCAGTTTCAAAGAAAAGGCGTGATGGTTGTAAATATTGGTCTTGCGCTAGCCATTTCAGCGACTCTGATTGTGGTCATAATTCAAATGCCAGGTTTTTCAATAGGAAATAATGTTGTAATAGGACAGGACTCAAATGTTATTCAATCTGTCAACAAGATTCTGGGATCTGTATTATACGTAAGCTACAATTTACTTTTTGGTCTGGCGATTTTCCCCTTCTGGGCGAAAAGAGGTTCAGCCTCCGCCTGCTTACTGGGCACCATTTTCGGTGGGACTTTCCTGGGGGTTTTGGTTTGGGCGGAGTGGAGAGTGCTTTCTGAAGTGCTTCGACATGTGTTTTCCGCCGAGATTCCCATGAACATAGCAGTTAACCTTCTAGCACCGCAATTTGCAGGATGGTATCCGGTAGTTTTGGTGCTTTCGCTTTTGACTACGGGAATTGCACTCTGTGTAGCTCTTGAAACTCGGCTGCGTGAGGCAGGTCTGCACCATTTTGATATGGCAAGACATCTGATATTGCTTTCTGCGATTCCAGCTGCTTTCTTTGATCTCGGCATACTAGTCAGAACTTTCTATCCATTGGCGGGGGTTCTCTCTATGGTTCTGTGGGTGCTTTTATTGAGAAGGGCTTGGCATGTAACTTCAGACGTGGGTTGAAATGCGACAGTTCGCTATTCATTAGAGATATCTGAGGCATTATAACGACAGTCTATCAATACTATGATATGCTAAAATAGGATGTGAAGCGTTCTAAGTTGTGGAGGAGGTTTTATGGTGGTCGACAATGGCGAAAATCAGGATTCAACAGATAGTTTTCAAGATGCGGTAAGGCTTATTGATGAAGGAAGAAATCGAGAAGCCTTGAGTATATTACAGACAGTTATAGAGAAAAACCCGGAACACGTGGAGGCAATCAACAAAGCCGGGGTTGCCTATGCAAGACTCGACGAGATGGAAAGCGCTGAAAAATGTTTCCTGGAGGCACTGTACATAGACCATAGTTTTGTTCCAGCATTATCTAATTTAGGTAATATTTATATGCAACGCGAAGATTATAATCGTGCAATTGCCTTGTACCAAAAAGCTTTGAAGTATCATCCTGAATATGCAGTGGCTCACAACAACATTGCAGCCGCTTATAAACAGGTTGGAAAAGTGGACAAGCAGGTCCATCATTATAAAAGGAGCCAGAAACTAAAACTGAGAGGACCCGATGACGCAGGTGCTACTGGTGGTATTAGAAAATTTTGGAACCGACTACGAGGACGCAATGGCCATGACGAACAGGAATCTTCAGAAAGCACTAGCTCTGAGAGCTCAGAGCACCAAGACGACAATGACGCATTTCAAAATGTAGGGAAAGGACGTTGGGGGTGCATGGGTGCGTGGGTAGTCCTTTTGCTGCTGGTTCTGCTGCTAATCGCATAAAAAACGCACTGAAATTCATAGGGATACCTTTGCTCTGGATTTTGGTTTTGATGATTGTAGTTGCGTTTTTGGCTCATGGGTATCCTCTGGTCTGGCTGCGTCCGACGGATACTGAAGTTCAAGTCCATGAGGTCGCCAACGTAACGTTTCCCAGCGAATCAGGTCTCAAAAATACATTTTCAGTCTTTTCGGTGTTCGATGAAGGCGAAGCAGAATCAGGGCACGCATATTTGCTTGCTGACTGTAGTGATTCATCTTCCATTATGTTGTATGGTGACGGGGAAAGGCAGTGGATGACGGATGACTTTGTGGGTGGACCTCCACTAGCTGTCAATACTCCATGGGGGGTACTATTTAGTCGGTTTGGCTCCTCCTTGGTTGGCGAGGTAGTAGTTGGCGACGAAGAAATGCAGTTTTATACCCACAGAATCGAGGGTGAAGTAACTGGTCTGTATAATACTGGAGCTGGGGCAGCAGTTGTTAGCACTGAACTTCATAATCAAGACGGAACCCTTTCTGATTTTCCTCATGGCGAGCTGATCGTGGAAATGGCCAAAGGAAGCGACGAACCTATGCAGGTGCCCTCCTCAACCAGAAGACAAGAGCATGCGGCTCCTCTTTTTACTGAGCATATTGCTATTCATACTGAGCCTGGTATGCAAAATGCGAAAATGTCCCTGGATGAAGCCTGGATTATGAACTCCGATGGTCATTTTAACCTTCATAACCACCAGCATTCGCAATGGGTGGCGGCTGCCTTCCATATTGAGGATGTGGTTGATTCCCCTGTAACGACGGAATTGCCGATAAGACTGTATTTGATGGCACAAGATAGTCCTCAACAGTGGGAGTCTGTAGAAGTTGACCTGGAGCGCCTGCCCATTAATGTATCTATATCTGCCTTAGGTGCAGAATCAGAAAACGAACGGGTTTTTGCTGATTTATATTGGCCTATGATTCTGTACACAGACCGGCAGTTGATTGCTAAGGGTGAAAAAGGCAAGGTTTTGTGGAAGTTTGACCCCCCTTCTGGAGGAACGGTGTCCAATGTGGTGATGGCATCCGATACTCAAGCAGTTGTATCTTGTGGTAAAACTCTATACTTCGTTGATGAAAAAGGAGAAATAAAATCCAAGTTAACGTATTTTTCCGAAATAAAAGATATCCGGGCATTTGCTGAGGATAACGAAGTGATGATGGTTATAACAGATAGGCAGCTGCTTATAACCAATTTCTCTGCAGAATTGTTGTGGTCAGTTCAATTTGATTCATCGCCACAGGCGTGGGAGATTTCTGCGACACAAGACAGTGAGCACCAGGTGCTGATTAGCGTGGCAACGTCAAGACGACTGCGGCAATATGCGGTCAATTTGAAGGAGGATTGACAAAGAAGGGTGGCCCAACATGCAAGATTATGACCGTTTTCCCCGTCTGCGCAGCTGGCAGTTTGTGTTAGTTGGACTGTTTTTGGCAGCAGCTTTGTATTTGCTACGGACATATGTATCCCATTTATTGCCGAATGCGCCTCTGTGGGTTAGGAGTCTTCTGGCTTTTTTGCTTTGCGGTTGGGTAGGTGAGAAATTGGTCCAGAAATATTGGCCCAGAATGCGTGGGTCCTTACATGAATCATATCAGGTGGTGTCAGGGTTTTTGCAGGTCGGCCTCATATTGTCGGTACTGACATGGAGCCTGCAGTATTTTATGAAAATTGCCATATCACCTGAGCCAGTGGCATGGATGGCCTATATGTCGTTGGTTTTATTTGATGGTATGTTCAGATGGTAAGGGGTTAGGGGGACCAACTTGGGAGTTTTTAATAAAGATTTTGTATCGAGGCTTATTCTGCCAACAGCGATTGTCTGTATATCCTCAGCGTCTATAATAATTCGGCTGGCGGAGGCGCCACCGCTGGTAATTGCATTTTATCGGCTGGGTTATGCAGCTGTATTACACGCACTCTTGTCCTTAAGATCTCCCAGGGAATATCAGGAGTTTGATTCCAACTCAATGTTGAAGTCCATGCTGGCAGGGGTTGTTCTGGGGGGGCATTTTGTTTTGTGGATTTACTCACTTCATTATACTACGGTGGCTGCCTCAACAGTTCTGGTCTCTTTTCATCCAATTTTAGCCGCAGCAGCTGGATATATATTATTAGGTGAGAAATTATCTTTACGAAGAGTGTTGTGTATCGTAGCAGCCTTAATAGGTGTTGGTTTTATTGCTTCAGCCGAGCTAACGGGAGGAGCAGGTAGTCTCATCGGTGATCTTATGGCGGTAGCGGCTGCAGGAGCCATGGCCGTCTATTTGATAACGGGGCGGGATGTCCGTCGTACAGTAAAGACACTGCCCTACACGACTATTGTCTACTCTACTGCAGCGGTCTCGGTGTTGTTGTTAATGATGGCTGTAGGTGAATCACCATGGGGATTTAGCAGGATTCAGCACCTTCTTTTTTTGCTTCTGGCTATCATGCCCACTTTACTGGGGCACACGCTCCTCAATTGGGCTCTTGGTTACATGCAGACGGCGCCGGTTGCTGTTGCTACCCTAGGCGAGCCAGTTGGAGCTACGGTGTTGGCATATCTTATGCTTGGGGAGATACCGGGATGGCATCAATTGGTGGGAGCAGTGTTCATACTTGGGGCATTAGTGTTCTTTGGATTGGGAGGCAAAAATGAGGTTAATGTTGATGCTCACGAACAAAAATGAATTATATATAGCCAGTTGCAGGTAATTATTCAAGTCAGAACTGTGTTCACGGTTTGGAGGGATTTCCTATGATATGGCTTGATTTGGTGGTAGTGGGGGTTGTTGTGTTAGGGACCTTAAATGGTCTGCGCCGTGGGTTTATTCGCTCACTCTTGGGCTTATTGGGACTGATAGCTGCTTTGACACTTGGGTGGACCTATTCCTCAGAAATGGTAGGATTATTTGAGGCAACTTGGGGATGGAGAACCCGGTTGGCGGAGTATCTCGCAACCAATGTTCCTTATTCTCATTCAGTGGGCGGAGTGTTAACATCCTCTGTTAGCTATGGAGAAATGGCTGAGATCTTATTAAGTGTTATGGCGTTTGCCTTAATATTTTTGATTGTTAGGATTGTGGCAATTTTTGTCGCAAACATCCTCCACTTGGCCTTGGGTTGGGGTTTCACAGGATTTATCAATAGAATGTTGGGAGGATTGTTTGGCTTTTTCACTTGGGTATTGGGTCTATCGATAATCTTGGGAGTACTGGTGACTGCCTCTACTTCAGTGGAGTTTTTGAGTGGGCTGGCGGAAGCTGTTGAGGCATCACATATGAGTCAGGAACTGGTTCGCATCTTCTATTTAATGAGTCCCTTGCGTCAGTATCTAATTGACTATTTGATTTGACAGGTGAGGTGCTATTATGCAGTGGAGGCAGATTTGGTTTGCGTTTGCAGAGAAATGGGATTGGATTTATACTATTCGGGTTTTCGGGCAGATAGTCATCATATTGGTGGGGTTTCACATTTTTACCCGGGTGGTAAGTTCAATTATAGACCGTTCGTTTTCGGTCACTGAGCACAGGTTTGATCGTGATGAAGAAAAGCGACGGATGGAGACGATCCGTCGTCTTTTAAAATCAGCAGTTCGGTACATTATTGATTTTGCAGCACTCCTGACAATTTTACCGATATTGAATGTGCCGATAGCACAGATTTTGGCCGGAGCGGGTGTGTTGGGCTTAGCTGTAGGTTTTGGTACCCAACACATAGTACGTGATATTATATCGGGGTTCTTTGTGTTATTTGAAAATCAATTCACTGTTGGGGATTTTGTGGAAGTTGCCGGCGTGTCAGGGGTTATTGAAGAAATGGGGCTGAAGACCACCCGTGTGCGTGATTTTGGCGGCCAGGTGCACTTTATTCCAAATGGAAGAATAGAACATGTCACTAACTATTCACGAGGGGACTTAAGGGTTTTAGTGGATATAGATGTGGCTTATGAAGAGGATGTTGCCCAGGTAGTTGATGTGTTGGACGAGCTTTGCGAGGAAATGGCGGGTGATATTGAGGAACTGACAGCTCCCCCAGAAGTCTTAGGAGTACAGGAGCTTGGGGATTCTTCAGTTACCCTTCGCATCCGTGCCAGAGCAGCAAGTATGCAGCAGTGGAATGTGGAACGCGAGATTCGTCATCGCATAAAGAAAAGACTTGATGATCGCGACATTGAAATTCCTTACCCCAGGAGAGTGGTTGTTCCTTCGATGTATACGAAAATATCTTCGGATGAACAAGAGGAGTGAAGCATCATCAACACATGGTTCAAAAGGAGGATATGTTTGTGAGTACAGAAAAAAACAAAATCGAGGTTGGAGATGTTGTAACGCTCAAAAAACCTCACCCTTGCGGCGCAGAACGCTGGGAGGTTTTACGGATAGGAGCCGATTTCCGTCTGCGTTGTATGGGGTGTGAGCGCACAGTGATGTTGCCGCGACGCAAAGTGGAAAGAGCAGTTAAGGAGATAGAGAAATAGACTTCTGTTTTTCAGGGAGGGGAAAAAGTGCAGCTGGGAATTGTAGGGTTACCCAATGCTGGTAAATCAACACTTTTCAATATGTTGACTGGATCTGAAGCGGATACAGACATATATCCTTTCACTACAGTCGACAGAAACATAGGAAGAGTTGCTGTTCCCGATGAGCGGCTGGCGCCCTTGGCTTCTGTCTTAGGTTCCAGCAAAGCCGTGCCCACTTCAGTCAGCATTGTTGACATAGCTGGTTTAGTACCGGGAGCCAGCGAAGGTGAGGGGCTGGGAAACAGATTTTTAGGACATATTCGTGAAGTGGACGCGATAGCACATGTCCTCCGTGCCTTTCATTCTCAGCAGGTGACCGGAACATCAGAAGGAGTAGACCCCGTTCGCGATTTGGAGATTGTTCGTCAGGAATTAGTTATTGCTGATCTTCAAAGTGTGAGCAAAAAACTTGAGGATGTTCGTATAGAGGCAAAGAGTAATGCTCCCGATGTGCTTGAGCGGTTACGAACTTTGGAGATGATTAAGGAGCGGCTTGAATCCGGCCAATATTTGTATTTTCACCGGGGCCAGCTGAGCGACAAAGAATGGTCAGAGGCCAAACAGCTGCACCTGCTCACTGTTTTGCCGGTTCTTTACGTCCTCAACATAGATGAAGATATCTATGTTGGTGATGCACCGTGGCTGAAAAAACTCACCCAGAATGTGGGTGTATCAGAATCTCAGGTGGTCAGAGTATCAGCTAAGTTTGAAAGTGAACTAATGGATTTCACCCAGGAGGAACGGGAGTTATTTTTGGACGATGCAGGTATCTCTCGACCTGGAAGAGAACGATTTTTGCAGACGGCTCATGAGGTCTTAGGGCTTCTTACCTATTTCACTGGCAATGAGCGAGAGACCAGAGCCTGGTCTTTGCCTCGTGGCAAGACAGCTTTAAAAGCAGCGGGAAAAATACACAGTGATATGGCGGCGGGTTTTATCAAGGGAGAGATAATTAACGCTGATATCCTTATTGAGATCGGTTCGAGGGAACGTGCACGCTCACAGGGTAGAACCCGAGTTGTCGGCAAGGATTATGAAATGCAGGACGGAGATGTTATGGAGGTTCACTTTCGTTCATGAACCTGTGCAGAAAGTTACATATTTTTTTAAGTCCAGTTAGCAGAGAAAGTTACCACAGAAGGATCATATGTGCTTCCTTTTTTGAGAGGGAACAGGAGAACACCAAAAAGGAATAGGCTGGTTTGCACTACTGTCGGTTAGCATTATATAATTAACAGGTCGTAGCAGTTCCGACAAGTTCCATCCATTATCTTCCTGCTTTGTCGACAACGGCAAAGCCATTAGCCCAGGGGAAGGAGGTTTTCAGTTGCAATCCCGCGATTACGAGTTGATGTTTATCATTAACCCCGAGCTCGGCGATGAGAGTGCTAGAGAGTTGGCCGATCAATATCGTGAGCTCCTGGAGGAGCTGGGTGCCGAAATCAATGATGTTGATGATTGGGGCACCCGTCGATTGGCTTTTCCTATTGATGAAATAACAGAAGGATATTATTCCATCATAGAGTTTTGGGGGGGTTCAGAGATAGTCGATGAGGTTGACCGCCGCATGGGCCTGGATGAGGATATCATCCGGTTCATGACGATTAGGCTCCCAGAATAGCTGACCTCTGAAGGAGGAAACGTGATGCTCAACGTGGTGGTTTTGATCGGTAGACTGGCCCAGGATCCTGATGCCAGATATACGGTCAGCGGAACGGCAGTAACCAATTTTACTATTGCCGTCGATAGACCTTACACGAATCAGGAAGGTGAGCGAGATACAGATTTCATCGACATTGTATGCTGGCGCAACCTTGCTGAAACCGTAGCCAACAATTTGCGCAAAGGAAGACTAGTTGCAGTCCAGGGCCGTATCCAGAAACGTAGTTGGGAAACCGATGATGGACAGTATCGTTCGAAAGTTGAAGTGG
>CAZRFK010000045.1:0-15141 GCA_964599275.1 uncultured Clostridia bacterium
CCGGTGAGCAGATCTGCATACCAGTGGATGTAGTCCCGGAACCACCGAGATGTCCGTACGGATTGTTATATGCGGTACGCAGGGGTGAAACTGCCCGTTCCATCGCCCGGAAATTCAGTGTATCAGTATCAGAACTGGAAGAAGCCAACCCGGATATCGATTGGGATCATCTGAGGGAGGGTGATATCCTGTGCATACTGGGAATAGCCGAGGAGTTCTGCCCCAGCAGCAACCTGTATACAGTACGCAGAACCGATTCCATGTTCAGCATAGCCAGGCGTTACAGCATATCCCTGTCACGTTTGATACGCGCCAATCCACAGGTACCCGATCCAGATGTGATTTATCCCGGTGAGCAGATCTGCATACCAGTGGATGTAGTCCCGGAACCACCGAGATGTCCCGATGGCTTGCTTTATGCGGTGCGCAGGGGGGAAACTGCCCGCTCTATCGCCAGGAAGTTCTGCATTTCGATATCGGATCTGGAAGAAGCCAACCCGGATATCGATTGGGATCATCTGAGGGAGGGTGATATCCTGTGCATACCGGGAATAGCCGAGGAGTTCTGCCCCAGCAGCAACCTGTATACAGTACGCAGAACCGATTCCATGTTCAGCATAGCCAGGCGTTACAGCATATCCCTGTCACGTTTGATACGCGCCAATCCACAGGTGCCCGATCCCGATGTGATTTATCCCGGTGAGCAGCTGTGCATTCCCAAGAAGTCGCACTACGACTCCGATGATCCCAGTGGTTGTCCCGATGGAATCTACTACGGAGTCCGCAGAGGAGAAAGTGTTCGGTCCATAGCAAATAAATTTGGGGTTTCTGAAAACAAATTAAGAGAGGCGAACCCGGATGTGGATCTGGGCTGGTTGGAATTTGGACAGATACTGTGCATTCCGCAGGTGAGAAATGAGCTCTGTGAATACGGTTCTCTGCATCGGGTGGAACGGGGAGACACCCTCTTCACTATTGCCGTTCAGTATGATATATCGGTAGATGCACTGGTAAAGGTCAACGATTGGATACCTGATCCGGCATTGCTCTTCCCCGGAGAAGACATTTGCATTCCTAACTGATGAACTCATTTGTTTGGCGGAAAAAAGGGGGGACGTTTACCCCCCTTTTTGGGTGTCAAAAACGAACTGAACTTTTGCATCTTCACACTCTCCCCACAGGAAACCGCCACCGGGAATAGAATATAATTGTAGGGATTACGGGTGTTTCTATTTAGAAAAGTGGAATAATAACTGCAATTGATGTATGCAGTCCTACCGTAAACGCAGGTGGCATTTCAGGAGGGACAAGCTTGGAGAAAGATCAGAGTATGCGGACGCTGTTGGTTATTCTGAGAAAACCCGGAATGATTACCCGTAATTTGTGGATTGTTTGTTTGATTATTGCCGTTGTAGTGGGGCTGGCTGTGGCATTTTCTCAGGGGCTTTTTGCTGATCCCGACGTTGCATCAGAATTCGAGGGGCAATTTGCATATGTTTATCCAGAACCAGAAAACGGTAATATGCTGCTGGTAATTGACGGAGATATTTTCCATCTTCCAATAAAAGAAGGTGAGCCAGAAGGCCGACGCCTTGATGATGCTGATCTGCGCCCACAGGATTTGGCTCTTACGCCCTATATCCACTATAAAAATGGACAGAGAACCATCTATCGATTCAAAAAAGCTACTTACCGTGGTAACCACACCGGCGAGCTGGAAGTACGTCGGTTGTGGGGGGAAGTGGGAGAAAGTGAACTAGAAGGAGATCAGTTTTACTGGGAAGAACGGGCGGCAGAAGTGGTTCAGGAGGCACTGAGCCGGGGTTGTGCAATGATCCCGGTATTATTCCCTGAGCAGAAGTTCACCTTTCAACATGAAAAAGATTGGTATCACCTGAGGGTCAAAGCTGAGGAACAAGCAGCTGGCGGCTACAGATACAGGTTTTTTGTGGAAATGGCAGAAAAAAGCTCAGCTGAATCTCAGGTTACATCATCGGATTACCGCAGGACAAACCTTTCTAATGATGTGGCAGCCTGGCTGCCGCAGGATTGGAAGCAGGAAGAGAAGGATGTTTTGGATTATACAGTTGAAAAGGGCACAGAGCAGCTTGCTGAGCTTTTCGAAATCGCACATTTCATTTCAGTTGAGCTGGCTGTTGTTGAGTCATCACATCTGCTGCCGCAATTTGACAAACACCGACGGGTTATGATTCCTGCTGCAACCATAATCGCAGATCACTCCCCTGATTCTGATTATGTGAATCTGCAGCGCGGTTTGGCGGAAAGTGCATATTTTCAAGCCCTGTTCGAGCTTGCCCTGACACCTGACTCGACTCCAGAGTGGTTGGATGTAGGTCTCAGGGAGCTCCTGTCAGCTGGGTTTATAGAAGATGGACATCATCCGGCAAAACGGGCTGCTGCACTGGTGCAGGGTTTACATAAGTTAAACAACCGTCAATCTCCTGAGCATATCCTGAAGAAATATCCTGAGATTGGCGCGATGCTGGTCTATTATCTGAAGGATGAGTTTGGATTAGACAAGGTCCTGGAGTATGCATTGGCTTCGCGCCCGCCTACTTTGGACCACTGGGCTGTAAATGAAGAACTGGCTGAGGAGATTTTTGGTCTGGGTCAAAGGGAGATCTATCTGAATGCATTTTCGGCGGTCATATTTCGGACAGATGCGATACCGACGAGAAAGGCAATATCTCCTCAGTGAGTGACTTCCTCCAGAGTATTGCTTTGATCACATCTGAGCCCCTCATAGGTGTAAATTCACCATCTTGTCAGAATCATTCGGAACTATACATTGCTGCTGGAAAATCAAGATGCTTCCGGTCAGAAAAGAGTCGGGGTGGTGGCATTATGGTAGTGATTTTCCACAAAACTCCGGTTTCAGGTATGTCATTGGGAGTCATATAAGTAAACTCCATAACTCCAAAATCCAGTATCTACACAGATTGGTCGTCTGCTGCCGATTTTACATCGATGATTCTTTTAAAATCGCGCCGAGTCGTCCGTAGCGCGGCTGTTCGGAATTTTTTGCAAACCATTCGTAATCTCCGGTGAACCGGTTCACCGACAGAATTCCAGTTGGAACGGGTTCTTCAAGATCTGCACTCAGAGGATCAGCATCGCCAAACACAGCCACCAGAAGTCTGTCACCCAGACCGAATTCTTCGGGCGCAGTGCCGATTTTAATGGGAGAATAACGAGGGGGAAATCTGGCCAGAGGAGGGGCCACTTCGGGGGGATCGGAAATCAACGGTTTGCGGTTCTGTCCCCGCTCCGATGCAAAACGTTCATGAGTAAGTGATTCAACACCTGCAAAATCAGGCCATCCGTACCAGGAGCCTTCCTTGACCCAGACCAGCCAATCACGGGAGCTTCTGACTGCCCGCACTCCCCGATCATCGTAACCCAGATTGATGGCATACATGTGGTCGTCGTCTGTCTTACACAGGCCGTAAGGGCTTCGAGAATCGGTCATTTTTCCTCCGGTGTGAGAGGATGAATGGCACCATCTGCCGGTACCTGGCCGCTCACAGTTTCTCCCTGCTCTCGTGTTGTTACGAAGGGGGCAAAAGCTTTTATCTGTGGGGTCAACGGTGTCAGGGACCACATCTGTGTACATCTGGTCAGTAAGGGTCAAATCACGTGAGGGAATGTCGTGTACCTCGGGGTAACGGTCAGCCCAGGCATACAGGAAGTTATCTGAACCGACAACTCCCGCGTTAGTGGTTGTTCCCTGGGCAAAGTAAATTATCCCATCTGGTTCGACAATGATGTCGTTGTTCTGGTGATCACCCACAGATGGCAAACCGGTGAGGAGAGCCTCGCGCTGCTCAGATTGTAGACAGAAGGTGGTGATTTTACCCCGGTGGGAAATGTATAGAGTTTCTTCGGATATTGCCAGACCGTTAATGGGTTCCTCGAAGTTATCATCCAGTTCGGCGGTTGAACCCTCAGGGGATACCTTCAATATCCTGGCCTCAGAAGGTTTCGGTCCGTAAGCATAGCCTGATTCTGCCACGTAAACAGTTCCATCCTCACCGACGGCTATGCTGGTAGGATAGGTCAAACCCTTGGCAACCACCTGTGCCTTATAACCAGGCTGAAGCTGCAGGGCGTGAATATACCGAATAGCACAAAGGCTATCAGCTGAACAAGATGCTCTGCGGGGTTAGCCAGCTGAATTGGAATCCCTAAAATACTCGAAACTGCTACCAGAGCTCCAATAATCCACAGACTCAAACCCAGAATAACACCTGCCACTGCAGTGGTGGTGCAAGATCTCTGTTTTCTGCCCATTATCAGGGAGTACAGACCGCCGCCTACAGTTCCGATCACCATCATGGCAGCCATTCCATTTATAATATCCACCCTTGTAACCAGGAGTCCCAAAACTGGCAACGACCACGCACCCCACAGGATTAAAGAAACTGCAATACCAGCAAGCGCCCCAGAAAGCATTCCCACAAATAAATGACGGTATCTATTCATTACAGGCAACACTCCTTTAGGCAATATTGTGGTTTTATTACCGGTGATATATAACCAATTTGTTAATAACAACAGCCTGCAGCATGGAGTCGGAATTTGCTTTCCTATATCGAACTGGCCTTCATTGACTGTGAAATACAGCTAAAAACACAACTGTAGCAGGAAAGAATGTTGAATATATTGATACTTAGGAGTTGAGTGTTGTTTTGGTGTGTTGTAATCTGAAATTGACAGTTTTTCAGTTGTAGTATTTGGCTAATAGTCTGTTTTTAGTGTTCAGCACTTTGTGTAAGGAGAAGATATGGATGAGATATGATTTCGATCGCAATATTGACCGAAATAATACCAATTCGAGCAAATGGGACAAAAATGAGAAGTTGTTCGGTCGAGAAGATGTACTGGATATGTGGGTGGCGGACATGGATTTTCCCAGTCCGAAACCAGTGATGGAAGCGCTTAAAAACCGCCTTGAACACCCCCTGTTCGGTTACAGCTTCCCTCCTGATTCTCTGTATGAGGCAATCATTGACCGGATGGAACGAGTTTATGGCTGGCAGATTGAAAAGGAATGGATCATTTTCACTCCGGGCGTCATTACAGGTCTTTATGCAGCAATTGATGCACTGACTGTGTCTGGTGATGAAGTTGTTCTGCAGCCGCCAGTGTACCGACCATTTTATGGGACCATCACTAACAATGGCTGTCAGGTGGTTGAAAACCAACTGAAACTCGAAGGTGAGCATTATGTCATGGATTATGATGATCTCTGTGAGCACCTTACCACTTCAAAAGACGGTTATCCTTCAGTCACTCACCGAATTCAAGGTCTGATACTCTGCAACCCACATAATCCCGGCGGTAGAGTGTGGAGTGTGGACGAACTTGAGCAGCTGGCTGACATATGTTGTGATAATGATGTGGCAATATTTTCTGATGAAATTCATTGTGATCTGCTGGTTGGGGATGCCTCACATACCGTGATGGCCAGCCTTTCGCCGGAGGTCGAGCGGCAGACTGTAACTTTTATGGCTCCCAGCAAGACCTTTAATCTGGCAGGTTTGAAGGCTTCATTTGCCATAATTCCAAATGAGCAGTGGCGGGAAAAAATCAACTATGCTCGGCAAGGTCAGGGGAGCGTAAATGAGCTTGGGCTTGTAGCCATGGAAGCCGCATTGCGGGATGGAGACGACTACATTGAACAGCTCAATACCTACCTGAAGAACAACGTGGAGTTTTTCTGTGAAAAAATCAACAATATTCCTGGGCTGAGGGCTGTAAGACCGCAGGGAACCTATCTGGTGTGGGTGGATATGCGCAAGCTTGGTCTGGAGGATGATGAATTACAGAAACTCCTGATCGAAGAGGCGCAGGTTGCTACTAATCCCGGATTTATGTTCGGTTCAGGTGGTGAGGGGTTCCACAGGTTTAATCTGGCCTGTCCAAAAAGCCGGGTTGAAAAATGTGTACGCAGGATAGAAAAGGCTGTTCGAAAAACAACGGCCTGAACCTGCATTTGACGGGGAAGGAAGAAGCGGGGCTTTACAGAAGACTTTATAGATGAATGGGTACCGTCCAGTGTGCCCTGTTTCAGTACCTAGAAGGATTTCTCAAGCACATTTTCTGATCAGGTTACTGAATGCAGGCACCATGGTATGATGCTTTATTTTGTGAACCAAAACATAAATATAAATTGTTTGGATGGAGAGGTGAAGTTTATGGGCGAAAGCAGGATTGAAAACCACCCTATTCTCGAGTTTTCCGGACAGAAACGCGTCACATTTTATTTCGAAGGGAAAGAACTTGAGGGTATAGAGGGAGAGCCGGTGGCTGCTGCCCTGCATGCCGCGGGTGTGAAGGTGTTGCGACACAGTGCCGAGATGGATAGACCTCGTGGCTTTTTCTGTGCGATTGGCAATTGTTCTGCCTGCCTGATGAGGGTGAATGACCGTCCCAACGTGAGAACGTGCACTGAACCGCTGCGGGAAGGCATGCGGGTAGAACGCCAGCGAGGAAAGGGTGAGCTCAATGCGTGAATGCGAAGTGGCAGTAGTCGGTGGTGGTCCCGCCGGATTATCTGCTGCATCCGAAGCTGCCAACTGGGGAGCTGGAGTAGTTGTTCTGGAACGCGATGAAGCTGCCGGTGGTCAGCTCATAAAACAGACTCACCGATTTTTCGGTTCGCGTGCACAGTATGCAGGAACACGCGGAATAGACATTCCAGAAATCCTGACAGGTGGGGCGGAAGAAAATGCAGTGGATATGATATTTGGAGCCGATGTTGCCGGCTACTATCCCGATGGTGTTGTGGCATATCAAAAGGATGAAAAGTGGAAGAAGATGAATCCACAACGTTTGATTTTCAGCACCGGGGCTTCCGAAAGATTCCTGGCATTTCCGGGCAGCGACCTTCCGGGCGTCTACGGGGCAGGGGCTGTACAGACACTGATGAATGTTCACGGCGTCCGACCCGGTCAGCGGGTGTTGATGGTAGGAGCAGGAAACATTGGTCTGATTGTCTCCTATCAGCTGCTGCAGGCTAAGGTGGATGTAGTTGCCATTGTTGAGGCAGCTGCAGAAATAGGTGGTTATGCCGTTCATGCTTCCAAAGTGCGCCGTCTGGGTGTGCCTATAATGACCCGGCACACAGTCAGCCGTGCATATGGGAAAGAATCTATTGAGGGTGCGGTGCTGGTGCAGCTTGACGACAATTGGGATGAGGTAGAAGGAACTGAGCAGGACATAGACTGTGATGCCATTTGCCTGGCTGTGGGTTTGAATCCACTTGCTGAACTCATGTGGCAGGCCGGCTGTGAAATGGCCTGGATTCCCGAACTGGGTGGATACGTACCAGTCCGGGATGAAGATCTGGAGACATCAGTATCAGGAGTTTACGTTGCTGGCGATGCTTCAGGGGTTGAAGAGGCTTCAGCAGCCATGATGGAGGGACGCCTGGCCGGTCTCAACTGTGCTGATTCGTTGGGGTATGTCAACCAGCAGGAATACGACTGCCGCAGAGATGAACTGCTTTCTGAATTAGCTGCTCTGCGCTCCGGACCCACGGGAGAGAAGATCCGGGCTGGCCTTAACAAAATGAGAAATGCTCAACCGATCAAACAGTCTCTGGTGGAGGGAAGTGAACGGGAATGTTGAAACACACAGGTATCGCCACCGCAGAGGAACTGTCCCAGATAAAACCTGACTGTGAACAGCGACAGCAGGGTCCGGTTGCCTGGATTGAGTGCTTTCATGAGATACCCTGTGATCCATGCCATGAGGCCTGTCCCGTGGAAGCGATCAAACCATTTTCGGATATTAACCATCTACCGAGCATTGAACACGAGGACTGCACTGGGTGTGGAATGTGTGTTGCCAACTGTCCTGGTCTGGCAGTTTTCGTAATAGATGAGACTTATTCAAACACGCATGCCCTTATGGCCTTGCCGCATGAGTTTACTCCGGTACCTGAACCTGGTGATGAAGTGGTACTAATGACCCGGGCTGGTGAACAAGCAGGGACCTCTGAAGTGCAGAGGGTCCAGAACCCTAAATCGTTCGACCGTACTGCTGTGGTGTGGGTTGAAGTGCCGCAGAATATGATAGAGCAGGTTCGTGCCATCAAGCCCCTGCATCAGGCCCAGGCGAAGGTGGTGGATAGCAGTGAATGAAGAAGACATCATTATATGCCGTTGTGAGGATGTTACCCTTGCAGATATCCGTCAAATGTTGCGGGCGGGAGTGGAGGATTTTGAGGAACTGAAGCGCCTGCTCCGCTGTACCATGGGGCCGTGTCAGGGTAGAACCTGTCGACAGCTGATAATGCGGGAGATCGCTTCGTTCCGGGGCGTGCCGATAGAAGAACTGGAAGTTCCTGTTTACCGACCTCCCTTCACGCCAGTAAAGCTGAAAACGTTAGCTGAGGCTTATGAAGAGGGGAGGGAAGAAAGTGACTGAAGAACGAGCAGAAGTAGTAATTATCGGAGGCGGGATAATCGGTTGCGCCACCGCCTATGAGCTGGCCAAACTGGGCATGACTGATGTGATCGTTTGTGAAAAAGACTATATCACTGCAGGCGCTACTGGACGCTGTGGAGCAGGAGTTCGGCAGCAGTGGGGCCTGGAAATGAACATACGTCTGTCCCGCAGCAGCTGTAAAATACTGGAGAACCTGAACGAAGAACTGGATTATGATGGCGACATTGAGTTTAAACAGGGTGGATATCTGGTTCTGGCTTACAGTGACGCTCAGATGGAACAGTTCAGAAAGAATGTCCAGCTGCAGAACCGCATCGGAACTCCGTCGAGGACGGTCACTGTTGAGGAAGCATCCGATATTGTTCCTCATCTGAATACTGAACCCCTGGTGGGGGCTACATTCTGTCCAGAAGACGGACATGCAGATCCATTTCACACTACCATGGCGTATGCCAAAGCCGCCCAGCGCCTGGGGGTAACCATCAAAACTCAGACCGAAGTCACTGATATAGAAGTGGAAGGAGACGAGGTGCAGGGGGTCCACACTGCAGATGGAGATTTCATTTCTGCGGACATGGTCTTAAATGCTGCTGGCCCCTATTCTGGACCAGTTGCGGACATGGCTGGTGTGGACATTCCAGTTTATTCTGAAAGACACCAGATTCTGGTGACCGAGCCTGTCGACAGATATCAGGGGCCTATGGTCATTTCTTTTGAGCATGGAATCTACTGTCAGCAGACTCCCAATGGCAGTTTCATTATGGGATTGGGGGATCCCAACGAACCAAAGGGGTTTGATATTGAGACCTCCTGGCAGTTTATGGAGCACATGAGTCATTCAGTCCTGGATATTCTGCCTCCCCTTGCTGACCTGCGTGTTGTACGGCAGTGGTCCGGTCTTTACAACATTACCCCGGATGCCCAGCCGATACTCGGTGGTATACCCGGGCTGCAGGGGTATTATATGGCAGTCGGCTTCAGCGGCCACGGATTCATGGTCGGTCCGATGACGGCAGTTCTGATGGCTCAGATGATGATGGATACTGAAATGGATATGGATATAAGCATGCTGGACCTGGGTCGATTTGAACGCGGAGATCTAATACACGAACCCAGCGTGGTATAAGGTGCATAATGGGAGTTAACAATCACGTCTGTGAGGCTGGGAGTGAGTTGTTTTCCCAGCCTTATTGTCTGCAGATGAAATATTGGTGGTCCTGTTGCTGGGGATGAGCCCAAGATTTTTTAGGGGTTACGAATATCAAGATAATCAGTTATATTGTTTTTGTATACTATAAAATAAAGCAATGGTGAATTTCGGAAGGGGAGGAATGGATGAAAATCTTCTGGCAGCTTATAATAGCATTTGTCCGCGTCGGCTCTGTTGGCTACGGTGGTGGCCCGGCCATGATTCCGCTTATTGAGGCAGAAGCAGTTGATCAATTTGGATGGATGACCTCAGAACAGTTCGCTGAGGTTCTGGCTATGGCTTATTCCCTGCCGGGGCCGGTTGCAACAAAAATGACCGCAGCAGTTGGTTTCCGGGTAGCAGGATACCTGGGGGCACTGGTAGGTTTGATCGCTCTCCTTCTGCCATCGATAGTGGGAATGCTTTTGCTGCTCACCGCACTCCGTCAGTACAGGGACGTACCATTTGTTCAGGGAATGATCAACGCAGTTTATCCAGTAGTAGTTGTTCTTCTGGCTCTTCTTACTTTTGACACGACCATTACCGCTATAGGAGCCTCTTCCATATGGGTGACTCTGGGTTTGGGCACTGCCTCAGCAGTGGGCATACGGGTACTGGGACTGCACCCGGTGTACATGATCGTTGCTGCCATGGCTTATGGAGCTGCTTTTGTCCGCTGAACAAATGTTGATATTGTACATAGCATGTCTATTTGCAGTAGTTGGCTGCTGTTTTGGTGGCTCGATCAGAACGAACCAGACCAAAGCCCTGTTCGCTGGGCAGCAGACTAAGGTCCTGGGCAGTGTTTTGTAGGATTTTTCGAATGGTGTAATTGCTCAGTTCGGGAGCAGCTACCCAGGCGAGGGCCGCGGTGCCGCTTGTGTGCGGTGCCGCCATCGAGGTTCCGCTCCTGTAAGCATAACCGTCGGGCGGGATGGTGCTGATAATCTCTACTCCAGGGGCGATCAATTCAACTTCATCGCCCTGACTGGACCATGTAGGACGTTCGTTTTGCAAGTTTGATGCCGAAACAGCGACAACCGAAGGAAATGCTGCTGGATAGGTAACCTCTGAGTTTCGGTGATTTTCCATTCCCCTGTTTCCCGCTGCCGCAATGAGAAGGTGCCCCCGTTGGTTGGCCTTTTTACAGATTTCCTGCAGAGTCTGCGAGCATCTTACCAATCCCAAGCTCATGTTCATAATATCTGCCTTTTTCATAATTGCCCATTCCAGACCCTCGACAAGGGAACGTATGGTACCCCTTCCTGACTGGTTCAACACCTTGACTGATAGCAAGTCAGCCCGGGGAGCTACGCCCACGACTCCAATGTCTCGATTCAAAGCAGCCACCGTGCCAGCAACGTGAGTTCCGTGCCCGTTTTGATCGGTATCTGGTGGAGTGTTATCTATGGTGTTGACCGCTCCTTTTAGTTGGGGAATATTTGGGTGTGCTTCTTCCACCCCGGTATCGAGTATGGCAGCAATTTTGCGTTCTCCTTTAGAGACTTCCCAGGTGGCAAAAGGAAATTGTTCAGTTGAGAATACCCTGCTGACTCCCCAGGGGATGATTCGCTGCAGGGCAAAAACCATATCATCAGGCTCAACGTATCTGACCTGTTTGTGCCTGGCCAGCTCTTGAGCTGCATTGACCGGCAGGCGGCAGGCCAATGCGTTTATGAATTGAAACTGATGAATTATCTCACCTTCATAAGCAACGATAAGATTTGGCAGCTTTTGCTCGTGAAAACCTACCAGAAAATTGGTGCTTACAGCCACAGTTGATCCCCTTCTCATGAATTTTGTGTCGTGAGTCAACTATTTCTCGGCCATCTGGATAAAAATTAAGGCAAACATTGAATGTTATATAACTAATAATACTTTAATGGACTCAAATAGATTACTTTTTATGAGTGAAGATTTTGCACCATTCTGAAGGCATGTTACTGATTCTGGGGAGGATATAAACCGGTCTTGGTTGAAATTCCAAGACAGTCAGTAGTGATGAATTTGTATTTATGGGAGGGATTGCAGTGGCAAAGCAGCGGCATAAACAGATCCTGGAAGTTCTGAAAACTGCTTCCGAACCCGTTAATGGGTCCTCTCTGGCAGAACAGATGGAAGTGAGCCGTCAGATAATAGTACAGGATGTAGCCATACTGCGCGCACGGGGTCACGAGATAATTGCTACCCCACGGGGTTATCTGCTTCCCAGTGGTATGAGTCAACAGCAGCAGACGATACTGGCAGTTAAACATACACCGCAGGAGACAGAAAAAGAACTGAATATACTGGTTGACAATGGTCTGACGGTCATAGATGTGGTGGTTGAGCATTCCATTTACGGCGAACTGCGGGGGAACCTCATGTTGTCTTCGCGCCGTGATGTCCAGGAATTCATGGATTCGTTAAAAGACCAGGGAGCCAGCCTGCTTTCTTCTCTGACCGGGGGCTCACATTTACACACTGTGCAGTACCGCAGCGATGACGACCTGCAGGCAGCCATACAGAAGCTGCGGAAACATGAATTGCTATCCGAGGATCCTCTGGATGATCATTAGTAGCAGTGGGGTGCTCACTATTGTGGTCCGGTGAAAATCAACTTCACCTGGCCGTTGTCATCAGAACTGGCGACTGAAAGTACCTTTGTGTCTATCAGAAGGAGAGGCCGTCCCCCGGATGCGGCGTATTTGGCTTGTCCACTGTTTGCCTGCCATAATTTGAGTTTATATTCGGAAAACCTCAATTCACCATCAGAAACTTTGAACGGCTGATATGTTAAAGCTACTACATCTGACTGCAGTGTTTCAGCTAGTGTGTTTTTTGCCCTGGTGTCTGGCCGGGTCATTATCGCCTTACCACTGAGGCCGCCTTTGCCCAGGACATGATTGAACTGCTCAGTGCCATCTGCCTTGCTTAAACCGTACAGAACATGCGGGCTGTAAAAGTACAGATGAGGGCTGCTGTTTTTGTCTGATATATGACGCACAGATTGCAGTTCATTGCGAATCTGGCCCGTAGTTCGGTCCAGCAGATAATAGTTTAACCATGTGCTATCGGACAGAATTGAGGCGGTTTTAACTTCCTCCCGGACAAACAAAAGATTGTCTCCCGCAGATCGGATCGATGATGCCTTCGACACCGGTGATTCCACTTCCCACTCTGTCGCACCGGTTTGCGTGTTTATGCGGCGGATATTGTTGTCTCCGATGATGTAAAGTTTTTGTCCCTCGGAGTGTAATTTGATATTGGTATCGGATATTCTTTTTTCCAGCCCGTTTTCGTCCTCTGCAGACAGCAGTTGAACACTATTGCGGGTCAAAACATAAGATGCACCGCCAGTCAATATTTCACCGTCTGTAATGATGCCAACGTACCTCTCTAGCAGCGGTCGCCCGGTCTGCAGGTTCAGTATTGATACCTGCTGGTGCTGGGCTAAAAGGAGCAGGTCTTCCTCGGGTTGCACATCAAGAATGTTTCCTGAAGTTTTCCAGAGATGATTTCCGCTGGTGCGTTCAAATGCGTAAGCCTTACTATGTAACATTCCATCCGGGTGGTGGTTTTCAAACGCTGCTACGATAGACTGAGGTGTCAGCCTCGAATACGTCATTTCGGGAGGTTCTGCTGCTGGGGATTCAACTATTGCAATTTGTAATTCTTTCTTTCCTTGGCCAGTTCGATGGCGGCGGATTTCGCCTTCCTGCTGGCAGTAAACCCAAGCGTGTTCAGAATTATGACCGATTATCTCGGAAAATTTATAGAGAGTATCGCCGGTTTCGGCCGAGAGGGCAGTATGAAACGAATCACCTGGTGAATCACCAGGGATAGTTCTTAATTTAACCCATATCTGATCCTGCCACAGTTTTATATCTTCAGCAGATGCGTCCCTGCTGAGTTTCCGTTCCCAGAGGGGTTTTCCAGTATAGCGGTTGATACTGCTGATAAATACCTCACCTTTTTCTTCATTACTTGTGAGTGCAACAAATAAATAATCATCAGCTACATGAATCTGAATGTTCTGAGAGTCATCTCCAATGGAAGTGGGGAAAGAATAGGACCACTGAATCTGACCTGTTAGCTGATCCAGCATGACTGCTGATTCCTCGGTAGCTACAAGGATGTTTTTGGGTAGAGCTTCTGCAAGGGTAACTGTAGTGGGGTTTCCCGGCAGTTTCTGCCGCCAAATTTCCTGACCACTAGGCATTGGTTCGGCAGGTTCTGTTGTTGGAGGTAGCGTCATTCCTGCTGAAGCAGCGGCAGTTTGTAGGTGGTTTTGTATCTCACAGACCAGATCGGTCATCTGTTCGTACAGACGGGGAGGTAAGATAGGAGGTCGAAACCGCCACTGCCCCTGTCGGTGTTGTGCCTGCACCTCATAACGGAAAACTTGTTCGTCGGCTTCCTGCATCAGCGCTTCAGTTCGCTCATCCATGAGGCCATAGACTATGTCAGATGACACTCCTGCTGTTTTGGCTGCATGAAGCTGTTTCCGGCTCCATCTGGCAAGCTCATCAATATCCTGCTGGTTGAGGTCTGGCCCCACAACAGTGAAATGTGCGGTCCGCTGTCCAGTTACCTGATCGCGGATTTCCTCACTTTCCTGAGTGAGGACCCGAACCTCCTTTATTTCATATGCGCTGATGAATGTCTTTAGCAATTTCTTTTCCAACTGTCCAGTATTTTGCCAGACTGGGGCAAGTTCAGGATGAGATAAAACGTATGATTCTGCGTTCGAGAAGTTACCCTGTTGGAGTTGTGTCCACAAACTGGTCCCAGCCCGGTCTATTTCGGTGTGAACCTCCCACATTTCACACGAAGTAACTGCTGTTATCAGAAACAGGATCACTGCTGCCAGAACTATCTTGCGAGCAAGGGACACCCGCTGAACACCTCCTCTGGTTGCATGCCGATTTTCAATTTGAATACAAGGTGTGAACCAGCACCCTGGAAAGCTTGTAAATGCCTGTGCTAAATTCATTTTAAGGGGTATTCTGGCAGAGCGCTACTACAATGGATGTTATTATAAGACCTGCAGGGATGTATCTGTTTACACCACCAATATACAGAAAGGGAGGGAAAAGATGAAACAGAACAGCGGAAAATTCTTTGATGACCAGCAGTTGCAGCGGTATTCGCGACAGTTAATACTGGGTGAGGTGGGTTTGTCGGGACAGCAGAAATTGTCCCAAAGCAAAATCCTGATTGTAGGGGCGGGAGGATTGGGTTCTCCGGCCGCTGTTTATCTTGCCGCCGCAGGGGTGGGTACCCTGGGAATAGTTGACGGAGACGAAGTGGGGCTGGAGAATCTGCACCGGCAGATTCTGCATGCCACTGATGATGTGGGAAAGTCCAAAACCAACTCAGCTGCCGAGCACCTGAAAAACATAAACCCACATGTACAGGTGAATCTCCATGAAACTTATCTAACAACAGATAATGCTCTGGACATCATTGATAGATATGAGGTGGTAGTCAACGGA
>CAZRFK010000046.1:0-15057 GCA_964599275.1 uncultured Clostridia bacterium
CCCTGTTGTTCAATTCACGAGATAAGTTGGTTTGCAGTTGAATCTCAAAGTACAACCCACATTTCGCACCCTCATGAGAGTTTGACCTGAATAAATTGTTTGTCATTTGGGAGATATTGTCTAGCTTTTTTACTCCGTTTGTGTTAGCATCGTCTCAAGCGGAGGTGAAGCCTTTGATTACGGTGCTTTATGATGGTCCTGCTCCAGTGATAAGTAATCTTTGCGAACAGTTGGGAGTGCGCAGGCTGCTCGATCGGGCCCTGCGGTGGGATGAAGTTCAATGCAAGCTGTCTCCCGGACAGCGTCTGGTGGCCATCCTGATCAACGTCCTGCTGAGCCGACAGCCCCTGTACCGGGTGGAGTTGATGTACAGTCGCATGGACGTGGAGAAGCTTTTCGGGCGGGGGATAACGTGGCGTTGTCTGAACGATGACGCTCTGGCTCGCGCCCTGGATAAGTTGGCCGAGGCCGGTCCAGAGAAGGTCTATCAGGCGCTGGTACTGGAGGTATTGAACACTGAAGGCGTTACCGTTGACGCCCTGCATGCGGACACCACTTCAGTATCAGTACACGGAGAGTACGATATTGACGATGACAGTACTGCTTTGAACCTGACCTTCGGTTTCAGTAAGGACAAGCGTCCCGATTTGAAACAATTCATGTACGGTCTGGGAGTAACCAGAGATGGGGTGCCGGTGGTGGGTGAGGTGCTGGATGGCAACAAGCCGGACGTGAAGTGGAACCGGGAGCTATTGAAAAAGCTGCCCGACTACCTGCAGTGCGAGGGCCGAAGGCCGGTATATGTGGCCGATTCCAGTCTGATATCCAAAAAGAATCTGCAGACGCTGTTTGCCGGAGAGTATCACTTTATCTCTCGTTTGCCCCGCAGATTCAACCTGGAACAACAGCTGGTAACCCGTGCCTGGCAGCAGGATGACTGGGAATCGCTCGGTGCTCTGAGCGATGCTGCAGATGCGGCTCGCTACCGCATATATTCTGTTGACGAGGAGATGTACGGGCAGAGCTACCGTTTTGTGGTGGTTCACTCCTCCAGTCTGGACGGCAGAAAGACAAAGAGCGTTGACCGACGAGTGGAGAAGGCCGAGGAGCAGCTGTCGGGGGAGCTCGACCAGCTGGCAAAGCGAGAGTTTGCCTGCGAACCCGACGCTCTTGAAGCCTGCCGGGAGTTTGAAGAACGCTGCGTGGGGCCTTTCTTCTGCGTGCAGTACCAGGTGCAACGGAGCCAGAGGCGCAAAAAACGCAAGCGACCGGGCAGACCGCCCAAGGATTACGTGCCCCAGTACGAGGAGTTTCACCGGGTGGTGCCTCGGATGAAGCGAAATGCCGAATACATCAAGCACGAAAAAGAAAAGGCCAGCTGCTTTGTATTGATAAGCAAGCCCCCTCCTGAAAAGAGATCTGATGACGAGTACATCCTGAAAACTTACAAGGAGCAGACGGTGGTGGAGCAGCATTTTGCTTTCATCAAGGACCCCAGAGTGGTGGGTCCGGTCTACCTGAAAAAGCCCGAACGAGTTGAGGCGCTAGCCTACGTGTTTCTGATGTCGCTTTTGGTGTACAGCATACTGCAGCGCAGGGTCAGAAGGGCCATGAAGAAAGAAACACAACCCCTGATACTGCACGGTGGAGTCAAGAGCAAAAAGCCAACCGGACGGCGCATCCTCGAGCTGCTCAATCACATGTTGGTGATCAAGACATCCGACGGAACCCGGGTTCTACCGGACAACATACCGGTACCCGAGCGCATATTGCGGCTGCTGAAGCTGCCACAGGACACCTTCACCCGGCTGCCGGACACGTAGCAGGGCCTAAATTGAAAAGCTGTAAATTATCCGAAACCGTCGGGGAAGGTGCGAAAAGGGGGTTATAAGGGGAGGTGTTAATTTTATATATTTGATGAATTTTAGCCGTTGTTTTACTGGAAGGTTTACATGGATCTGGCTAGTAACTCATTCCGATCGGCCCTACCTAGAGCCCGTTCGCGACGCCTGGAAGGAAACTTTTTCACGGAAGGCTTACCTGAGCGAAGAGAGATCGCCCTTATTTTCGATGATGGTCCGGGTCCCATCTATACTTCGAAAGCCCTTGATATATTTGCAAAATATGATATTTTAGCTTTCAATTGTTGGATCCCAGTCGCGTGTGTCCACTGATCAGTTGACTGTTGTCAGGCCATGTCTCGACAAATACTTGCTCTGCTTTTCTAGTTTTTGTTCCAGATCCAGGAGCTCAGTTATCGTAACTAAGGTGTATCCTCTTTCCTCGAGTTGTTCTATTGTTTTGGGAATCGCTTTAGCTGAGTTTCGCAGTACCACATCATCGGTGGTATGCGTGAGGATGAGGAGATTCTCAGAACAGCAGTTGATGAAGCTTATGAAGGCTCTATCAAACAACTTCTTCCTTATTGGAGAAAATATGCTTGAATGGCCGGATATCGGCAAACGCATTTACGGGGAAGGACATGCAATAGGCAATCATTCCCAGCTGAGCCATCTAGCAGCTGATAAGGCATATACCTCCCAGATAAAATCAACGCAAAAGATCTTCAAAGATATTTACGGTTTCCAACCAACCATATTAAGACCGGCGTATGGAGAAATAACTGATGACATTCATGTTTTCCCATGTACCTGGTATTTCCCTCAATGCAGTAGATTGTCAAGTGTTTGGGGGTATGGTGTGAGGGAACTTCTCCGTCCGTCAGTATCCAATTCTGCTGTTCAAAAGTGAGCATATAGTCGTTAATCTTGTGTGAATCTGGGGAATTACCGGCCTCTACGTTTGTCAGGTATCGGTGGATTCGGACGTTGATGGTCCGGGTCCGGAGCTTGTTGCCGCTCTGACTCATGAGAGTCTCCTTGACCGGGAGAGTGTTCTTGAAGGTTATCGGTAAGCGGTCCAGGTTCAACTGGAATGTTTTTGTCTGGAGCACGATGGTCATCAGTTTTAGGTTCCCTGCGCTCCTGCTGCGGGAACTGGCTTTTTGTGTCCTCATCGGTGCCGTAAAACGCGTGTGGCGGCAGTCCGGTTGCTTGCGGAAGCTCAGCAAGAGGGACCTCTCGCATGGTTTTGGGAGGTATGGATATGTCTAATTGTTCCAGTCTTTTGAGCAGCATCTTTCGTCCGGTCGTTAGACCTTCTTCCCGTGCCTGTCTGGAGGTATCTTGATCCGTGCTGGAGGCTGCTATTATTCCTGTTATATTTTTACTTTCAAGGGTATCCTGTGCCGTCTGACGAATATCTGTGATATCTGTGGAATCGTACTGCAAATCTTTTTGTATCAGCGTTATCAGCACAACATTTTCCTGAGAGTCGTTTAAGAACCCCTCATGGACAGCTTTATCTATCAACACTTCAGTGGCCTCAGTGGCACCAAGGCCCGTCAGCTGCAGCTCAGACAGCAGAACGCTTCCCATATCGTCTTTTGCCTTAACCTCTCTGA
Source organism: uncultured Clostridia bacterium (assembly GCA_964599275.1). Classification (GTDB taxonomy): domain Bacteria; phylum Bacillota; class Sulfobacillia; order SLMV01; family SLMV01; genus PUMD01. The sequence continues at coordinate 3,464 of CAZRFK010000046.1, forward strand.
TTTGGTTCTGAGCATCCAGGCTCAAGCGTACCACCGGGTTAACTTCAACTTCCAGGTAGGCTGTAATGGTGTGTGATGGGACCAGTAGAGGATAAACCACCAGAACGATTAGAACCACTGCCGCCATACCTAAGGCTGCATGCAGCCAGAGCTGTCTTGGGTTCCTCGCAGGGGAACCAGGCATAGTGATGAGGTCACCCTGTTGTGGAAGTGAATCAAAAAGCTCAATATTGAGCTTTTGAAAATCTCCTTCCCTGGTGACGACGTGAACGTAGTTATCATCAGTTTTTATCACCATGCATTGTTTGTCATTCACAGCTGCTATCCTCCTGTGAAATGTAAGGTAGCTGTAAGAAAGTGCGTAAATGCTCATATCGTTCGTCGGTCATTATCAATACTAGGGCGATTATATACTTCCTTCCCCGTTCCAGAAACTTCTTGCTGACCCCGGCCATCTCTGCAAGTGCAGACTGTGGAAGCTGTTTGGTTCGACGTAGCTTTGATACAAGTTTTCTGCGTTTGGCAAGACTACGGGCTGTAGACTTCAGTTTCTCTCTTGTACGCCGGTGTTTCGGAGAGGCATCTTCAAGTGTCTCCAAATTGATACCGAAGTTGTTGAGATCTTTTCGAAATTTAACCAGTTCATTCTTTCGAGAGATATCCGTCTGTTTTTTGCTGTATCTTTTTTGTGCTTCAAGAGATTCAGCGTGATGGATGTTCTCCGTTTCATCCAGAGACACTGTTTCTGAATGTTTTTTTTGTTTTCTCCAGTAGTCTGTTAGACGACTCTTTATGATCCTGCTGGCAAATGTTTTAAAGGATGCGCCGCGTGTTTCATCATAACGGTCCAGTGCTTCATTCAGTGCCATTAGTGCAATACTTAACTCTTCATCTTCACCCCATGTGAGCTTTCTCTTGGCGCATCTGCATGCAGTCTTGTAGGCGAAGTCGCGGTATTTTCGCAGAACAACTTCGCGAGCTGATTCTTTTCCATTTTGCGCACTCTGCAAGATCTGACTATCTTCCTGATTCATAATATCTCCCGAACTCTGGGGGGTTCCATGTTTTTATACGAAATCCCCCTTCTGATTTTGGGGGTGAAAGCAGATTTTGTCCACACATAATGGATCGTATACTACGGAAAATTATTTAGTATCTGTTTCCTCAATTCATGGTCTGCATGTTTATTTTATATGCCAAGCAGCATTTGCCAATGGGAATCTATATTCTATTTTAATTGCTTTCCGTTTTGTGACAATTTAGCACATAGTTATGAATGCAGCCAAGGTTTGATTGAGTTGTTCTTCACAAGCGATTGCACTATTTTTCACAAGAAGGTATAGTCTATGTGGGATTGGGTGTTCAAGTCAAACTGTTTGGTTTTAAACACTGAAATTCCGGAGAGGAGTTATCTATGGTTCACAAGATTCTCGTTGCTGACGATGATGCTGATGTACAGGAGATTTTGAAGTTGGGGCTTACCAAAGCGGGTTTCGAAGTCATTACTGCTAGTAATGGAGAAGAGGCGCTCCAATCTATCAGTAGTGAGGAACCAGATCTGGTCGTTCTTGATGTCATGATGACACAGCCAGATGAAGGCTTTTATGTGGCCCAAAAAATCAAAAAATCCGATCAGCCAATTCCCATCATTATGTTGACCGGCGTAGGCAGGGCAACTGGATGGGATTACGATGCTGACGAAAAGATGATCCCGGTTGACGTGTTTTTGAACAAGCCCGTTAAACCTGAAACTCTGGTAGAGAAAATTAATGAGCTGCTGCAAGAGGAGGTAGAGTAGGAGTGAGCACCGCTGAGAAGAATAACTGGAGCGAAGTAATTGATGACTTGCTGGACAAATATGGTGAGGAAGAATTGAAGATGATGCCAATTCTTCAGGACATCCAGCTTAATTACGGTCATGTGCCTCTTGCAGCACAGTCCGAATTGGCTGTGAATCTTGATATATCACCCACACAGGTGTCAGAAGTAGTTTCTTTCTATGCTTTTCTTTCCCAGCAGCCTAAAGGTAAGTTTATAGTCAGATTGTGTCAGACTATTTCATGTGAGATGGAAGGAAAGAAAGAAGTAGCAGAGGCACTTGAAGAAGAATTGGGAATCGAATTCGGCCAGACTACAGACGATAATATGTTTACGCTGGAGTACACAAATTGCATGGGTAGATGTGACGAGGCTCCGGCAATGTTAGTTAATGACGATATGCATGCCAATTTGACTCCCGAATCAGTGCGTGAGACTTTGCAAAGATATCGCGGAAAGCGAGGGGTGGAATAATGGCGCAGGAACAAGTCATATTGGGTTCATATACTCCGGGTGATGCTATAGCGTCAGCCATCGATGATGCCCATTCAGACGTCGTTATGGCAGTCCGTGATTCTGGTCTCAGGGGCCGCGGAGGTGCTGGTTTCCCCACGGGTACTAAATGGATGTTGGCGGCTGGAGCCCAGGGAGACGAAAAATATGTGGTCTGTAACGCTGATGAAGGGGAACCGGGAACCTTTAAAGATCGATTCCTGTTGGAAAATTATGCAGATATGGTCTTCGATGGTATGGTTGTTTGTGCTTATGCAATAGGTGCATCCAAGGGATTTCTCTATCTGCGTGGAGAATATCGCTACCTGCTCAGCGATCTTGAGGAGACCCTCGAACATATGCGGAAAGAGAATAGACTCGGAGCATCCATTCAGGGCCGTGATGACTTCGATTTCGACATAGAAATCCGGCTCGGTTCAGGTGCATACGTTTGCGGAGAGGAAACAGCACTTCTTGAATCATTGGAAGGTGGGCGCGGAGAACCGCGCAACAGACCTCCCTTTCCAGTAAGTTCCGGATATCTTGGGAAGCCGACAGTGGTAAATAATGTTGAAACTTTTGCCCTGGTATCCAGGATAATGATTAACGATCCTGAATGGTTCAATGAATTCGGTACCGAGGAGTCTGCTGGTAACAAGCTCTACAGTGTTTCCGGTGATTGTGATAAACCGGGCGTCTATGAGCTTCCCATGGGAATTACCGTCGCAGAACTTTTGGGAGTTGTGGGCGGAGAAGATGCACAAGCTGTACAGGTAGGCGGAGCCTCTGGAACGATGGTTTCACGTGAAGACTTTGACCGTCAGATTGCCTACGAGGATGTTTCTACAGGTGGCTCAATTATCGTTTTTGGTGAAGACCGCGACCTTCTCGAGGTTCTGGAGAATTTCATGGAGTTCTTTGCTGAGGAATCATGTGGACAGTGTACTCCGTGCCGCCTGGGAACAGAGCAGTTAGTTAAAGGAGTTAAGGCTTTAAGAAGAAATGAACTCGAAGATGAAGAACTGGAACAGTTGAAATCGCTAGCGGAGAATATGGCCATTATTGCCAAGTGTGGTCTTGGGCAGTCCTGCAACTCGCCCTTTGCCAGCATTCTCGCAGCGAGAGGGGAGGCACTATGACTGATTCAACCAAGAAATCTGATGTAACAGATGATATTGGAACCAAAATAGGTATCACGATAAATGGCCAAGAGTATAAGGCGGAGCCTGGCAAAACCATACTGGAAATCTGTCAGGAAAATGACATAGAGGTACCTACTCTTTGTGCCCATGATGATTTGATTTCTGCTGGTGTTTGCCGTATATGTTCAGTGGAAATTGAAGGAGGATGGAGACTAGAAACCGCTTGTACTTACGAGGTTCATCAGCCTGACATGGAAGTGTACACCCGATCATCGCGTGTACGTAAAGCAAGACGAGCTGTCCTGGAACTTCTACTGGCTGAGCACTGTGGAGACTGCTTCACCTGTGTCAGAAGTGGCTCCTGTGAATTGCAGGAGCTTGCAGAGCGGTATGGAATCAAGGAGATTCCTTACGAAGAAGCCGAACCCCGCTTTGAGGAGGATACCTCCAGTCCAAGCATTGCTCGTGATATGAATAAATGTATCCAGTGTCGGCGCTGCATTCGAACATGCGCAGACCTACAGTCGGTTGGGGCGTTGGGAGTATTCGACAGGGGTCCAGAAAGTGAAGTTGAGACTTTTGCTGACATGCCCCTCGGAGAGGTAGTTTGTGTTAACTGCGGCCAGTGTATAACTCACTGTCCCACCGGTGCGCTCAGAGAAATAGATCATATAGAAGAAGTATGGAAGGCTCTGGAAGATGACAGCAAGCACGTAGTAATTCAGACTGCTCCCGCTCCTCGAGCAGCAATTGGCGAGTCTTTTGATCTTCCGCCAGGGACTTCTCTCACTGGTCAGCTGAATACTGCAATTCGCGAGCTCGGCTTTGACAGAGTGTTTGATACCAACTTCACTGCGGATTTGACTATCATGGAAGAGGGTACCGAACTGCTTCTGCGGCTGAAGACAGCTCTGGTCGAGGGTGATGAGTCAGTTAAGTTGCCAATGCTGACTTCATGTTCACCAGGATGGATCAAGTTCATCGAGCATTTCTATCCTGGCCGTCTGGATCATCTCTCAACTTGTAAGTCCCCGCAGCAGATGTTTGGTGCTTTGATCAAGACTTTCTATGCCGATGAACAGGAAATTTCACCTGAGGACATTGTTACCGTTTCGCTTATGCCCTGCACTGCCAAGAAGTTTGAAGGCGCCCGTGAAGAAATGAAAGATAGCGGCCAACAGGATGTAGATTATGTCCTTACCACCCGCGAATTGGCCAAAATGATCAAAGAGCTTGATATACCGATCGTTGATTTGCCAGAATCAAGCTTTGACGAGCCGTTTGGCGATGCCTCGGGAGCCGGTTTGATCTTTGGTGCTACAGGTGGCGTCATGGAAGCGGCACTCCGCACGGCTTACGAACTGGTCACCGGTCGAGAGGTTCCGTTTGAAAACCTCAACATCGGTCCATGTCGGGGTTTTGAGGGTATAAAGATGGCCAGCGTCAATCTGGAAGACGTAAAGTCTGAATGGGACTTCCTCGAAGGGGCAGAGCTCAAGTTTGCCATTGCCCACGGGCTGGCAAATGCCAAGAAGGTCATGGATCTACTTGAGTCTGGTGAGATAGATGATATCCACTTCATCGAAATCATGGCCTGCCCGGGTGGTTGTTTGGGCGGTGGAGGACAGCCCATACCAACTACTCCGGAAATCCGCGAGGCACGGGCTAATGCAATCTATGGAGAAGATGAAGATCTGGATCTCCGCAAGTCTCACGAAAATTCCCACGTGCAGTATCTGTACGACAAATATCTGACCGACGGTCCGTGTGGGCATAAGTCACACGAGCTGCTGCACACTGAATATACTGGGAGACAACGCAAGCCGAAGCTGTAAGAGGTTAACTGATTAGAGATAAGACCGCCTGCTTTCTTCTTATGAGCAGGTGGGCTTATCTCTGGCTGTATTTTGTCGTCATTTCAAAATGTTTTTAATATGATTGCATTTATTTAACTTGACAGCTGACTGACTCCTGATAACATAGATTGAAAGAAATGAATATATCTTCGGGGCAAGGTGAGAGGGGAATCCTCAATTCCTGACCGGCGGTGAAGCCTATTTTAATAGGATAAGCCCGCGAGCTGCAAGGCAGGATCTGGTTGGAATCCAGAGCCGACAGTATAGTCTGGACGGGAGAAGAGATTGTTAAATTATAACAGCCCTGAATCTATATTCAGGGCTTATTTTATGGGAGTGATAAAAATCGGTGGTACAGAATATATGCAGAGGGCTTTGCAATTGGCCTATAAGGGCTGGGGGAAAACCAGTCCCAATCCGATGGTTGGGGCGGTAGTGGTGAAAGATGATCAGATTATTGGTGAGGGATATCATCGTTCAGCCGGAGACTGGCATGCAGAGGTTGTAGCCTTGCGGGACGCTGGTGACGAGGCTGAGGGAGCTGATTTGTATGTGAATCTGGAGCCCTGCTGTCACCATGGACGTACTCCTCCTTGTACTGATGCGATCATTGACAGCAAAATAAAAAGAGTGATAGGGGCCATGCCCGATCCCAATCCTGAGGTGTCTGGCAAGGGGTTTGCTCGGCTGCGAAGCGCAGGTATGTGTGTTGAAACTGGGTTACTCAGAGAGACAGCTGAACAACTCAATGAAACCTACGTGAAACACGTAGAGACGGGTAAGCCTTTTGTGCTTATCAAAATGGCCATGACTCTCGACGGAAAAATTGCTTCAAAGACTGGTCACTCTGAATGGGTCAGCAGCTGGAAATCCCGTGAATATGTTCATCATTACCGCGCCGGTTATGATGCAGTTATGATTGGCAGTGGAACCATGCAGAGTGATGATCCGCAGCTTACTTACCGACTGGGTGACAGAGATGACGTGATTCAACCCTTACGGGTTGTGGTGGATTCAAAATGCAGGATGACCACAGATGCCAACATGTTTCAGGATATCGATGATAGCTCGCTGTTTATTGCTACAACTGAGCAAGCGCCGGAATCTAAAATAAGCCAGCTTCGTGCAGTTGGGGCTGAAGTGGTGGTTGTGGGCCAGTCAACCAATGGTGTTGATCTAGTTGGAGTAATGGAGGTGCTTGGTGATAAGGGCGTCACAAGTGTTTTGGTTGAGGGTGGGGGAGAATTTAATTGGGGATTACTAGAGTCAGGACTTGCTGATAAAATCATGTTCTTTGTGACCCCAAAGCTGATTGGTGGGCGTAATGCTCCGACTCCAGTGGAAGGGGACGGAATAGAGAAAATAACCCACGCCCTGCAGCTGAATGGCTTTGAGGTTGAATTCATTGGTGATGATTTATGCATTACCGGATATGTAGCCGAGAAAGGGGGAGTCAATGTTCACCGGGCTCGTTGAGGAAATCGGGGAAATTGCCAGATACACAAAGACAGGCAATGGCTCCAGGTTGTTAGTTAACTGTGAGCTCGTTTTAAGAGATATTGAGCCTGGCGCCAGCGTTGCTGTTAATGGATTGTGCCTCACTGCGGCCGAGATTACTGATTCGGGATTTCATGCTGATGTAATGCCGGAATCAATACGCCGTAGTAGTTTGTCCAGCTTGCAGCAGGGAGCGCGCGTCAATCTGGAAAGGGCAATGCCAGCCGATGGGAGATTTGGTGGTCATTTTATGACTGGCCATATTGATGGAGTAGGACGCGTGGTAAGCAGGGAAAGAGAACAGAATGCAGATCTGTTTGCGATCGCTGCAGAACCTCCTGAAATGCGTTATCTGGTTAAAAAGGGGTCAGTATCCATAGATGGAATAAGTTTGACTGTAGCTGAGATAGAGAAGGAACATTTCTGGGTATCAATTGTTCCCCATACGTTAAATAACACCACACTGAAATACCTTACGCCTGGAGATCTGGTTAATATCGAGACTGATCTCATTGGAAAATACGTCAGGAAATTCTTCGAAGAATCCGATGAAGACAATCCGAATTTAAATATAGAATTGTTGAAAAACAGCGGGTTTAAGTGAGGTGTATATAAATGTTTGACAATATACAAGAAGCTATTGAAGATATAAAACATGGCAGAATTGTAGTAGTCGTGGACGATGAAGATCGTGAAAATGAGGGTGATGCAGTTTTTGCCGCTGAACATGTTACGACAGAAAAAATAAATTTCATGGCCAAGGAATGTCGTGGTCTTATATGTGCTCCGATGACTGCTGAACGTGCCGAGAGGTTGGATATTCCCCCAATGGTAGAGGAAAACACCGATACAATGAGAACCGCGTTTACGGTATCTGTCGACGCTGCTGGTACGGATACCGGTATTTCAGCAGCCGAACGGGCCGAGACTGTTCGGGCACTGGTGGATGCGGAAACGGAGCCACAAGATTTGAACCGTCCGGGACATATTTTCCCCCTGATTGCCAAAGACGGAGGGGTATTGCGACGCGCTGGACATACTGAAGCCAGTGTGGATCTGGCCCGCTTGGCCGGGCTTACTCCTGTAGGCGTCATTTGCGAGATCATGAAAGATGATGGAACCATGGCACGAGTGGACGACTTGAGGACCTTTTGTGATGAGTTTGATTTCAAGTTGATCACGATCGAATCCCTCATTGAGTACCGCCGCACACGTGAGCAACTGGTTCAGGAAGTGGCAAAGGTGAACTTACCGACGGAGTTTGGAGACTTTCGGTTGAAAGCATATCGAGATCGTCTTAGCGAAGATGTTCATCTCGCTCTGATAAAAGGAGAATTATCTTCAGCAGAAGCTCCGCTGGTTCGCGTTCATTCTGAATGTTTAACTGGTGATGTTTTTGGTTCCTTACGATGTGACTGTGGAGATCAGCTAAATGCCGCGCTGAGTAGAGTTGCCGCGGAGGGAGCAGGCCTGGTGCTGTATATGCGTCAGGAAGGACGGGGCATCGGAATCATCAACAAACTTAAGGCTTATAAACTGCAGGATGAAGGCATGGATACAGTGCAGGCCAATGAGGCCCTGGGGTTTCCTGCGGATCTGAGAGATTATGGAATAGGTGCTCAGATAATGAAGGATTTGGGGATCACCAAGCTACGTTTGTTAACTAACAACCCCAAAAAAGTTGTTGGGTTAAATGGGTACGGATTGGAAGTGGTTGAACGTCTCTCTCTTGAGGGAGATGTCAACTGCCATAATTATCACTATCTACAGACCAAACAAGAAAAATTCGGCCATCATCTTTGTCTGGAAGGAGCAGAAAAGAATGAAGATCAATGAAGGTAGTCTGAACGCTGAAGGGTTAAAGTTTGCTCTGGTGGTGGGGCGTTTCAATGAGATGTTTTCACAGCAGCTTTTACAGGGCGCGCTTGATAAACTGCGCCGACATGGAGCTGATGACGATGATATCAGTGTAACGTGGGTTCCAGGAGGTTTTGAAGTACCGTTGATGGCTCAGAAAGTGGCGGATACTGTCGATGCAGTCATCTGCCTTGGGGCTGTTGTGAGGGGGGACACACCTCATTTTGATTTTGTCGCTTCGGAAGTAGCAAAGGGCGTGGCCAAAGTCTCACTGGATGTTGAGGTGCCAGTTATTTTTGGTGTTATAACAACTGATACTATCGAGCAGGCCATCGAAAGATCCGGTACCAAGGCAGGTAACAAGGGAGCGGATGCAGCTGAGGCCGCTATAGAAATGGCCGATCTCATGCGCCAGTTTTAGATTTCAAGAAGAACTTCTGAGTTGGCAAGATATAAAAACAGCCGGAGCTTATCCGGCTGTTTTTATATCACACAGCACATCAGTACATGCATTTATCCGCTGATCTTTAATATGTGATTAAAATGGTAGAAATCTATCCGCTGGGACTCCACATACAGGGCAGTTTTCTACCTCTTTGTCGATTTGAGTGTAACCGCATACGGGGCAGACTTCTATGGCTTCTGCATCAATGTCTTCTCCAGTCTTATCTACAGTATCCTTTGCGTCCGAGTAAAGATCTTCGTGGACTTTTTCGGCTTTCATGGCCAGCTCAAAGGCTCGTTCAGCTCCCGGTTCATTCTCTATCTCGGCTATTGCTTTGTAGGCGGGATACATGTCTTCATGTTCGAAGTTTTCCCCGTCTATGGCTGCCTGTAGGTTTTCTGATGTGCTGCCTATTTTGCCCAGAGCCTCTAGATGCTTTTTGGCGTGTACCAGTTCTGCAAAACCAATGGCTTTAAATAAACGGGCAATATTCGATTTGCCCTCTTTTTCAGCTTTTTCAGCAAATGCAGTATACTTGTTTCGAGCCTGGCTTTCACCTGAGAATGCTTCCTGTAAATATTTGTTAGTCATTTCCCCCATAAGTTCTACCTCCTTCGTGAAATTCTTTTAGTTGCAATTATACTTTAACAACATGATTGCAAATTTACAATCGTTTCATTATATTCTAAAATATATTTGATTACTTTGGGTATAAAAAGATAGAGGAGGTAATACATTGAAAGCTGTTGAAATAAAATCTGGTATTTACTGGGTAGGCTTTGTGGATTGGAATCTTCGCGAGTTTCATGGTTATACAACTCCCCGGGGAACTACCTACAATGCTTACTTGATTATTGATGACGAGATCACCTTGATCGATACAGTTAAAAGCTATGGCTACGAGCAAATGATGCAGAGGATTAGCAGTATTATAGACCCGGATGATATAGATAATCTGGTGGTCAACCATATCGAGCCAGACCATTCAGGCAGTTTCACGAAGGTGCTTAACCGACTTCCAGATGTAAAAGTGATTACTTCTCAAAGAGCCAAAGATGGTCTTTTTCAACATTATGGAGAAAATATTGAACAGTTCGACTACGACATTGTTAATTCTGGCGAATCAAGAAACATAGGAGAAATGGAACTTCAGTTTATTCATGTTCCGATGGTGCATTGGCCTGACTCTATGGTTACCTATGTGCCTGGACGCAATCTCCTGTTATCCAACGACGCCTTTGGCCAACACCTGGCTACCTCAGAACGTTTCGATGAAGAGGTAGGTTGGGGCGTATTGGAGCCCGAAGCAGCGAAATACTATGCCAATATAGTATTGCCTTACAGCGAACGTGTTGTGCAGGTCTTGCAGAGCCTGGGGGATCTTGATCTGGATATGATAGCTCCCAGTCACGGTGTGATCTGGACTGAGCACATCGATGAGATTGTTGGTGCTTATCACAGATGGGCTAACCACGAAACAAAAGAAAAGGCGGTAATAGTTTACGATACCATGTGGGGTTCTACAGAACAGATAGCTGTGGAGCTGCTTGGTGCACTGCAGGAGATGGGAATACCTGTGGTTCTACGCTCTCTACAGACAACTCATCGTTCCGATGTGATTTTCGATATTTTGGAAAGTCGAATGATTCTTGTGGGCTCTCCTACACTCAATCGAAACATGCTCCCGAGTGTAAGTGGATTTTTGACTTACATGAGAGGTTTACAGCCCAAGGACCGGCTGGCTTTTGCTTTCGGATCTTACGGATGGAGTGGTGAAGGAGCAGAGGATGTTCATAGAGTCCTTTCTGAAATGGGACTGAATACCCCTGTAGAACCGATTAATATAAATTATGTTCCGGATGAAGATGACCTTAAAGCTAAAGTCAAGGGTAAGTTGCAGGATTTGGTTGAGAGTGTAAAAACTTCTGAAGAACAACAGGAGACTGCTGAAAACGATGAGGAAGTGCTGTCCACCTGGGTCTGTAAGGTTTGCGGATATGAATATGATCCGCAAAAAGGTGATGAGCAGGCAGGTGTGTCCCCGGGTACCGCATTTGAAGACTTGCCCGATGATTGGGTGTGCCCTGTGTGTGGGGCAGACAAGTCTCAATTCGAAAAAGTTAAGTGAAGATTTCGCTGAACTCCAGATGAGATTACAGAAACCAAAAGTGAACTTTGTTCTGGAGAGTTGTGCACTTTAAGCGGTACTACAATCCACATGAGACTATAAAGCCAGCCCAGCTGGGCTGGCTCTGTTTAGGTGTGTCTCGTAATCACAGAACCAGTGAATTAAAATCTCATCGGTGTTCTTTTGTCGTATCGGTGCGTGAAGCCAATAATAGCAGGGTGTTCATCGCGAGGTGGAATCTCAAGAGTCTGAGGCAGGTAGCCAGCCCGGAACACATGAACCAGAGGTGGCATTCGTTGATGCGGATATCAAATCCTATTTTGACAACATTGACCAGGACCTGTTGATGGATTTTGTAT
>CAZRFK010000047.1:0-14997 GCA_964599275.1 uncultured Clostridia bacterium
CACAAACGGGAACCCCTACTGTCCACTTATGGGTATTTTAAATTGTCCGCTTACACACGAGAGAATTTATATTCAGGAAGCCTACCAGACGTTCTATGCAGCCAAAGATGACCTCGATGATTTTATCAGCTACTATGCTGAGGAGCGATTGCATCAGGGCATTGGCTTTGTGACCCTCAAAGACAGATACATTGGTAAAGATAAAGAAACCATCGAACAACGACAGCACAACCACCACAAAGCACTTGAAAAACGAAAGAGAAAAACCAGGAAATGCAGTCAACGCCACGTCGCTTAAACACTACAAAAAGTTTTCTCTATTTTGTTTGATTGTTCAGACACGATGCACTGACCAGACACAATTGATGTTAAAAGGAGAGCCCTGGACAAAAGATCATCTTAACAAACTGAGATTTATCTGGTTGTACAACCACGCACACAAAGGAAGCACACTCTCTTTACCCTGAATTCTGCATTCAAGGATATTATGATACTATTACTACCTCAGGTGAGCAGTACTATAGCTATAATGAACTGTATAAGGTTCGGCCAAGTCAGCTGTCCTGCAGCAAATTGATAGGTGTTTCAATCTCGAATCAGCTCATTGTTTATACCCTACGGGTTATTACTCAAATGAGTAACTCAAGGAGGCTGAATAAAATGGAGTTAGTCTTGATTCGTCATGGACGATCCGTGGTGGATGATCTGAATAAAGTTGAAGGCGCAGGTTGTGATGCTCCCCTTACCAGGGAAGGTATCAGACAGGCAAAACTGAAGGCCTTCAGGGTAAAATTTAACACAGCGCAACATATCCAAATCAATGCTTATGTTGCCTTGACTTCAGAATTCAAAGACTATGGCACTGAATTCACATTCCTGCTCTGGTAGATGGTTATAATCACAGCTAAAAACCAAACAGGAAATAGACGGTTTCCATCGAAAAGTAATTACACTCATGCCAGCTGTACTGACAACTTGAGGTGCTGCTGCTTGATTTAGAACCTGTGAACCGTTCAAAGAATTCAAAAGGAGGAGAGCATGAGACAGTTTTCTGAACGTATGCAGTTTGTGCAACACTCAGCAACTATTGAACTCAGTGATCAGATCAAAAAGATGCGTCAGGAGGGGGAAGATGTAATATCTCTGGCTGCAGCACGCCCTGATTTTGATAGTCCTGCAATCGTAAAAGAAGCAGCAGTACGGGCTCTGCAATCCGGTAATAAGTACACAACCTACACCGAATCCAGAGGACTTTTTGAACTGCGGGAAGCAGTATCTGACAAATTGTTAGATGAAAACCAGATCCATGCAAACCCCGAAACGGAAGTTCTCATTACTGTTGGCGCAAGAGAAGCCATATTCTGCGCTCTCCAAGCCCTCATTGACCCAGGTGATGAGGTTCTAGTCTTCGATCCCAGCTGGCTGACATATCAATCAGCAATCCATCTTGCAGGAGGTAAGCCTGTTCCACTGCCGTTGACCGAGGAACATAATTTTTACCCAAACCTCAATCATCTGGAACAATCTGCAGAAAAGGGGAGCGTGCTGATCCTCAACACTCCCAACAATCCGACCGGTGCTGTCTTCACCCCTGCCGAAATACAGAATATTGCTGATATTGCTGTAAAAAAAGATCTCATAGTTATCACCGATGAGATCTACGAGGACTTCCTGTATGAAGACTCTGAGCATCTCAGCATTGCCTCCATAGACGAAATGAAGCAGCGTACAATCACCTGCAGCTCATGTTCTAAAGGATGGGCGATGACCGGTTGGCGTGTCGGATTTGCAGCTGGTCCATCAGACATCATCGACAAAATGCTGGCCGTACATCAACATTTGGTTTCCTCCCCATGTGCCTTTGCCCAAAAAGGAGCAGTGAAAGCGTTCACCGAAGCACGTTCGGCCGTCCTCGACATGGTCTCAGCCTATCGAAATCGACGGAAAATTCTACTCGAAGGACTGGGAGAGCTAGCTCCAATTCAATTTATTCCACCGGAAGGCGCCTGTTTTTTCTTTGTGCATTTCCCTGCAGCCCAGGAAAGCAGCGAAGAGCTTTCTGCCCATTTTCTAGATAACGCTCACCTGGGACTCACTCCTGGCAGCGCCTTCGGCGATGCTGGTGAGGGATATCTGCGGCTTTCTTTTGCTGGAGTGAGCAAAGAGAAGCTGCCTGAGGTCCTTATGCGGTTAGATAAAGGCATCAAGCGATTGGGCATATAGAACCCTAGCATACCAGTTTGATGATTGGAGATGTTCACAATGTGTAGTGTTTATGAAAGAAGATTAAAAAGAATCCGGAAAACCATGGCTGAATGTGACATCGAAGCTGTGTATTTGAAGATGTCATCTGATCTTCAATATCTAACCGGGGTGAGTCGACCTCCCCATAACCCCACTGATGATGATAAGCATGCAGACGAATTGTATGGTGCCTTTATCACTTTAGAAGATGGCCCTGTATTTGTGGTGCCCCGCATGGCAGCAAGTTCTCACGTAAAAAATCAGTCTGAGGGCAAACCCTGGATAAAGACATAATTGTAATAGACGATGGCGATGAGCTGCTTGCAGCTGCTGGGGCTGTTTTTGAAAGGATGGACAATCCGAAGCGTTTGGCCGTCTCCGGACGGATGTGGGCCAAATCTCTGTTCCTATTCAAAAAGATTCAACCGGAATTAGAGCTCGTCGATGCATCTGAATTCATTGCGTCCATGCGAGCAGTAAAAGATGAAGAGGAAATCGCTCTGATGAAGGAAGCAGGAAAAGTCACTGATCGAGTTTTCGCTTCCGTACTTAAGAGGCTGCAGATGGGGATGACTGCCTACGATATCGCGCGGGAAGTTGACCACCAGATCATGCTTCATGGCGGCGAGGGAGTTTCATTTCACACTGGTATCACAATTGCCGGAGATGTTGTGGATGAATTTGACGGCGAAAACGGTAACCGCACACTCCTACCAGGGACGATGGTTGCTTTTGATTTCGGCATCGTCCTGAATGGATATGTTTCCGATTTTGGCCGAACTGTATTTTGCGGCAAGCCCGATGAACAGATAGAGAGATACCATGATCTAGTAATGAAGTCTCAGTCTGCTGCTATACAGGAAATGAAATCAGGGCAAATAACTGCTTCTGAGCTGAATCAGTTATCCCGAGATGTTCTGGCAGAAGAAGGAGCAGATGAATACTTCACTCATCGGCTGGGACACGGAATCGGTATAGATGTTCATGAACCACCCTTTTTGTATGAGTTAGACCACACGGTGCTGAGGTCAGGTATGTGTTTCACAATTGAACCAAGCATCCGCATAGATGAGCAGGTGGCCGTACGAGTAGAAGATGTGGTCCAGGTAACAAAGCAGAGTGGTGTACCTTTCAGTAACTTCAGCCGGGAGTTGCTGGTGATATAAACATTCATAATCAGGGCTGACTATCCATGTTATAGGGCTGGGGTGAGCCGGTGAAAACAGTAAGACTTTTCAGGACCGAATTCAAGTAGTATGACCTGCCACTCAGCCCAAATCTTCTTTGTTTTTGATCCCTACCAAAAACCTGACAACGTTAAAAAATACAATTAATTTGTTCATTCAAACTTCTACATCCCGCAGTACTTGCATGGTGGTCTGCCGCACCGCCTGATAAGCAGGAAGCAGCCCGAATATCAAAGCGATGAAAACCGAAGAGCCTATGACTATTCCACCAGTGCGAAGCGTCAGCATTCCAACTTCTGCGGCGTCAACTTCCGAAAGACTCAAGACGCCTGTAACAGCGAGCCTGGTCAGTCCAAAACCTATGACCCCTCCAATGAAAGAGACCAGTGTTGACTCCAAAACTATTAACCGCATTACCTGTCCCGGTGACATTCCAACTACTTTCAGAATGGCCATGTCCTTACGGCGCTGCATGACCAGTAAATACATGTTGGCCACCAGCAGCAGACCTGCTATTAAGAACGATGCTCCTACCACCAAATTCGATACATCCGCTGGTATTACAGATTGGCCCCGGCTTTGACGCCCCAATCGAGCCAGGTCCGGCACTGCCCTGATGGTAGTTCCCGGTAGTTCAGCACCCAGTGTCTCACTCACCTCTCTCGCGTGAAACATGTCTTCCAATACCACGTTCACCTGATAGGCTCGAGGTGAAACCCCCTCAGGGGCAATCTCCCCGAAGATCCGCTTCCAGGTGGACTGGGGTATAAAAAGATCATCGGTTTCCAAATATCGCTTGGTGATAATTAAAGCTCCAGCATGTTCCGGCAGCTCCCCGGCCACAACAGCATCTTCTCTTTCGACCTCGGTGGTGAAAGAGAAGTTGCCTACAACGTCTACTTCAAAAGTATGATACTGCTCCCAGTCCCACACCGGAAAACCTTCATTGTATTCAATGAGCCTCGGTACTCTGAGGGTAACTTCTCTTCCCACAGGTAACACACCGTACGAGGGTCTACTTCCCTCAAACACAGGAGTTTCCGGCTCATAACCGTAAGCCATGGCCACCATGGATTGCCTATCCTGAGGCTGGAGCCAGCGACCATCTTCCAGATAGTCTGAAATTTCCCATCGATCCTTTTGCTGCTTATCCAGACTGACATCTCTACCACGCAATCCTGCTGGATGGAGTTCCCCGTCAACCTGGACCTGGACAGGCATCTTCAACAGGGGATTCATATCAACAACTTGAGCCGGACGGTATCGAGTTTGCAGGACAGATGGAAGATCATCTGAAACAAAGCTCGCCCTCTCATTCTGGGGGTGAATATATCCTTCACGATAAAGAGCAGGTTGGAAAACCCATAGATCACTTAACTCCTGATCTCTGCGTAAAGACCACTCCCATGATTCACCTTCTGCAGACTCTCGATTGTAATCAACTCCAACTGTCCCAGGATGTATAACCAAATCAGCGCCCATAAACACCCGATATGGCTGCGCAATGTTTTCTGGATATCCCGTCTGCAGCGACAATGAAGCTGTCATAACTGCCGCTGCCACAGCTACTCCCAATATACCAAGCAGATATTTCGACCAATTGCGGCTTATGTTCCTCTTAGCCAGGTGCCAGAGCATATGGACATCCCCCTATCGATTGAAACTGATTAACCTTAACACAGAACAGGTGAAAACAACTTCCGCACTTAAACCAGAATATCCTCCTAAAGATGAGTAATTGGTCGTATTGTCTGTCAAAGTTCTGTGTGGTTTTAATAATTTCTTTGCTGCCCTCGATGCAAACAATATCCACCAAGGTACAACCATAGACTTGACCACATAGATGCGTAAAGCTAAGATTGCTTAGTACTCCTGACTTGCTACCTCTTATGGGAGACAAAAGTCAATTTCCTGTGTGACAGGTGTGTATATCCCCTGGCAGGATAAATGCATTTTATATTATATCAACTGATAAATTAGAGCAGCTTACGGATAAGGAGTTTCATATGTTAAGCAAATTGCGTTCCGCGATTGATCTCTTACCAGATAAGGACAGGACCCGTGATTTTGACAAGATTCAAAGAAATCTCTACCGCCTGATGCCCGATCGACCTGACGAATTTGTAAAACTGTGCGATGAAATTATGGACTGGAATCAGTGGCCAACATTTTGGCTTGTAACTATGTGGGTCAAAAGACATGGAAACCTCTATAGGCGTAAATACTTCGATACATACAATAAGTGGCTGTATGACTACACTGACGGCTGGGGTAAGTGTGATATTCTTTGCTACCGGGTTCTCAATCCAATGATAGAACGATTTCCACAGTTGCGTGAAATTGTATTCAAGTGGGCAACCTCGTCCAAAACCTATGTTCGACGTGCCGCCGCAGCCTCCTTGCTGAAATCCGGCCGATCTTTTGATGTAAATGTTGAATTTGAAACAGTGAAGAAAGTTTGTGATCTGCTCAAAAACGATCATGAGATCCACGTGCAAAAAGGGATAGGCTGGCTTTTGAAATACACTTATCTGACCTATCCAGAAGATACAGTTGACTACCTGGAAAACAACGTCAATGAACTGAGTAGAACGACATTCAGATATGCTCTGGAGAAAATGCCCGTCGATTTGAAATCTGAATTTATGTCTCTGTAATGTTCTGTCTATGAACCAGCGATCGAGGTATGGTTTCTCTCAAATCCCACAATAATCTACATCCTTCATGAACGTCGGGATAGTTGTTCTGAAAAGGGAGTCTTTTGGAAGGTTCAGAGGCTCCCTCCCTATCTCGATCAGGGTTTAATTGTACCCAAAATTCAGCTTCCCGCACACTATCGTTCTTCGTTTCTCTGGATAAGGTATTAACACTGTATTCAGAGGGTAATAATTCATTTATTTCTTTATTTCTTTACGTGATGGGTTGAACTGCTACAATGCCTTAAAATTGTGCAGGATTAAAACTACCCAGATGGAATATATGGAGAAACGGCAGCAAAAAAGGAGGCTTACGGAAATGTTGAAAATCAAAGCCGGACGTGTCATTGATGGCACAGGTGAGCTGCTCAAAAATATGGAAATCCTGATTGAAGATCAACACATTGCACGAATTGCTTCCGAAATTGAAACTCAGTCAAACGTAGAAATCCTGGATTATTCATCATGTACAGTAATGCCAGGACTGATAGATGCCCACCTTCACATCACTTCAACCGGAGAGCCTGATCTACTGGCAAGAATAAGACGGGGAATCCCTTACACCTCGCTGGTTGGAGCAGCACAGGCCAAAAAGACGCTTGAAGCAGGCTTTACTGCCGTCAGGGACGCTGGGGCGGGATTTGACACGACAATCGATCTGAAACGGGCAATAAACGAGGGACTCCATCCAGGTCCCCGAATGGTAGTAAGCGGACAGGGCCTCTCAGTTACTGGCGGCCATGGAGATCCCGCTAATGGCTGGCCAGATGAGGTAGAATTTTCAGGAAGACGCCCGGTTGACAGCCCAGACGAAGCCAGAAAAGCAGCTCGACAGGAGCTCGCCTCTGGAGCAGACTGCATCAAGATGGCCGCCACCGGCGGTGTCATGTCCATGGGGACAGATCATACAGTGCGAGGTCTAACTGAAGAAGAAATGCGTGCGGCAATTGAAGAGGCTCACAACAGAAACAAGCGGACATTAGCCCATGCTCAGGGTACAAAAGGAATTAAGAATGCGATTCGCGCAGGAATCGATTCAATAGAGCACGGATTCTGGCTGGATGATGAAGCAGTAGAAATGATGCTTGAAAATGGTGTTGCTCTGGTTCCCACACTCGCAGCTGTATATCATATCGTTGATAAAGGCATCGAAGAGGGCATTCCGCCTCACGCTGTTGAAAAGGCCCGGATGGGCAGAGATGCACATCTGAAAAGCTTCAAAAAGGCTTTGGACCGGGAAGTCAATATTGCCATGGGCACTGATGCCGGCACCCCGTTCAACTTTCACGGTAAAAACGCTTTCGAGCTGGAGTTAATGGTAGAAGCTGGTATGACCAATATGCAGGCAATCACCGCATCAACTTCTACAGGTGCAAGAATTCTCGATCTCAATGCAGGTGTAATCAAGGAAGGATGTCTGGCTGATCTGCTAATAGTGGATGGAAACCCCTCTGAAGATGTAACCTGCCTGCAGGAGACAGAGCGAATCAAACTAGTAATGGTTGGGGGAGACATAAAAGTTGAGCGTTCCCTGACCTGACAGTTCTCTTACCATCATTCTCCCCCCAGGTAGTGGGCGTGTATAGTATGCTACCACTACCTGGGTTTGCGTAAGCAGCACTCATATTCTTAGCTGCAGACAGTAATAAAAGTTAGTGTCCGGTGACTAAATGAACTATCTCCTACACTCTTATGGGGTTACAATAGATTCAAATCGATGTGTACTTCGTATTTCAGAGACACAGAGCATAGCCGATATTATTCAGTGACCAACCCAACCCTGTTTGAAATCTGAGGTGTCAAAACTTGCATATTGCCGACAATGTCCTAAAACACCATCTACGCAGGGTCTACTGGATAGCTGGTACCTCCTGCGCCGGATGGCCAACGCGCTGGCAGCAAAACATGATCTACAGGTCTACAACACTGATGAGATGTACGATAAACACAGATCGATAGCAGACTCCTGGGAGCAGCCAGCCATGACCAGATCGTTCATCAGCTTAGAATGGTATTTCAATCGTCCGAAGGACGAGTATTTGAAAGCCATCAAGGATGCGTCTCTAGAGCAGATCAGCATGATCATTGCTGATTTAATGGGCCTCGCAGATGAAGCCATTGTAGTTGAAGGTTGGTTTCCTCCTGAACTGCTCAGGAGAATAGCCATTCCCAATCAGGTGATATTTCTCTGCGCTGATTCAGAACTGGTCCGTGATGAATATTTCCAACGTGAGGACAAAGATAGTATCCTGCAGGCCATAAAATCCCTTGAAAATCCCGATGAGGTTATTCGTCATGTTCAGGATGTTGTCGCTACCAGTGCACACCAGGACAAGGAAGCGATCGTCAGAAGCGGAATGAAATATATTATGCGCACTTCCAACAGCACGATTGAAGTGACTCTCAGAATTATTGAAAAGCATTTCGGGATGCTCTAACAGGCATAATTAGAGATTCAGATTGATTCTCTGCCCTCCATCTTCGGTATAACTGACGATGACACTTGGCACTTTCAATTGCGGGTTATGTCCGAACAGGGAGCAAATGCACTCCTCAGCAGTGAGTCTGGACGCGACTTCATCCAGCAATTCAAGCTCCTCTGCTGGGAGATCATCTTTCCCCATCAGCCCCAACAATCCCAAGGCAGCAGTTATATTTTCATATGTGCAGCCAGATCACCTGCACATTGCCCTATGACAAAGACCCGTCTCTGCATGTCAAAACCCCTAACTTTTCGGCATCTTTCACCATCCTCCAGGCCTCAGCACCAGTGATAAACTGCCCCTCGGGCAGCTCCAGCGAATCAAAGATCAGATTCAGCCGTTCTTTTTGCATTGAATCGATTTGCTGGTCGACAGCAACCATCGTTTCTGATGACAATCCCAGTATTCGCATATCCAGTGATCTTCAAATTGTCCCGGGACAAAGTAAGAAATAAAACCACATCGAGCTCGCGTAGGGATATTTTTGCTTCGTAGACCGAGCAGAATAATAAAACAAAGTCCCTACAATTACCCATCAAGACGATGTTCAGGCACTCTCCAACAGTCAAGTGGTGAGTATACAGTCTGAGGATCTGTGCTGACATCTCCGAAATGAGGTGGATCTGAAAGTTGGTCCCTGTGTTGTTCGCGGACTTCTATCCCGTGTTCATCAGCCCAGAATACGTGCAACATTAAAACCTGGATCTCATCAATCAGTTCCGCAGACTCATCGGACACATACTTAAAACATTTGCTGTGGTTTTTGGCTCACTTATTATCTCTTGCGAACTATAAAAAGCGAGCATATTTATCCTCCTCCCCAGCAATCTGAGATATAACCGGTAATTGGTAGAGCGCTTCCCATGCAGAAGCACTCTACCACGAGTGTAATGATCTCCCACAATGTTCACAGAGCCTAAAATATCAGGATACCACCGTAAATACTTCTTCCAGTATTCCAAGGGCATCTTCTATCTGTTCAGCATTCACGCTCATCGGAGGTGATATCCGCAGCGCATTACCATGTAGCCCCCCCTTGCCCAGCAGTAATCCTCTGTCCTTTGCCTCTTCGAGTACACGGTCTGCCAAATCCGGAGCTGGTTTTTTAGGATGCTTGACCAATTCAACACCCAGCATCAAACCTTTACCTCGCACATCACCTATGATTTCATGTTCTTTTTTCAGTAAATTTAACCCCTTCTCCAGGATCTGCCCCATACTCTCAGTATTTGTCAGCAAATCTCGTTCCTCAATGCACTGTATGGTAGCTTCAGCCGCAGTAGCGCTTACTGGATTGCCACCAAAGGTGGAAATAGTGCTACCCTGCAGGGCACCCGCAATTTCAGAAGTGGTAATAGTGGCAGCCACGGGGGTACCATTACCCATGCCCTTGGCACAAGTTATGATGTCCGGTTTGACCTTCCAATGCTCTATACCAAACCACTTTTCCCCCGTACGACCGAAGCCTGTTTGGACCTCGTCACATATGAAGAGTCCCCCGTATTTCCTGACAATACCTGCCACTATCTCAAAATACTCGGGAGGAGGTGTTATAAAACCGCCCACCCCCTGGATAGGTTCAGCGATAAAAGCCGCAATTTCCCCTGATGTGGTTGTTTGAATCAAGTTCTCAACATCATGGGCGCAGCGCACACCACATTCCGGATAGCTGAGCCCCAGGGAGCATCGGAAACAGTAAGGACTATGAGCATGTTTAACTCCTGCTGTCCCCGCGGAAGCAAGCCTCCATGGATGTTGTCCAGATAGAGACATCGCCAGCATCGAACGACCGCTGTAGGAGTGCCGAAGTGCCACTACTTCCTTGCGTCCGGTGTGCATCTGGGCGAGGAGAACTGCCATTTCGTTGGCTTCAGTACCGCTGTTGGTGAAGAAACTCTTTGTAAGATCTTCAGGCGGTAATTCCGCCAATCTTTTCGCCAGTTTCACCTGTGGATCGGTCACATAAAGAGTGGACGTGTGCTGCAATTTTTTCAACTGCTGACAGATCCGCTCGGTAATTTCATCATCACAGTGGCCGACACTGACAGTAAGAATTCCTCCAAAAAAATCTAGATAACGTTTGTTTTCTTTGTCCCATACAAACATCCCTTTTGCTCGTTCGAGCATAAGAGGTTCTGAGTAGTAGGTGGTGAGAGCAGAAAAAAGATAGCGCAGCTGTTCATCCTGACGGGATTCGCCCATGTTTGCCACCTCCGAGAGATAATAGGTCAAGTCTATCCACAGTTTCTGATAGAGGAATACCTTCCTCTGACCATCCACGAAGTTCGTAGTATTCGTTTAACATCCTGCCTATTTGAGGGAGTACACCTTTTGCTCTACCGCTGGGGCGGGGGTGTGAAATCAACCTCGGAGGCAAACAATCATCAATCCGGCTGATCCCCAGGGAAGCATTCACAAGTCGTTTCAGATTAAACAGTCTTTCTCCCACTAAAAGCACCCCCTGTGAATCAACAGGCCAACCTGTGGAACTCTCGAACCATTGGGCCAATTCTCCCGGGCCAATTCCACCGCGCAGTAGAAATTTACACAAACCAGCAGCATTGAAAAGCCCTAGATAATCCTGCATACATACTGCCAACTCTGCTTTCCCTTCGGTGCCGGCGGGATCCCAGTCCGGCTGCAACTGTAGATTATCCGCAGAAAAAGCCCCACTTTCGGCAAAATAAGTCAATCCCTCCAGATGACACGCACCGCGAGCTGAAGTTGCATAGTTGACAGCCATACTGGTAAATGCACGGGGATCATGATAAGGAACTTCCAGCCCCTTTACATGCACAGCATACTCCTCAGCGGAAGAACCAAGCTGCTCAGCTGCCTGAACTGTTCCTTGAGCCAGAAGTTCACCCAATCCCTCTTTGTTGGCAATGTCCCGAAGAAGCTGCATTAACTGTTGTGAATCTCCCCAGTTGATTTTGTCCGGGATAATACCCTTTTCAGAACACTCCATAGCAAAAGCCACCGCAGCCCCGGCAGAAATGGTGTCCAACCCCAGCCGATTGGCCAGGTCATTTGCGGCAACCAGGGCATCCATATCATCGTTTAGAATCATCGAACCGAAAGCCGCGCACGTTTCATACTCCGGCCCATGAGTCAATGTGCCAGCATGTTCACCTGAACGCACTCTAACCATCTTTCCACAGCGAATGGGACACGCATGACACGCATAGTGCTCTTGTAAAATCTCCTCAGACATGCGACGACCGCTGATGTTACGAGCTCCCTCCGCCCATGTGCCATCCCGCCAATTGCGTATCGGTAGATCTCCTATGCCTTCTACTGCTTCCACACCACCAGCGGTACCAAACTTGCGGAGAGATTGAGTTTGATCGCGAATGCGCGGCATCAGCCTCTGCACTTCAGCTGAAAGATTCTCCTGGTCAACAGGTTCAGGCAGTTCGCCACCATATACCACTACCGCCTTGAGGTTTTTTGCTCCCATAACAGCTCCCATGCCGGTTCGCCCCGCTGCCCTGGCCTCGGCACCACCTATCATTACCGAAGCATAAACAACCTGGTTTTCTCCCGCCGGGCCAATACAAGCCACCTGGGGCTGACCATTCAAGGTAGAAGCGAGGTATTCACTGGTCTTGTAAGTATCCAGCCCCCAAAGATGTTCTGCAGAACAAATCTGAAGCCCATCTGCTGTTATCTCTAAATATACAGGTTCTGTCGATTTTCCACGTACAATCAGACCACCATAACCGCAAGCCCGAAATCTGGCCGGCCACTGTCCTCCAACAGTGGATTCACTCCATAGACCTGTCTGTGGTGACCGGGCCACCAGAGATCCCTTACAGGCAGTGGGAACAGGTAAGCCTGTCAATAGTCCATTGAAAAACATCAATCTGTTATCGGCACCAAGGGGGTCAACATCCAATTCCTCATCTGCTGCCACTCGGAACGCCAGTCCACTCCCTCCCCAAAACTTCTGGAGGTAATCCTCTGAAGGTTCAAATTCTTTTATGCTGCCGTCATTAAGGTTAACATCAATAACCTTAAACCCCTGTTTCATTATTTCCCCTCTTCCATGTTTTGCCAGTTTACTGCAGACACACCGTCAAAGATTGCAGTCTATTATCAGAGTCATTTCTCACAGCGAATTGGTTTCTGTCATCCGCACTCTCCAATCAATTTGCAGAGGCTCCCTGGGGGTCACCCGAGCGTTGCGGTCACTACCCAGTAGAATCCCTCATGCCAGACTTAATGTCATCAAAAATGTAAAAAGTCTTTTGCATTGCACTCATGCATGCCTTCTTTTTCGACTGTAACATGAGTATTTCCTCCTGTTATGAACAGTTTCAGATGCCGATGCCCGCCTCTTTGAAAATGTCATCGTCCCCACCACAACGTTTTTTGCCCGAAAACCTCCTTTGCGAGCGGGGTATCAAATATATCTACCATGTCATGCTAGCCCAGATAGATACCAACGGTTCCCTCTATGTTGATCTGTAAGATTGGTAAGTGGAACCGTACCGCCCCATACTGTCAAGCAAACTTACTGAAATTTCAGGCTCAAAAGGAAACATTCTCTTGATACAGAAGATCCGGAGGCTCAGACGATGTTTGAAGATCTGGCAGACCAGTCTCAAGAAATTATTGATAATTATGAGGTTATCTGAAATAACAACATAATACTTATACAGGACATAGATATAACATTTTCACTGTAAAGATGGGGCTTCTGTTAATAGTGGCACAGATGACACAATCAACAGCTGTCATCTTCTTGTATTAACTCCCGCAGCAGTCCCAGAGGGTTTTTCTCTTTAATTAACCATGGGCATATGGGCACACCCCCAATGCTCATGGTCCAATGAAGATGCGGTCCAGTGGAAAAACCTGTAGAACCAACCTCGCCAATAATTTCCTCCCTCGCCACTTCATCGCCCTGGTCAACGAGCATACTGCTCAGATGAAGATACACCGAATACAGGTTCATCCCATGATCGACGATGATGGTTTTACCGCCCACATGCAATCTGGCAGCCAGTCTAACCACCCCGCAGTTGGCAGCCCTGACTGGGGTTCCAGTA
Organism: uncultured Clostridia bacterium; assembly: GCA_964599275.1. Taxonomy (GTDB): domain Bacteria; phylum Bacillota; class Sulfobacillia; order SLMV01; family SLMV01; genus PUMD01. Next base: position 13,665 of record CAZRFK010000047.1, read on the forward strand.
AGTGCAGCAATATCCAACCCGGAGTGTCGGCTGGCAAACTCATCGTCAATATAACGTTCGACCCCAAATTCTGTTGTAAGCCGTCCCTCAATTGGTTTGGTAAAGTCATCTTCCCATAATGCTTGAGGATGTGTCTCAGCATAAGCTCGAGCATACTGTTCCCTATCCTCTTCAAAAAGTTCTGGGCGACGAGTCTCTCGCATTTGAGGAGTTGTTTGAAGATGCTGAGTTGCAAATTCTCTCTCTTTAACTTCATAGGTTACTTCACGGAAGAGCAGCATTCTTTTGTCCCTACGAACCTCGACCAAAAATGAGTGTCTTCCGGGCTCTACACCCGCATCAACAGCCACCAGAGCAACTCTACCTCCCTGCTTGTGAGAAAAACGCACCGGCATCTCAGGATGTAGATTGACTTCATCCTCATACTCAACATTGTCAACATGGACTACCAGATAACCGCCGGGTGCAACCTCAACTGGTAAGAGTGACAGTTCTGGTGAGGAAGCTCTCTCAATATCTGACTGCTCAGCAGGGAGTCCGCAGGCAGCAACGCCAGACATGATAATAATCACTGCACAGAATGCAGATAAGGTCGTTTGTCTACATCTCATACCTGCGATGCCCCCCTACAGTCAAGGAAACCCTGGTCACATTATACTTTATTTTCATCATCAAACACTGCATGCGTCAATGACAATTCTGAGTGCTGCATCTTCCGACTTCCATCTGCCAGGTAATTGCTTCACCGATGAGAAACTGCTAATATGTGATTGTCAGATAAATACTTACCTGGAAGGTATAAGACAGCGGGCTATCAACAGGCGTTAAAACTGCTGCTGGATACAACCCATGAAGCCCTGAACAAAAGCCAGATCAAATGGGCTATAATAGGATCAGCTGCAACTGAATAATACAGGGAGTGCACCTGACACCTGGAGACATTGACCTGCTGATGAAAAACCCCGAATGCGTGATGCGATTCGCCGAGCTGATGATCCCGTTCATGGCAGAAGGGAGCCCAGGGGAACTCGGGCGTGCGGCCTGGCTATCAACTCCTGATCTTATACTTCAATCGGATGACCCCGATATAGAATCCACTGTGTGGCACTTCGGTAGATGGATCATTGAAAATTTCAAAGTAGAAGCTGCCCATATAGACCCTCCCCGTAAATCTTTGAGAAACCCCAACCCGGATGCAGGTCTCTGGGAAGGTGGACCCCAGGTGTGGCCTCACATCAAATACACACCTTACCTGAAGTCAAAGGAACCACTGCAACATTGTACTTTGAGATTCAACTGCAAACCAACTTATCTCGTGAATTGAACAACAGGG
>CAZRFK010000048.1:0-14851 GCA_964599275.1 uncultured Clostridia bacterium
CGTCCCCACGTTTACGTGCGGCTTTGTGCGCTCAAACTTCTCCTTCGCCATTCTTCTACCTCCTTCTGTTCATTAGCTCAGTCTTAATACGGTGCTCCCCGGGCAACAACTCTTTCGGCTACCGCTTCCGGTGCCGGCTCATAACTTTCAAATTGCATTGTGTAGGTTCCTCTACCCTGGGTAACAGAACGCAGGGAAGTGGCGTACCCAAACATTTCCGAAAGTGGCACAGAAGCGCGAACCACCCGGGCACCTCCGCGCTGTCCCATCTCAGAAATTTGCCCCCGACGGCGGTTCAAATCATCTAACACGTCGCCAAGATACTCAGAAGGAACTACAACCTCTACTGACATGACCGGTTCCAACAGCACCGGTGAAGCCTTGGAAACTGCCTCGTCAAAAGCAATTGAACCGGCTATGCTAAATGCCATTTCTGAGGAGTCAACCTGGTGGTAGCTGCCGTCAACTAGATTAACCTTAATATCAACCAAGGGATATCCGGCCAGAACTCCTGTGTCCATAGACTGGCTGACCCCTTTTTCCACGTTAGGTATATACTCCTTAGGAATGGCTCCCTCGCGAATAGAATTTACAAACTCAAAACCTGAACCCTCCAAGGGTTCAACTTCGAGACGCACATGTCCGTACTGCCCCCGACCACCAGTCTGCCGCACATACTTAACTTCTGACTCTGCAGACTCAGTAATTGTCTCTTTATAGGCAACCTGAGGTCGGCCGACATTTGCACTGACATTGTGTTCGCGCAGCAGTCTATCGCTGATGATCTCCAGATGCAGTTCACCCATACCAGAAATTATAGTCTGACCCGTTTCCTGGTCAAAGTCCACCTGGAAAGTAGGATCTTCTTCAGCCAGTGTTCGCAGTGCCCGATCCAGTTTTTGTTCGTCCTCGTGAGTTTTAGGCTCAATAGCAACCGAGATTACCGGTTCGGGAACCTCAATTGCCTCCAGTATAATCGGTTCGTCCTGGTCGCAAAGAGTGTCTCCGGTAGAAATATTCTTCAGGCCAACAACAGCTGCTATATCTCCAGTTTGAATTTTATCGACGTTCTCCCGGTGATTTGCATGCAACCTGACTATCCGCCCTATACGCTCACGGGTTTCCTGGGTTGAATTGTAAACATAAGTGCCAGTGCGAAGCACCCCAGAATACACCCGGACAAAAGCCAGTTTACCTACATAAGAATCTGATTGTATCTTAAATGCCAAAGCTGCTAACGGCTCATCATCCTCTGTGCGACGCTTGACCCGTTCTCCGGTCTTCTGATGAACCCCCTCAACAGCTGGTACATCTTTTGGGGATGGTAAGTACTCCGTTATTGCATTCAACAACAGTTGAATTCCCTTGTTGTGGTAAGCGGCACCACACACCACCGGAACAATTTCGTTGTCCAAAACAGCACGGCGCACTGCGCGTCGGATTTCATCTGAAGAAATTTCTTCTTCGTCCAAATACTTCATCATCAGCTCATCATCAAATTCGCTGGCTACCTCCAACATCTCGCTTCGGGCAGCTGAGGCTTGTTCCACCATATGATCTGGAATAGGTTCTCTGCGCTTCTCGAGTCCAAGTTCATCCTCATTGTGAATTGCTTCCTGTTCAATGAGATCTATGATTCCGCTGAATTCATCTTCAGCTCCTATGGGAATCTGCAGCGGAACTGGTCGGGCACCCAGACGCTCTCGCATCATTTCCAAAGCATTGGAAAAGTCTGCACCCACCACGTCCATCTTGTTCACAAAGGCCACTCGTGGAATATCATACCGATCAGCTTGACGCCAAACAGTCTCTGATTGAGGTTCCACCCCACCTTTGGCGCAGAAAATAACTATAACTCCATCGAGAACGCGAAGGGACCTCTCCACCTCCATGGTAAAGTCAACGTGTCCGGGCGTATCAATAATATTAATCCTATAATCTTCCCATCGACAGGTGGTAGCAGCAGATGTAATGGTAATACCGCGTTCCTGCTCCTGCTCCATCCAGTCCATGGTGGCCGACCCCTCATGGACTTCCCCCATGCGGTGCACCCGTCCTGAGTAAAACAGAATACGCTCAGTTGTTGTAGTTTTGCCCGCATCAATGTGGGCGGCGAAACCTATATTTCTTACTTTATTTAGGGGGAATTCCTCAGTCATTTCTACATGCCTCCTCTGCCTGTTGTACGATATCAATGGTCACCTTACGCATTATCTAATACTTAACGTACTGACACAAGGCCAACTAAAAGATTACCACCGGTAATGGGCAAATGCTTTGTTGGCTTCCGCCATTCGATGCATTTCTTCTTTACGACGCACTGCAGCTCCCTCACCAGCAGCAGCCTCCATGAGCTCATTTGCGAGACGTTCTATCTGCGAACGCTCTCCTCTGGCTCGAGAAGATTCAATGAGCCATCGCACTGCAAGAGTTCTCCGCCGCTCAGGTCTGACTTCCATGGGAACTTGATAGGTAGCCCCACCAACCCGACGCGGACGTACTTCGAGCATGGGCATGGCATTCTTAACTGCCTGCTCAAAGACATCCAACGGCTCTTCATCCATCTTGCTCTGTATTAGAGCCATGGCACCGTAAAAAATCTTCTGAGCTAACCCTCGCTTGCCATCAACCATAACTTTGTTGATGAACTTGGTAACCAACCTCGAATTATATATTGGGTCTGGATCTACCTCGCGCTTTGGGGCGCGACCTCTTCTTGCCATGTAGTTTCACCTCCTAAATTTCTCAGTCAGGCTTTTTGGTTCCGTATTTTGATCGTGAAGTCTTTCGTCCTTCAACACCTGCACAGTCCAATGTTCCACGAACAATATGGTAACGAACACCGGGAAGATCTTTCACTCGTCCTCCCCGAACAAGCACCACTGAGTGTTCCTGTAAGTTATGACTTTCACCAGGTATATATGCTGTCACTTCTTCGCCATTTGTCAGACGAACTCGTGCAACCTTCCTCAAAGCTGAATTAGGCTTTTTGGGCTGCAGCGTTCTCACCAGTAAACATACTCCACGTTTTTGCGGCGCTCCCTGCAGAGCAGGAGTAGTCGGCTTTTTCTTTCTGGTTTCCCGACCCTTACGAATGAGCTGGTTAATTGTTGGCATCTGTTCACCTCCTCAGATAGAGATCGTACGCTTGCAAAACTCACAAAAATACGCCATGCACCGCAGGGATGTATGGCGTCAGCCCCTTACTAAAAATGGTGCAGCAAATCAAAACCAACTAAATCTTTCATTGAGTCTTATTCGGTTGCTCCAATTACTCATTTATTCTGATTCCAAAATGGCCGCTGCGGCTGCTCCAACCGAAATACCGCAAGCTTTGCCTAACTGGACCATCGAATCTACATAAGCAACATCAACCGATTTCTGTTTGCTCAGATCCAGCACCGGTCGAATGATGTGTTCATCCGCATCCTGGGCAATAAAAACTTTCTTTGCTTCTGCCCGTTCCAAGGCACGTCGCGTTTCCTTGCTACCGATAGTTTTTCGTTGCGCTGCTCTTAAACTATCCAGAGACACTTTCATCCTCCCCAAGGCGCGGAATACTTTGAGATTTCTTCCGCGCAAACACCTACGTATTTTAGCAATGTCTTCGAGGACTGTCAACATCACCAATAGTTATTTACTCCGGCGGGGTCCATACCCCCCGCCGGAGAGTGCGTTTTTAATAAACTCTCATGAACTGTTGTCCCCATCGGAAACTGCCTGCAGCTGACCTTCATCTTCCTCTGCAATCTTGGTCAGCGGTACATCAGAGCGACGATGGACACCAGTACCGGCGGGGATCAATTTACCGATAATAACATTTTCTTTCAAGCCGTGTAATTGATCTTCTTTGCCTTCAGTCGCCGACTGGGTAAGCACTCGCGTAGTTTCCTGAAATGAAGCAGCAGACAGGAAGGAATCAGTTTTTAATGCAGCTTTGGTAATTCCCAGAAGCAGCGGCTCAACCTGAGCCGGTTCTCCACCTTCTGCCCTGACCTTCTCATTTGCTTCTTCCAGCTTAGATGCTGTGATATCGCTTCCTGGTAAAAGCTCTGTATCTCCGGCATCTTTTACCTGCATTTTCTTGATCATCTGTCGAATGACAACTTCGATGTGTTTGTCGTTTATGACTACACCCTGCATCCGGTAGACCCTTTGAATCTCAGCAATGAGATGCTCCTGTAATGCTCTTCTTCCGTGAATCTTCAGGATATCGTGAGGATCGACAACTCCCTCAGATAATTTTTCGCCTGCCTGTACTCTATCTTCCTCCTGCACCCGCAGTCGGGCCCCATTCGGAAGCGTCTGCTTTTCCTTGTCTCCCTCATCATCAATCACCGCAATGGCCTGTTTGCCTCCGCGGGTCTTCTCAAAGCTGATCACTCCATCGCGATCAGCAATTACCGCTTTACCCTTGGGGTTTCTGGCTTCAAAAAGTTCTTCTACACGAGGCAGACCCTGCGTAATGTCTTCTCCAGCCACGCCTCCGGTGTGGAAAGTACGCATGGTCATCTGGGTTCCGGGTTCACCGATGGATTCGGCTGCGATAATTCCTACCGCTTCACCGACCTTGATCATACTCAACTCTGATAGATCTCTGCCGTAACATCTAGCACAGACGCCGTGCTCTGTTTTACAGTGCAAAACGCTGCGCACAAGAATCTTGAATTCCTTACCATACTGCTCCTTCAGCTTTTCGAGCCGCTGCAGAACTTCCTCATCATCTATCATGGTATCTGCTGCGGCCAGAACTTCCTTGGTTTCCGGATCAATGATGTCCGTCAGAGCTACACGTCCCTGCACGCGGTCGGGTACTGTCTCAATGACTTCCGTTCCATCGTAAACAGGTTCGATGTCCAGCCCCTCGGCAGTACCACAGTCCATTTCCTTAACGATGACATCCTGACAAACATCCACCAGGCGTCTGGTCAGATAACCTGACTGGGCAGTACGAAGGGCAGTATCGGCCAATCCCTTCCTTGTACCGTGTGTCGATGTAAAGTACTCGATAACACTCAGGCCTTCCCGGAAGTTGGATTTCACCGGCAGTTCAATGGTACGGCCTGAAGGATCGGCCATCAATCCACGCATCCCTGCCATCTGAACTATCTGCTGGTCATTACCTCGGGCACCTGAATCTGCCATCATGAAAATCGGATTCCACTGATCCATCGAGGTCATTACTTCTTCAGTAATTTCATCCTTGGTGTCCTGCCACACCTCGATAACCTTTTCATAACGCTCATCGTCGGTGAGCAAACCACGTCGATACTGTGATTCAACCTGATCAACCTGTTGTTCTGCATCATTCAGTAAGGATTGTTTTTCAACGGGTACTTCAATATCAGAAACCGAAAATGTCAGCCCGGCTTCGGTGGCATAATGGAACCCCAATTGCTTTATACGGTCCAGAGATTCAGCCGTCACATCTGTTCCTGCCATCCGGTACATTTGGGCGATCAGATCTGAAAGTCGCCCGACATCCATAACATCGTTGGCAAACGGAATGTCCTCTGGCAAAACCCGGTTGAACATCACACGTCCGACCGTTGACACGACTTTTTCACCGCGGAATTTTATAACCAGTGGATCATGCAGCCCAACCAGATCATTCTCATAGGCCAGCATCATCTCATCAGGTGAACCGTAAGCAGGTAAATCAGATTCGTCAACCTCATCCAGATCCGCATCAGTCAACGTCATGTAGTAGCATCCGAAAATCATGTCCTGACTCGGTGTCACAATCGGGTTGCCATCCTTGGGGTTCAGGATGTGGCTTGATGCCATCATCAACAGGCGAGACTCACTCTGGGCCTCTGCAGACAGAGGTACGTGTACTGCCATCTGGTCACCATCAAAGTCTGCATTATAAGCAGTACAGACCAACGGGTGAATTTTAATGGCCCGGCCTTCAACCAGTACTGGCTCGAAAGCCTGTATACCCAGACGGTGCAAAGTAGGTGCCCGATTCAAAAGCACCGGATGATCCTGAATCACATCTGCCAACACATCCCAAACATCATCATGAGCTCGTTCCACCAGCCGCTTTGCGCTTTTAATGTTCTGCGCAATATCACGCGATACCAGTTCTTTCATGACAAATGGCTTGAAGAGTTCAAGTGCCATCTCCTTGGGCAATCCGCACTGATCTATCCTCAGTTCAGGACCAATGACAATTACTGAACGCCCGGAATAATCAACCCTTTTGCCGAGCAAGTTCTGTCGGAACCGACCCTGTTTACCTTTCAGGAGATCACTGAGACTTTTTAAGGCACGGTTACCCGGCCCAGTTACAGGTCGGCCTCGACGACCATTATCAATGAGCGCATCCACTGCCTCCTGAAGCATCCTCTTTTCATTTCGAACTATAATATCCGGAGCTCCCAAATCCAGAAGGCGTTTGAGACGATTGTTCCGGTTAATGACTCTACGATAAAGATCATTAAGGTCTGAAGTGGCGAACCGTCCACCATCAAGCTGAACCATGGGACGCAGTTCAGGAGGGATTACCGGAATTACGTCCAGTATCATCCATTCGGGTTTGTTATGCGACCGCCGCAGGCCTTCAACGACCTCCAGTCGTCGAATAGCTCTCGCCCGACGCTGGCTGGAAGCCTCCTTTATTTCCTCACGGAGTTGTTGCGCCTCACCGTCAAGGTCAAGATTTCTGAGGACTTCTCGAACAGATTCCGCTCCCATGCCTGCCTTGAAGGACATACCAAAATTCTGCCGCGCCTCGCGGTACTCGCTCTCAGTTAGAATATCTCTTTCCATCAGACTTGTTTCGCCCGGATCTATAACCACGTATCCGGCAAAATACAACACTTTCTCAAGATCCTTGGGCGACATATCCAGAATGAGACCCAATCTGCTGGGTATCCCCTTGAAATACCAGATATGCGAGACGGGGGCTGCAAGCTCTATGTGGCCCATCCGTTCCCGGCGAACATCAGCAAGTGTAACTTCTACGCCACAGCGCTCACAGACAATTCCTTTGTACCTGATGCGTTTGTACTTACCACACCGGCACTCCCAATCCTTGTTGGGCCCAAAAATCTTTTCACAGAAGAGTCCGTCACGCTCTGGTTTGAGTGTGCGGTAATTAATAGTTTCGGGCTTTTTGACCTCTCCATGCGACCATGAGCGAATTTCTTCCGGAGAAGCCAACCCAATTTTGATGGAATCAAAAACATTTACCTCAGCAGCTTCGTCAGTATCTAGCGGTTCGCGAAAAGTGTCAACCGCCATTATCTTTCACCCCCGCCAGTTCCAACCCTGCGTTGGTCGCCCTCATCTTCTTCACCAGTGTCAAGATCGATGTCCTGGGCCAGGCCTTCCACATCTGTTTCTTCCTCATCTGATTCTTCCTCGGCAGCCTGCTCTTCTGCCAATACCTCAACATTCAGCCCCAGGCTCTGCATCTCTTTAACCAACACTTTGAAGGATTCAGGAACGCTTGGTTCAGGAATATTGTCTCCTTTGACAATCGACTCGTAGGTACGAACCCTTCCAACAGTGTCATCAGACTTAACCGTAAGCATCTCCTGCAATGTATAAGCTGCTCCATAAGCCTCCAGCGCCCAGACTTCCATCTCACCGAATCTCTGTCCGCCCATCTGGGCCTTTCCACCCAGCGGCTGCTGAGTAACCAGCGAATAAGGACCTGTAGAGCGAGCGTGAATTTTATCGTCTACCAGGTGATGCAGTTTCAACATGTAAATGTATCCCACAGTCACCGGATTATCAAAGGTATCTCCAGTTCGTCCATCGCGCAGTTCAACCTTACCCGATTCGGGGAGTCCAGATTTATTCAAAGCTTCCATAATGTCTTCCTCAGTGGCTCCATCGAATACAGGTGTAGCTATCTTCCAACCCAGTTCCTTGGCAGCCCATCCCAGGTGTGTCTCCAGAATCTGACCGATATTCATCCTGGACGGAACTCCCATCGGATTAAGCACAATATCCACCGGGGTTCCATCGGGCATATACGGCATATCTTCTTCAGGAAGGACTTTTGCAATAACTCCTTTGTTTCCATGCCGTCCTGCCATCTTGTCTCCCTCAGAAAGTTTGCGTTTCTCAGCCACGTAGACACGCACGAGGCGGTTTACGCCAGGCGACAGATCATCGCCATCGTGACGGGAGAACTCTTTGACATCAACCACTATTCCGCTTTCACCGTGCGGTACCTTGAGAGAAGTGTCGCGTACTTCTCGCGCTTTTTCTCCAAAAATGGCCCTGAGGAGTCTCTCCTCCGCGGTCAATTCCGTCTCGCCCTTGGGAGTAACCTTACCTACCAGAATGTCACCGGCACGCACCTCTGCACCGACCCGGATAACTCCTGTCTCATCAAGGTCACTAAGGACGTCCTCGCCCACGTTTGGGATGTCGCGAGTAATTTCTTCGGGACCCAATTTGGTATCACGTGCTTCACACTCATGCTCCTCTATATGGATTGAGGTGTAAACATCATCTTTGACGAGACGCTCACTGACCAGAATGGCATCCTCAAAGTTGTATCCTTCCCAAGACATGAAAGCTACGAGGATGTTCCGTCCAACACCCAGTTCACCATTTTGAGTTGAGGGACCGTCAGCCAGAACCTCTCCTTTTTCTACCTTGTTCCCCTTGCGAACGCGAACTTTTTGATTGAAGCAGGTTCCCTGGTTGGATCGTTCGAATTTCTGCAGCTTGTGAGTCTTTTTCTCTACACCATCTTCTTTTTCATATCTAACAGCAATTTCATTAGCTGTGGCTCTCTCAACCACACCATCGGCCTCAGCCACAGTTACAACTCCGGAGTCTGCCGCAACTCGCTTTTCAATGCCAGTGCCCACCAGTGGTGACTCAGGTTCAACAACGGGCACTGCCTGACGCTGCATATTTGCCCCCATGAGAGCACGACTGGGATCATCCGTCTCTAAGAATGGAATTAATGCTGTGGCTACACTGACCACCTGTTTGGGAGAAACATCAATATAGTCAACTTCATCACGGGGAATCTGTCTTACATCTCCTCCGTAACGAACAGTGACCCTTTCGGATAACATATTATTCTCATCGGTTTTCGAGTTAGCCTGAGCTACTACGGATTCATCCTCTTGATCAGCCGTGAGATAGACCACTTCATCAGTTACCTTACCTTCAACAACCTTGCGGTAAGGAGTTTCCATAAATCCATAATCATTCACTCGCGCATAAGTACTCAGATTACTTATAACACCGATATTGGGCCCCTCAGGAGTTTCAATGGGACACATTCTTCCATAGTGAGAGTGGTGAACGTCCCTGACGTCAAACCCTGCACGATCCCTGGTCAAACCACCGGGTCCCAGGGCACTGAGACGACGTTTATGAGTAACCTCAGACAATGGATTGGTCTGATCCATAAACTGAGAAAGCTGACTCGATCCGAAAAATTCCTTGATAGCAGCCACCACTGGTCTGATGTTAACCAGATCCTGCGGTGTTGCTACGTCAGCATCCTGGATTGTCATGCGTTCACGAATAACACGCTCCATACGTACGAGCCCGGTACGAAACTGATTTTGAAGCAGCTCACCTACAGTTCTCAGACGGCGATTACCGAGATGATCCTGGTCATCCACAAAACCTATATCGCTGTAAAGAGTAACCAGGTAATTAAGAGCGGCCAGCACATCATCAACTACCAGGCTGCGCTGGTCTGCTTCAGGCTGACCATTACCGTATACGACAACTGGATATCCTTCATCGTCCTCCACAACCACTCGCTGAACCCCTGCACCAGAAATATCCCTGGCTCGGCGTCGCTCAACTTTTTCACCAGCCCGAACCATCACTTCACCCGTCTCAGGATGAACTATTTTTTCCACAGCAGTACGATTGGCAATACGATGGGTTATATCCATTTTTCGATTTAGCTTGTACCGCCCAACAGGAGCCAAGTCATATCGGTCGGAGTCAAATAACATATCATCCAAGAGCTCACGAGCATTTTGCTCAGTAGGCGGTTCACCTGGTCGTAATCTCTTATATATTTCTATCAGTGCCTCTTCTTCGGTTTCAGTATCATCTTTCTCAAGGGTGGTGTGCACAACTTCGGTGTCACCCAATATGTCCTTTATAGCCTCATCGCTGGCATAACCTAGTGCTCTGACCAAGACAGTGATTGGAAGCTTACGGTTGCGATCAATTCGCACCCGCAGAACCTTAGCAGCAGTACAGTCCATTTCCAGCCAGGCACCACGGTTAGGGATGAATTTTGCAGTATACTTCTCACGACCCGCATTATCAATTTCATGGAAGTAATAAACTCCAGGCGAGCGTATTAGCTGACTGACAACCACTCGTTCTGCACCATTAATGACAAAGGTACCTCGGTCTGTCATCTGCGGTAGATCGCCCATAAATACTACCTGTTCTTTAAGTTCCTTTGTATCTTTGTTAATCAGTCTGGCCCGTACACGCAGCGGAGCCGCGTAACTAACATCCCTCTCCTTGCATTCCTTTACATTATATTTCGGTTCATCAAGGCTGTATTCGCCAAATTGAAGCACCAAATTACCGGTGAAGTCTTCCACCGGCGAAATGTCGTCGAGTATTTCTCTCAGACCCTCGTTCAAAAACCAATTGTACGATTTTCGCTGGATCTCAATAAGATCCGGCATATCCATGGGTTCGTCTATTTGAGAATAGGATAATCTCTTATGCCCATCGACCTGATGCGGATAGGCCATGCAGTTTTCACTCCCTCTCGGCTAGGTTACCGGGGGGCATCTAAGAGCAAAAGGTGCTCATCGGACCCTCTTTAGCCCCATGTACACCGACATAGCTCACGTTGATTGTTCTATTCCTTTTCACGTATTAAGTTTTACCGATAACTACCAAATTTATACCTAGCCCACTAAATGAACATCGACATGCTCAAACAGTAACAGCAATAGAATAGGTTACTATAACGATTATAACAAGTCAAGTACAAGGGACATATTCGTGGAGGTTAATGAGGAATAACTAAATAAAAATGGCTGCGGAAGAGCTTCATGTGCTCTCCCGCCTCCATCTTTAATAGTGTTGATATCAGCGCACCTCAACCGCAGCACCGGCTTCTTCAAGCTGTCGCTTAATATCTTCAGCTTCATCCTGGCTGAGCCCTTCCTTGATGGGACTGGGCTCCTCTGCTGCCTGATCAACAACACCTTTAGCCTCTTTAAGACCCAGGCCAGTGACCTCCCTGACAACCTTGATGACGGGAATCTTCTTCTGACCAATTTCGGTCATAACTACGTCAAACTCTGTCTGTTCTTCTTCTGCCTGATCTGCATCACCTTCAGCTGCCCCAGCAGCAGGTGCTACCGCGGCAGGTGCAGCTGCAGAAACTCCAAACTCCTCTTCAAAAGCTGACACCAATTCTGCAAGCTCAGTAACCTTCATATCTCGAACAATTTCCAAAACTTCTTCCACTTTAGTAGCCATTAATTTCACTCCCTAAACTCAGTTGATCATCCAATCAAAACAAGTAATCAGGCGCTCTTTTTATCCTGCAATTCTGAAACCGCATAAGCCAGATCCCGCATTGGAGCCTGCATAACTGTAGCAATTCTGCGCATTGGCGCCTGGAAGCAACCTACCACCTGAGCCAAAAGCACCTCGCGAGAAGGCAGATCTGCCAGGCGTTCTACCTCTTTTGTTTCTACTCTGATCCCTTCCAGGACTCCACCTTTAATCTCCAGTACACCAAATTCCTCAGAGAATTCTTTTATCTCATGAGCAGGGGCTACCGGATCATCATAGGATATAGCCAAAGCGGTCTGACCGACCAGCAAATCTTCCAACTCGGAGACTCCTGCGTTCTCTGCTGCTAGCTCCAGCAGTGTGTTCTTGGCTACCCGAAACTCCACTTCTGCTTCACGACAGCGACTACGAAGTTCCTCGGCTTTTTCCACATCAAGTCCTGCGAAATCGACCAGCACAATCGAACTGGCTTCGGCCAATTTCCCCGTCAAAACTTCAACTTCTTCGACTTTCTCCGGTCTGACCATTTAGCAACCTCACCTCCACCCATGGAGTTCCATGGGTAAACCCCACCCCTTATGCATTTAAAAACCCGCTGCCAAAGCAGCGGGCACCGACATTAAAAGACTGAAATTCAATGTCTATTCATTAGCCAGCTGCCTCGGTAGGCGATCGACAATCAGCCGATCATTATACCCTCCGGCACCTACTGTCTAGGGCAAGGGCTCTAATTATTCCCTTTTCATTTACCAAATCAAATTATACACAATTTATAAATCTTTAAAAAGCTCACATCGTAGGAAGTACATCTGACGGTTCGACTTTTACTCCAGGGCCCATGGTGCTGGCCAAGGTAACTCCAAGAACATATCTTCCGGAAGCTCCGGAAGGACGATTTCGAACCAGTTCCTCGACAAGCGCTTTGACATTATCCGCCAGCTGCTCTTCTGTAAACGTAATGTTTCCGACAGCTACGTGGATATTCCCCTCTCTGTCAGTTCGGTACTCAACTTTACCGGCCTTTATTTCTTCAATTGCTGAGCCAATATCAACAGAGACAGTTCCCGACTTGGGGTTGGGCATTAATCCTCTCGGACCAAGTATTCTCCCCAGGGGTCCGACCACAGACATCATGTCCGGGGTAGCAACTGCAACATCAAATTCCAGCCAACCATCCTCAATTTTCTCAGCCAATTCTTCTCCGCCCACAAAGTCAGCACCTGCTTCTTCAGCTGCCCGGGCACCATCGCCCTGTGCAAACGCCAACACAATTACTTCCTGGCCGGTACCGTGGGGAAGTACCATTGCTCCCCGAACAATTTCATCCGCATGGCGGGGATCTACTCCCAGCAGCACATGGCATTCCACTGTCTCTTCAAAATTGGCATAAGAGACGTCCTTGACCAGCTGAACTGCTTCGTCTACAGGATACTCTTCATCACGGTTTACTTTTTCTCGAGCTTCCAGATAAGCCCGTCCTCTTTTAGGCATTACAAATCCTCCTCATGTGGTGCAACCGGACAGTACATCATCCTCCCACTGTGCTCTCAGTCTTCTTCTTCCACCATGATCCCCATGCTGCGGGCAGTTCCCGCTATTATGCGCATGGCTGCCTCCATTGAGGCTGCATTTAGATCCTTCATTTTCATCTCGGCAATTTCTCGAAGTTGGTCTTTATTAACTGTTCCTGCAACTTCTTCCAAGGAATTCCCAGCTGCGGTTTCGATTCCCGCGGCCTGCTTCAACAGAACAGAAGCAGGCGGTGTTTTGGTTTCAAAGCTGAATGACCTGTCAGCGTATACCTCAATTTCTACAGGTATCAGCACACCGTCCTGTTCATCCGCCGTGCGGGCGTTAAATTCCTTGACAAAGGACATGATATCAATACCATGCTGACCCAGTGCCGGACCTACGGGCGGAGCGGGACTGGCCTGACCAGCCGGAATTTGCAATTTTATCTTAGATGAAACCTGCTTAGCCAACCCGTGACCTCCCTTCCTTCACAACTACCTACATCTTTTCAAGCTGTGTAAAATCAAGCTCAACGGGTGTGTCACGTCCAAACATATTTACTAGAACGTGAACTTTACCCTGTTTAGCATCAATGTCGTCGACAACTCCCACAAAACCATCAAATGGCCCTGATGTAACCCGAACGTTTTCACCAACTTCAACGTCAATCTTGGGCATCGGCGCCTCTTCATCCATGCGATTCTGAATCTGCTCAACCTCGGACGGTTCAAGAGGAACTGCAGTATCACCAGATGTAACAAAACCCGCGACCCCTGGTGTGTTTCGCACAGCATGCCAGGACTCATCGGTCATTTCCATACGCACCAAGATGTAACCGGGAAATACACGTTCCTCGACAGTGGTTCGCTTACCGTCTTTTACTTCAATTTTTTCATCGGTGGGAATTAGAATCTCATGGATTAAATCATCCATATGCATAGATTCAATCCGCTTTTTGAGGCGTTCCTCTACTGTGCTCTCCTGTCCGGAATAAACATGAATGACGTACCACTGTCCGAGGTCGTCATTGCGCCCAACAGAAGTTGATTCTTCTTTTTCTTCAACATTGTTTTCCCTTATTTCTTCCTCTTCAGCACTCATAAAGGAGGCCTTTTAAATTAAGAGGCCCCTCACCCCCCTCTTATCCGGCGATTATAAAGCGAATCCCACCGCCGAAAGCTGTATCGGCCACAAAAAATACAACTGCAACTACACACGTGGCCAGCAAAACTACCATTGTATAGATGGTTGTTTCATTGGCATCCGGCCACACTACCTTGCGCAGCTCAGAACGGACGTCCTTGAGAAACTGCCAGTATCTACTAATAACTCCCACAACAGTCCACCCCTCGATCATCATCTAGGTTATCTCGCAAACAACATAATGGCAGGCCCGGAGGGATTCGAACCCCCAACCCGCGGATTTGGAGTCCGCTGCTCTGCCAGTTCGAGCTACGGGCCTGCATCAAAGTTTTCAGTCACCCTGTGCATGGTATTGTACTATTCACCGAGCTGGCAAGCAAGTGCGAATGGCTTCGCGCGGGTCACCGGGTTTCTCGATGAACAGTGTGTTCCCGGCAGCGCTTGCAATACTTTTTCAGTTCCAATCTGTCACTGGTGTTCTGCCTATTCTTTGTAGTTGTATAATTCTGTCTTTTGCATTCAGTACATTCAAGTTTTACTAAGACCCGCATAAAACCGCCTCCAATTATCTTTCTTCAAGGCCAGACCTAGGTAACTTATCATGGCTCAAGGTCACTTGTCAAAAACAATCAATACAGAACAGTCAATCACTCTTCTATATCAGTGACTACGCCTGCTCCGACTGTACGTCCGCCTTCAC
>CAZRFK010000049.1:0-14727 GCA_964599275.1 uncultured Clostridia bacterium
AAGAATGCCATCAGTACAGCGATGAATTAGAATCAGCTGAAGAGTCAGTTCGCACTTATAAGCAGGAATTGAACCAGATTCAGCAAAAATACCAGCATCAGAAAAGTACAGATGACCGCGCTCGAAAACAGCTCAGCAATGCACGAAAAAACCGGGAGGAGCTTTCAGATACCATAGATGAGCTGCAGCGCAAGAAGGCTCAGCTGGAACGCGAACAAAAGCGATTAGAGCGAGCCAGGGATGAATTAACCTCTCATCGCACCAGGTGGCAGAAAAAACTACAGAAACGCAAAGAGAATCTTCAAAAAGAGACTGAAAACCTGGAAGAATTGCGGGAAAAAAGGGCGGCCTTGCAGGAAAAACTGAAAGCTCGCAAGACTCAACTGCAGGAGCGAGAAAAACAGCGTGAGAATATAAGGCAGCAGATCAGTAAGTGGTCAACCGAAATTGAAGATATCCGGCGTCAGGAGGATAGGATCCTTGATGAAAGACGCAGTTTGAGAAAACGCCTGCATGCCGTAAAGGAAGCGTTGGATCGGGCTGACCAGGGCAGAGAGGAAGTTATTCAGGAAAGAAAAGAAGCCGCTTCAGTTCTGGACAGTATTCAGAACGACAAAGACCAGGTTGCTGCTGATCTATCGCGACTGAACCGCAAGGAAAATGATCTCAAGCTGAAGCAGACCAAGGCCGAAATGAAGGTAGAAAAAGCAACCCAAAATGCTCGTGAACAGCTCGGTGCTGACCCCGAAAAGCTTCTCCAACGTGCCGATGAATCCACCCTGCCTGATCATACCGGACTCAAGGAAGAGGTCGGCAGATATGAACAACGTATGCAGGAACTTGAACCGGTCAATGCTCTGGCTATTGATGAATACAGAGAGCAAAAAAGGGAAGTACAACTGTTGAAACAACAAAGAGACGACCTGCAATCTTCTGTTTCGGGAATCAAATCCCTGATGACCGAATTTCGCAGGCAGTTGAACACCAAATTCAAGAGTGTTTTTTCAGAAGTTTCCGAAATATTTGGCCGCACCTTTGCAGGTTTATTCGAGGGTGGCAGTGCCAAATTGAAAATGATCGAGGAGGCAAATGGCGAAAACGGAGTGGAAATACATGCTCAGCCACCCGGCAAAAAACTCAATCGTCTGAGTCTTTTGTCTGGAGGGGAGAGGGCCCTGACTGGCATAGCCTTTTTATTTGCATTACTGAAAATGCAGTCTACTACTGTATGTGTACTCGATGAGATTGATGCCACTTTGGATGATGCAAACACGGCCAGGTTCGCAGATTATCTGGTCAGAAACAAAAGGGATACCCAGTACATAATTATCACCCATCAGAAACGCACGATGGAAGCAGCAGAAGCGCTGCATGGGGTCACCATGCCCGATGATGGATCATCACAATTGGTCTCTGTTCGACTAAGAGATGTCCCCCAGAACGAAGACCCCGCTGAGCAGCGCATTTCGGAAAGAGGTGTAAATGCTGATGAACAACCGCAGCAGCGAGCAGCCCAAGGAGGATCAACCTAAGGGGCTATGGGGTCGCATGAAGGCAGGTCTGAAAAAAACCCGTGACCAGCTAAGTGAGAGATTTGAATCTTTTATTGATTTTTCAGTTATTGACGAAAAAATGTTTAACGAACTACAGGCAGTGCTCGTGCAGGCTGACTTGGGAGTTGAAACTAGTAATAGGATTCTGGATCAGCTGCGTAACAAGGTCAAAGAAGAAAACCTTCGCGGCAGCGATGAAGTATTATCTGCATTATCGAAGATCATTGAGGACCTGCTGCAGACGGAACCGGGACAAAGACAGATACAATTGGAGGATGATTTTTCTGTTGTTCTTCTGGTTGGCGTCAACGGCGTTGGAAAAACTACCAGCGCTGCCAAATTGGCCTGGCGTTTCAAACAGCAGGGACGGGTTCCGATCCTGGGTGCCTCTGATACATTCAGGGCAGCCGGTACAGATCAGCTGCAGCGCTGGGGCGAGAGGGTCAACGTTGATGTGATACGCCATGGACACGGTGCAGATCCTGCTGCAGTAGCTTTTGATACAATCAAGGCAGCGCAGGCCAGAAACTGCGATGTTGCCATAATAGATACCGCAGGACGCCTGCATACTCAGAAAAACTTGATGAACGAGTTGAGCAAGATTCAAAGGGTGGTTGCAGGAGAGGTTGATGGAGCACCGCATGAAACACTATTGGTTCTTGATGCTACAACTGGACAGAATGCCCTGCGTCAGACTGAAACGTTTGGTGAGTCTCTGCCCCTGACGGGAATTATTCTCACCAAATTGGATGGCACGGCCAAAGGAGGCATAACTGTAGCCATTGAGGATCAGACGGACCTCAGGGTAAAATTCATTGGATTAGGTGAGCAATTAGAGGATCTTCAACCGTTCAGTCCGCAGGAATTTGCTTCTGCCTTAATTGGTGATGCAAAGGACGACGCAAAATAGGCCTTATTTAGTACCCTGCTTAGACCTATCCGGTTTCAATCCAATTTACATGGCTTTGTTGACTGCAGGGCCTGTTTACTCTAAAATTGTTTTGGTGTGTATGTAAAGGTTATGGCCTTAACATGTGTGGGGGTGGCGTTTTGTCTTCTCCGTTGGAACGAACAGTGCGAGCAAATAGACTTTACGATGCTTATGGTATGCTTCTGACCGAGCGTCAGCAACAGGTGATAGTCCTTTACTACATTCAGGACCTGTCGCTGGCTGAAATAGCACATCGTCTTGAAGTCACCCGCCAGGCTGTTCATGATGCGTTGGTACGTGGGGTAGGGGCCATGGAGGACTTTGAAAATGAGCTGGAGTTGGTTGACCGGATGAAGGATGTTGATGGGCAGGTCAAGCGAGGGTTATCTCTGATTGATGAATTAAGTCATTGTCTGAAAGAGTTGTCCCAATGTACGGGGGATACTCCTACGTCCCCAGAGACTTCACTACTGAGACGGTCCCGATACAGGCTTGATGAGTTGTCGGATATTATACATCAGATAAAGCGCATCAGCAGCATTGCCGCAGTGCAAGAAAAAGGGGGCAAAAATAGTGTTTGAAAGCCTGGGAGAAAAACTGCAGAATGCATTGAAAACACTAACTGGGCGAGGGAAGCTGACGGAAGAAGATGTTGATAAAGCACTCAGAGAAGTGAGGCTGGCCCTACTTGAGGCCGATGTAAACTTCATGGTGGCCAAAAAATTTGTCGACAATGTCCGTGAGCGTGCTGTTGGTACCGAGGTCATGGAGAGTTTGACTCCGGGTCAGCAGGTGGTGAAGATCGTTCATGAAGAGCTGACTGACCTGATGGGTGGCAGTGAGCACGGTATTTCGTTTTCTTCTGAACCCCCGACTATAATTATGATGGCTGGACTGCAGGGTTCCGGAAAAACGACTACCTGTGCCAAACTGGGCAAGTATTTCAAGAAACAGGGGCGTAATCCACTTCTGGCAGCGGCAGATATCTACCGTCCCGCAGCAGGAGACCAGTTGGTTCAGCTGGGTGAACAGATTGATGTTCCTGTGCTTGATATGTCCTCATCGGCCCAGCCTGAAGACATTGCCAAGGCGGCAGTTGAAAAAGCCCGTCGCTCCGGCTGTGACACAATTCTGCTCGATACTGCTGGCAGGCTGCATATTGACGAGGAGATGATGGAAGAGCTTCAGACCATCGAGTCCACCGTTGATGTGAATGAAGCCCTGCTGGTGGTTGACGCTATGACCGGGCAGGATGCAGTCAATGTCGCAGAAGAGTTCTCTGAACGCATTGAGATAACTGGTATAGTAATGACCAAAATGGACGGTGATACACGCGGAGGGGCTGCCCTTTCCGTGCTTGATGTCACTGGTTGTCCGGTGAAATTTGTAGGTACAGGAGAACGGCCCGATGATCTGGAATTGTTCCACCCTGACCGTCTCGCCTCCCGTATTCTGGGTATGGGCGATGTGATGACCCTCATCGAAAAAGCTGAGGAGCAGGTTGATGAAGAACAGGCCCGACAGATGCACCAGCGGTTGAAGGAGGACAAGTTTACCCTGGATGATTTCCTGCAGCAGATGCAGCAAGTGCGAGATATGGGCCCCCTTGATCAGCTTATGTCTATGATTCCAGGTATGGCGTCCAAGGCTCCTGATGCTGATGAGCTGGATGAAAAAGAACTGGTGAAGGCTGAGGCTCTCATACAGTCGATGACCCCCGAAGAACGGGAAAACCCAGATATTATCAAACGCAGCCGCAGGCGCCGCATAGCGGCCGGCAGCGGCACCCGGGTTCAGGATGTTAACCGCCTTTTAAAACAGTTCAACCAGACCAGGAACATGATCCGCCAGCTTACTCAGGGTTCGCAAGGGAAAGCAGCTGCTAAGCTGAGAAATATGAATTTCCCCACACGCTAACAAAAAAATAAAAGTGATCCAGGAGGGATGTATAGTGGCAGTTAGAATCAGATTGCGAAGATTAGGTGGCAAAAGAGATTCGTTTTACCGAATAGTAGTAGCAGATTCCCGTCAACCGCGGGATGGAAGAGCTATTGAGGAACTGGGTTTTTATGACCCAGTAGAACAGCCCACAAAGGCAAAAGTAAATGTAGAAAGAGCCGATTATTGGTTGCAGCAAGGGGCAAAACCTTCAGAAACCGTACGCGATCTATTCCGGCGAGCTGGCATTTTGGATGGCGGTACCGATGGATCTTCCGAAAAAGAACTAGATATCGAGCTGGTGCAGGCTGATCAACCGGAGGAAGCAGCGCAACCATCCGAAGGGGAGTGACTTGGCTTAAATGGCTGTTCGTGAGTTGGTTCAAGAAATAGCTGAGGCACTAGTTGATGACCCAGAAGCAGTCGAAGTTAAAGAAGTTGCAGGGGAACGATCTTCAATCATAGAGATTGCTGTGGCTCAAGGAGATATTGGCAAAGTGATCGGCAAAAGAGGGCGAATTGTCCGCGCTATTCGGACAGTAGCCAAAGCATCTGCAGCAAAAGAAGGCAAGAGGGTTGAAGTAGAAATACTGGAATGATGTCACAGATGTAGTAAGTGGGGGGTAACATAATGGAGTCCCTGGTTATCAATAGACCGGTAAGGGTACTTGTCAAGGTAACGGAAGGATTTAAAGAACAGCTCCGCCGACAGGCTAAACAGGAGCTCAAGAGAATTGATTCGGAGCTGGAGCAGCTTCAGTTTCAACGGAAGCGATGGATGTCCGAAATGGCTAAAAGTGATCCAAAAAACATGGAGAACCTTCGCGAGTCTTTGGAAAGAGAGCAAAACAGCAGAGAGCGACGCAAGGTGGAACTGCAGTCGCAAATCAAACAGGCAGAAGATCTACAGGTGGGGGAAATGGTTCAGCAGGGTACCGTGGAATCCAGAGTTGAAGTATCACCAGGTGACTCATGGCAGGAGATAATGAACACCGTAATCGTGGTAGAAGATGGGGAAATTATAGATATTAAGAACGCTGCGAACGATGACTGAAGATCGCATGCCGGTGGCCCATATAATTCGTCCGCATGGAATCAAGGGGGAGCTTGTAGTACGTTCACTTCTCCCGTTTCCACAGCAGAGCTTCGAGGTGGAACCGGTCTTTCTTTGTCAGGGAGAACACGTGGTTCCAACCCGGATTATCAGCTACCGCCCTCATGGCGACAGATTTCTGATGCGGCTCAGAGAAGTTGAGGACCGCACAGAGGCGGACAGATTCAGGGGGCACACGATTGAGGTTCGCAGGACTGACCTACCGCCGCTACCTCCGAATACCTACTACATTGATGACCTGCTAAACTGTAAGGTTTTCACAAAAACCGGTGAAGAAGCAGGAGAAATTGTTGATGTTATGAGAACAGGTGGGGTTGATGTTTTGGTAATTGAATCGGAATCTACCACATGGATGCTTCCTGCTGCAAAGGAAATGCTCCTGCAGGTTGATCTGTCGAACGGGTTTATCAGGGTTTCAATTCCTGAAGGTTTGAGGGATCTGAATGTTGATTGATATTATTTCAATTTTCCCAGAAGCTGTCGAACGTCCTGTTAATGTCGGGATTCTGGGTAGGGCACTGCAGGAGGGGTTAGTCGAGATCAGGATTCATGACCTGCGGGAATTTGCCGAGGGACGTCACCGCGTTACAGATGAGCCTCCATACGGAGGAGGGCCCGGCATGTTGATGAAACCTGAACCTTTTTTCCGTGCAGTGGAACAATGCCGGGAAGATGGACGTCCAGCCAGAATAGTGTTGATGACTCCACAGGGTCGTAGTTTATCACATGATATATGTGAAGAAATGGCCCGCGAGGAACACTTGATAGTTTTATGTCCCCGTTATGAGGGACTGGATGAGCGGGTAAGACAGTGGCTGGTCACCCATGAAATTTCCATTGGAGATTATGTGCTCTCCGGAGGAGAGTTTGCAGCCCTGGTTTTTGTAGATGCAGTTGGCCGGCTCGTTCCCGGTGTTGTTGGTGATCCTGAGTCAATTTCCGATGATTCGTTTGCAAAATCACGGCTGGAAGGCCCGCAGTATACTAGACCCAGGGATTGCAAAGGATTGCATGTTCCTGAAACGTTGCTCTCAGGAGATCATCAGGCTGTACAGCAATGGCAGGCTGAAAAATCGTATGAGAGGACACGCAAGCGCAGACCTGAATTGCTTTCTGAAGTAGACGAAGAAATCTGATATGTTAATATAATTAGGTGGAGTAATTTTGTTATGACACTGACGAGGTCGGAGGGATTAACATGGTTGATTATGTAAAGATGATTGAACAGGAGCAGTTGAGAGATGATATTCCCGAGTTTGGCGCTGGAGATCAGGTCTTAGTCACCGCACGTATTGTTGAAGGTGGCCGTCAACGACAGCAGCAGTTCGAAGGAACTGTCCTGAAGCGCCAGGGATCTGGGATTAATGAGCATTTCACAGTCCGAAAAGTGAGCTATGGCGTTGGCGTCGAACGGACATTTCCCGTTCACTCTCCCAGAATTGAAAATATTGAAGTGGTAAGACGAGGCAAGGTTCGCAGGGCCAAGCTGTACTATTTGAGAAAGCGGCAGGGTAAAGCAGCCAGGATCAAGGAGCGAAGGTAGGGTCGAGCAGCTGTTAATACAAGACTGTACAAGAAGAAGATGTTAGAGGACTGGACACAGTGCGTTTCCGGTCCTCATAAGTATATGGAACTTTTTGTTTTTCATATTCAACGGCAAAGAGGGATTTCATGCAACAGGATGAGCGCAGCACGTTAAGAGAAATAACAGAAGTAGTAATCATTGCACTTATTATAGCATTATTCGTAAGAACATTTTTATTCGAAACTTTTGTTGTTGAAGGTTATTCTATGTTAGACACCCTTAACCATCATGAAAGGGTACTGGTTAACAAATTTTTGTATCACCTTCGCCCTCCAGAGACTGGAGAAATAATTGTTTTCCAGAGCCCTGCTGATCCGAGAAAAGACTTCGTAAAGAGAGTTGCAGCTACTTCTGGTGAAATCATACAGATGGATGATGGGAATATTTTCATTAACGGTAAACGCGTTGATGAGGACTACATCACACGTGGAGATGATAGTGACATGCCCCCTAAGAAAGTTCCTCCACGCACCGTATTTGTTCTTGGTGACAATCGGAGCAATAGTGATGACAGCCGAAATTTTGGGTTCGTCCCCGAAGAACATATACGTGGCAAAGTAATCCTGGTATTTTGGCCTCCCATGCACATCCGATTGGAGAGTGAGCCGCACGGTGTCCACTGGCCGGAAAACGATTCATGATTTGAGACGTACGTTAACTGCGTGTCCTGATGGATGGCTGAACTTTCGGGACGGAGAGCGCATGGAGTGGCTCAAGGAGTGCCGTAGATTGAGGCGGAATATCTCTTTTGTCCGTAAAATGACCGATGACTGGCTGGTAGCTGGAGTAGATGAGGTCGGACGAGGCCCACTGGCTGGGCCAGTTGTTGCAGCTGCAGTGATTCTGCCGCCTGGTTTGATAATGGGTGGATTGGATGATAGTAAAAGGATTACCTGCGAGCGAAGAAGGCAACTGTACAGCCAGGTTTGCAGCCGCGCAATTGCTATAGGTACTGGATGGCAGTCTGCTAGTGATATCGATGATAAAGGTATAAAAAGTGCGACGTTTCAGGCGATGCGGACTGCCGTTTTGCGCCTGCTGGTTTCGCCACGGATGGTTATGGTAGACGGCAGAGATGAGATTCCGTCGCTTGGCTTTCCTCAGCGCAGTATAATAAGGGGAGATAGCCGATTGAACTGTGTGGCAGCAGCATCAATTGTCGCCAAAGTGGTTCGAGACCGGTTCATGCATGCACGGCATCATCTTTTCCCTCAGTATGATTTCGCAAGTAATAAAGGGTACGGCACTCAGAAACATCGCGAGGCCCTGCGAAGTTTTGGACCGTGCAATTTACACCGCCGCTCCTTTTTGCCAAGCAGGGTGCAGCAGCTGTCCCTATTTAAAACGAAAAAGGAAAACGGGGGACCACAGTAATGTGGTCCGCCTAGTGTCCTGAATGAAATAGTCTACGGCGTGTCATCATACCATACCTCGGTCATGTCTGTCATTAAATAGGTTCCCCCTGCCCTGTAACCTTTAACGAAGGATTGTACAGATTGATGACGGACTGGATAATACAAAGGAACCCATGGAGCTTGTTTGGAGATAATCTGTTCGGCTTGTTGATACAACTGAAACCGTTCAGTGCTTCGGTGTGCAATTTTTCTAGCTGCATCCAGAATGACATCCACCTCGGAGCACGAAAATTCAGTTCTGTTCCCTGCGCCACCCAGGTTATCTGAATGAAACAGGGGATACAAGAAGCTCTCAGGGTCGGGGAAATCTGCCCACCATGACAGATAGAACATATCATAGTCCTCTGAAGTATCCAGCATCTCAAATAACTCATTAGTTTCCAGCGTAGCAATATTTACATTAATTCCAACCTCAGAGAGATAGTCTGCTATTTTGTCGGTTATCTGCTGTGCCCGAGCGGAACCCCCCCTCAACAACCGCAGTTCGAGTCCATTTGAATAGCCAAATTCTCTCAAAATCTGTTTAGCTTTTTGTTGATCGTAAGGATATCCAGTCAGATCTGTGTTGTGACCAGGCAGCTGCGGGGGAATAGCTCCGGCCGCTGGACTGAAGCCCCCCGGAATAACGGATTCCAACAGTTGACCTTTAGGTATGGCGTAATTGATGGCTTTTCTGACTTTAGCATCTGATAAAGGGGGGTTTTGATTGTTAAAACCCAGATAGTATACGGCTGGTTTTTCAGCAGTCATTATCTGAAAGTTCGCACTGCCGTATTTCTCCTTGAGTTCGGCAGGAATATTGATTACTGATAATCTTCCCTTTTCAAACATTTCCTTCACTTGCTGCCTGCTTTTATCCAATTCATATCGAATACCATCCAGGTAGGGTCGCCCGAGATGATAATCGTCTCGAGCATCCAACTCGATGTATTCGCCGTCGAAAAAATCCGTGAGAACAAAAGGTCCGGAACCGATCGGTTGAAATCCAGTCTTTCCTCCTGGTGCTTCGACAGTAGTGTCTTGCTGGCCGATCATTGCCACCCGGCGGCTGACAATGGAGGCAGCCGGCATTGCCAGAAGGGACAGAAACGATGAACGCGGACGGTTCAGAGTTATAGTAATTGTATAGGGATCTTCAGCCTGAAATCCGGCAACTTCATTGCTTTTTCCACTATTATATTGCTCTGCCCCCAATACATCCTTCAACACCCAGGCCCGTGGTGAATCTGTGTCAGGAGAGAGTAGGCGGAGAAATGAAAAAATCACGTCATCCGCATTCAGTGGTTGTCCGTTGCTGAAAGTAACTTCCCTACGGAGATGAAAACGATATTTCAGCCCATCATTTTTGACTTCCCAGTTCCGGGCCAGATCACCTTCGATGGTCCCTTCTGGAGTCAACCTCGTCAATCTACTGTATATCAGGGCTGCCAATCGGCTCTCCTCGACAGAAGTTGCCTGGGCGGGATCTTTTGTTACCGGTGTGAATCCTAAATGCTCCATCCAGATACCGCCATATTGAGCTTCTGAATCTTGGTCCGGTTCAGGATCTGGAACTGTTTGCTGGTGTTCGGATTCAGTTGGATACCAACTCATAATCCAAATGGAATTAAAGGAAAGACAAACGAACAGTAAAATTATTATTGCACCGATAGCATAATTTGGTAATGGCTTTCTTTTCATGACAAACTCCTCACATATCAGCCCCTGATTGTTTTGAAACAGCGCAACTGCTGGTTTCGTTACTAAACCATATGAATTTAACATCAGACTAGAAGGACAAGGATGAAGTTTCATATTGAGATAGTGGAAGGATAAGAAGGGAGGCGAATCGATGTAGGTGGTTTGCAGCCTCCCCAATTCTTCGCGGGTGACAAATTTTTCTACTGGTCAGTTCTGGTGCTCGGTTTCCTGTTCGTCATCATTCTCATTATTTTCATCCTTTTCATCCTGTGACTCTTGTTCTTCTTCCATCTCCTTCTTGAGTTGTTCTCTTATCTGTTTCTTTCTTTTATATTCCTCTCTTCGGGCTCTCGAGTTGATCAATGCCAGGCCCAACACACCTACCCATAACCCCAACAAAAAGGGCCAGTTACTATCCAATTGAAAAAGGTTTGGCGCCAACATAAGAAAAATGGCTACGCCAATAGTGGCAAATCCTGCAATCGTTCGAATCATTAAATTCACTCCTCTGCAATAATGGGAAAACCATTCCCTCACACTGCTCATGACTGAACATGATAAACAGACACAAAAGTCTGATTGACATCCGATATCAGTGCCAATTGGATTCCTGCTCAAAACATCACATCGATTATAAAGATACGCAGTACCTTTATAATAATATGTTTTGGCCGGTTTATCCAATTGTTGTGTGGAATCTGCAAAAACCTGCACATCAGACAGATGAGAGTGTATTATGACAGTCGATAAATAAGTCGGCTCAAACCATTGACGGAAAATTGGTTCATAGGTATACTTAGTTCGAATTACGAAAGATAAGTATACAATACATTCCGAAATCATAGGAGTGTGGAAAAGGTTATGAAAACAATCTGGCGCTTGCTTCGCTACCTGCTCAAGTATCCAAAGCTGGTAGCCTTCGCCCTAATATCCATGTTAGGTATGGTGGGAATGAGTTTTGTGGTCCCGTGGATCACCAGGTACGTCATTGACATCGCTATCATAGAACAGCAGTGGTACTTGCTGTTGCCAGCCGCTCTCGGTGTCATAGGGGCTACAGCGTTACATGCACTATTTGTTGGTGGACGAAGATTTTATTGTGCATATTTGGGACAGAGGGTGATCTATGACTTGCGTAACCAATTATATGAGCACCTTCACAATCTCCCATTTAGTTTTTACGATACAGCCCAGACGGGTGAGCTGATGTCCAGGGTTACCCAGGATGTCAATCTTATGCGGAGATTTTTGGGCTTTGGAGTAGTCAATATACTTCGAAGTGTGCTGATGTTTTTCGGCACAATGGTAGTTTTGTTTTTTATTAATGTGCGATTAACGCTTTTGGTTTTGTTTACTTTACCACCTTTTTTAATCATCATAAGGATATTTTCACGGCGGATTCGTCCCATGTATAGAAAACTGCAGAGGAAATTGGCTGAAATGACTGCAGTTTTGCAGGAAAACATCGCCGGAGTACGTGTGGTTCGATCTTTTGCTCGGGAAGATCATGAAATTGAAAAATTTAATGACGTCAATTGGGACTACCTGGAGCAGAACATATCTACTGTTCGGGCCCGGGCTTTCTTTTTCCCCCTTATGCGGATGACCACCCAGATGGGTACCGCTCTTATCCTGTGGTATGGGGGAAGACAGGTTATTGCTGGCGTAATGACGCTGGGGTGGTTGGTGGCATACAACCAGTATGTGAGGCGCTTGCTGGGTCCTCTGCGTATGATGGGATGGCTTATCAATTTGGGTGAGCTGGCTATTGCTGCAGGACAGCGTGTCTTCAACATACTGGACAAGAAATCAGACATCAAAGAAAAAGAGGATGCTGTTGAATTGTCCGATGTTAAAGGAAACGTGAAAATCTCAGATGTGTGGTTCCGCTATCCTGACACAGAAGAATGGGTGCTGAAAGGGATAGATCTCGAGGCCAATCACGGGGAGAGAATAGCTTTACTCGGTGCTACCGGTTCAGGAAAAAGCACGCTTGTAAACCTGATACCGCGCTTTTATGATCCTGATAGAGGCACAGTAACCATTGATGGCCATGACTTGAAGGATTTGAAATTAGAATCAGTTCGCAGCAAGATAGGAATGGTTATGCAGGAAACATTCCTGTTTTCTGCCCCCATTAGAGAAAACATCGCTTACGGCAGGCCTGATGCTTCCCTGGAGGAAATAAAAGCAGCTGCCAAAGCAGCTCAAATACATGATTATATCGATACCCTGCCGGAAGGTTATGATACAGTTGTGGGGGAAAGGGGAGTAGGACTGTCTGGTGGCCAGAGACAGAGAGTAGCTATCGCCAGAGCCCTTCTTTTAAATCCTCCGATTTTAATTCTGGATGATTCTACATCCAGTGTTGATGCAGAAACTGAAAAACTCATTCAGGACGCCTTGGATAATCTTATGGAGGGTCGGACCAGCTTTGTTATTACCCAGAAGCTTTCCTCTGTGCGGGGAGCTGACGAGATTATCGTATTGGAAAGAGGCGAAGTAGTGCAGCGGGGCAGCCATAAAGAACTACTGGACATCCCCGGCATTTACCGAGAAATATATGACCTGCAGTCTAAAGGACAGGATGAGCTGTCTGAGGATATCTTCGAACGTGCACGCCTGCGAGCCCAGAACAGCGTGCAGAGTGGAGGGGTGCAACAGTGAGCCATTTTCATGTTCCGGAAGATGATGAACAGCAAATAAACGCCTTTGATACAGAGATATTTTTCCGGCTGATCTCCTACCTGGCTCCATATAAGTGGTGGATTATCCTGGCGGCAGCTGCCCTGGTGGTGTCTACATTGGCTGCTCAAGCTGGCCCGTACATCCTGGGAGAGGCCATTGACCGGTTTATCGATTCCACCGGTCCAGCCGCTGAGCTGGACATGGCAGACCGTTTGAGTGGACTCGATATTTACTCCATAGTTTTCGCCGGAGCATTAATGATTGCCTGGCTATCCGGATACGTTGAAACCTATGCCATGAGCTGGGCCGGGCAAAATGCGATCTATGATCTACGACAGGATCTTTACGAACATATTCAGACGTTAAGCCTGAAATGGTTTGATGAACGCCCTGACGGCAAAATCATGTCGCGGGTTACCAATGATGTTCAGACTCTAAATGACCTTCTGGCGCAGGGACTGCTGCGTGTGATAAGCGATGTTGCCAGAATAGGGATCATTGTTACCATTATGGTATCCATGAACGCTCGTCTTGCGATAGCTACCTTCATCTCCATCCCATTTTTGGCGGCAGTAACATTCGTTTATCGACCCAAGATACTCCGTGCGCACAGACAGGTTCGTCGAAGGGTTGCACAGATCAACGCCAACCTTGCTGAAAGTATTAACGGTATCAGAGTGACCAAATCTTTCACCAGGGAAGAAGAAAATTTCGAAGATTTTGATGAGGACAATTACAACAATTTTGAGGCCACCGTAGAAGCAGAAAAACTTAAGTCCATTTTCCATCCGAGTATCATGGTGGTAGGCTCTCTCGGTGTAGCTATTGTTCTTTATTATGGTGGGAGTATCATAATGAATGAAACTATCAGTGGGGTTCAGGATACCACATTAGGTCCAGGTACCCTGGTTGCATTTTTGGCTTACGTGCAAAGATTTAACATGCCCCTGCGTGAGCTGGCCAATATTTATGGGGAAATGCAGTCAGCTATGGCCTCATGTGAAAAAATATTTGGAGTTATGGATACTGAACCTGAAATTGTTGACAAACCAGACGCTGTGCAGCTGCCGACAATCGAGGGACACGTCCACTACGATGGTATTAGTTTTGCTTATGAGGAAGATGAACCTGTCCTCGAAGATATCAATCTGGAGGTTCAGCCAGGACATCGCATTGCCTTTGTAGGGCACACCGGCGCTGGTAAGACCACAATGATTAACCTGCTTTGTCGTTTTTACGACCCACAGCAAGGCAGTGTCAAGATTGATGGTTATGATCTGCGTAATATTACCACCGACTCGCTCCGGGAGCAGATGGGAATTGTTCTGCAGGATACCTTCCTTTTCCGTGGTACTGTACGGGAAAATATCACCTACGGTAATATGGGTGCGTCGGATGAGGAGATTGAAGCAGCAGCCAAAGCAGTAAATGCCCATCAATTCATAATGGATTTACCTGATGGTTATGAAACTCAATTGGAGGAACGGGGGGGTAACCTGTCTATAGGACAGCGCCAGCTGATATCTTTTGCCCGTGCACTGTTAAGAGACCCCCGCATCTTAATTCTGGATGAAGCCACATCAAGTGTAGATGCTTATACTGAACTTTTGATTCAGGATGCATTGGAAACTCTACTGCAGGGTCGTACTTCGTTCATCATAGCCCACCGTCTATCTACGATTCGTAATGCAGACCAAATAATAGTTCTTGAGGGCGGCCGGATAGTCGAACGCGGTACACATGATGAGCTGATAAAAAAAGACGGTCATTACGCCGAGCTTTATAGTAAGCAGTTTGCTTTTGATATCGACGAATCTGCCTGA
>CAZRFK010000050.1:0-10778 GCA_964599275.1 uncultured Clostridia bacterium
CTCCTTTTCGGTGGACAACAGCAGAGACAGCTGCGGCCGGGCACCGAAAACGTACCCGGGACTGCTGGCTTCGCCCTGGCAGTAAAGATGGTCTGTGAATCGATGACCGAAAGGCGCCGGAATTACGAAAAATTCCGCCAGCTCATGCTGGACGTACTGGATGAACAGGGAGTATCCCATGCAGTGAATGGACATTTGCAACACTATCTTCCGCACATTCTGAATATCAGTTTCCCGGACATAAAGGCCGATGTTCTGGTGAAAAATCTGGATCTGCAAGGAATAGCAGTATCCACAGGCTCCGCCTGTACAGCCGGAACTGTTCAGCCTTCACATGTAGTGACAGCAATGCACGGAGCAAAGCGGGCTTCATCGGCAGTCAGATTCAGCTTTGGCAGGAGCAACACTGCCCGACAGGTGGAAAAAGCCGCCCTTACAACCGCAGGGATTATCCGCCGTCTCAGGGAGGGGAAATAAGATGATTGATAAAAATATATTACCACAGTTGAACCGGGAGAGATTTTGCAAGTCCCCGGAAAAGACCCGGGTTGTAGTGGGCATGTCGGGAGGGGTCGATTCATCAGTTGCCGCCCTTATGTTAAAAGATTTGGGCTTTGAGGTGATCGGCCTGTTCATGAAAAATTGGGATGACAGTGATGAGGATGAAATTTGCCCGGCGACTGAGGATTATGAAGATGTCGTTGAGGTATGCAATCATATCGGAATTCCCTACTACTCGGTCAATTTCGAGCAGGAGTACTGGGATCGGGTATTCACTTACTTCCTTGACGAATATAAAAATGGGAGAACACCAAATCCTGACGTTTTATGCAACAGGGAGATCAAATTCAAGGCGTTTCTGGATTATGCCCTGGATCTGGGAGCAGACTTTATGGCCACCGGGCATTATGCACAGATAGATATAGAACAAGGACGCCACCGGCTGCTGCGAGGGGTCGATGAGAACAAGGACCAGACTTATTTTCTGAACCAGCTGTCACAGAAGCAGATAGCCCAGTCACTGTTCCCCATAGGTCACCTTGATAAAGACCAGGTCCGGGAGATTGCCCACGATGCTCACCTGCCAACAGCAGACAAAGCCGACAGCACCGGTATATGTTTCATAGGTGAACGGGATTTCAAGGAATTCCTAATTGAATATCTCCCCGCTCAGCCAGGCGACATACGAACAGTTTCGGGCGAGAAGAAGGGCAAACACGATGGACTGATGTATCGCACTATCGGGCAGCGCAGGGGATTGGGAATAGGGGGCCCCGGGGGACCTTGGTTTGTTGTGGGAAAAGACCTCAAAAACAATGCACTCATAGTGGCAGAAAGTTCTGACAACCCTTATCTATATTCAGAGGGCCTGTCCGCTTCAGGTCTTAATTGGATTGACAAAAGCCCGCCTGCTGAGACTTTTGACTGTACAGCCAGGGTCCGTTACCGGCAGCCTGACAAACCAGTCACTGTGCAAATGCTCGATGGCGACCGCTGTGAGGTCATCTTTGAGAAACCGATGAGAGCTGTAACACCCGGTCAATTCGTGGTTTTTTATAACGATCAGGTATGTCTGGGCGGAGGGACCATCGAGGAGGTTTTCAGACTAAAACAGTTGGAACTTGAAAACTAGACTCCCCCTTTCATAATCTCTTCTCCCTGGTAAAGCAAAAGATGATGGACTCGCTGTTTCCCTGGATGAAAAACAGCAGTCCACCACCTCTGCAAACCATCAGTTGTGGTCAATCTTTTCAAACGGACTCTGTCAGTTGAACTTTCCGCAAACGCGTCGAATTAAGGACCACAGTAATGGAACTGATGGTCATGGCTATCATGGCTATAACTGGATTCAAAAATCCCATGGCGGCAACGGGAATGGCGATGGTGTTGTAAATATACGCCCAGAACAGATTCTGACGGATCGTCCTGAATGTAGCCTGACTCAACCGGACCCCAGCCACCACTGCACTGAGATTGCCGCGGACCAGAGTTATATCCGCGGCCTCGATGGCGATATCAGTCCCTGTTCCAATGGCAATACCCACGTGTGCCTGCTTCAGGGCAGGGGCATCATTGATACCGTCTCCAACCATGGCCACCATTTCGCCAGTCTCTTGAATCTTTTTGATTTCTTCAGTTTTTTCGTCAGGCAAAACCTCGGCTCTCACTCGTTCGATGCCGACTTTTTCAGCTATTGCCCTGGCTGTTCTTTCATTGTCGCCAGTGAGCATCACCGGGGTTAAGCCCATTTCTTTCAAATCTGTAATGGCCTGTTTTGAATCGTCTTTCAGAGTATCGGCAACCGCTATAATACCAATGAGTTCTTGATCATAAGCCACCAACATGGCCGTTTTGGCTTCCTTTTCCAGACCGGTCAGCGTATCACTCACGTGATCTATCCTTACATCCCGATCGCGAAGCAGCTTCTTGTTGCCGATCAGAATCTCTCGGCCATCCAGACGACCTTCAATACCGTGACCTGGAATGGCCTGAAAATCTTCAATATTTGACAACTCTACATTCTCTGATTTGGCCTCGGCAACTATGGCTTCGCCAAGTGGATGTTCAGAAGCAGATTCCGCACTTGCTGCATAAGAAATCAGCTGTTCCTCGTTCAAATCACCCATTGGTATAACGTCCGTCACCTGAGGCTCGCCCCTGGTGATGGTGCCAGTTTTGTCCAGCACAATTGTTGAAATTTCTTTCATGGTCTGCACGGCAGCACCATCCCTTATCAACACGCCGTTTTCAGCTCCCTTGCCGATACCGACCATGAGAGCGGTTGGAGTGGCCAGACCCAGCGCACAGGGACAGGCTATGACCAGCACAGCGATGCTGGCAAAGACTGCAGTGGTAACAGCTGCTGTTCCACCGAGAATGATCCACACTGCAAAAGTGAGCAGGGAAAGCACTATCACCACTGGCACGAAATATCCAGTGATGCGGTCAGCAAATTCCTGTATCGGAACTTTGGAGGCCTGCGCCTCCTCCACCATGCGAATCACCTGGGAAAGGAAGGTGTCCTTGCCCACCCGGGTGGCTTTTACTTTCAATACCCCCTGTTTGTTGATGGTAGCCCCAATCACCTCGTCACCGGTGTTTTTTTCATTAGGAATGGGTTCTCCGGTAGCCATCGATTCATCTACCGTGCTGCTGCCTTCAACGACCTCGCCGTC
The DNA here is from genome assembly GCA_964599275.1 of uncultured Clostridia bacterium. Classification (GTDB taxonomy): domain Bacteria; phylum Bacillota; class Sulfobacillia; order SLMV01; family SLMV01; genus PUMD01. The sequence goes on from CAZRFK010000050.1 coordinate 3,177, forward strand.
GGTGGGAATTTTCTCACCGGGACGCACAATCATCACGTCACCGATCTGAACTTCTTCAAGTGCCACCTCTTTTTCCTCACCATCCACCACAACTCTGGCAGTATCTGCCCCCAGTTCCAGCAGCTTCTTTATAGCCTGAGAGGCCTTGCCGCGGGCGCGGGCTTCCAGATACCGTCCCAGGAGGTGAAATGACATGATTCCTGCGGCCAGGCCGAAAAAGGTATGCACGTCAAAAAACAATGCCGATACTCCGTATCCAAATGCTGCAAAAGTCCCCAGGGCGATCAGAACATCCATATTTGCTCCACCGTGCCGCACAGCCCGGAAAGCTGAGCTGAGAGTTTTCCTACCGAGCACAAAAACCACAGGAAATGCCAGTGAAGCCTCGATTGCTATCTGTACCGGGCGGCTTACAGGAAGGCGAAATCCCACCATACCGCCCAGCATCAACACCCAGACCGGTATAGTAAGGATAAAAGCCCACATGACTTTCCTACGAGCGATGTGCATCTTCTCAATTTCTTCGTCTTCAGTCTCTTCTTCTTCAGCACTTACAACTGTGTACCCTGCCTTTTCGACCTGTTCAACAAGTTCACCCTCATCAACTGCACTGGGAATAAACTGCACCCGGGCAGTTTCTGTCGCCAGGTTGACGTTGGCCTCCACAACTCCCCTGTAATTAGATAGAGCTCGTTCCACCTTATTGGCGCAGGCCGCACAGGTCATGTCAGCAACGGAGAGTTCCTCGGTTTTAGTTTCCACCTCGTAGCCAGCTCTGATCACAGATTCAGCCATATCATCAACACTGACCTGTTCTGGATCGTAGGTAACCGAGGCCTTATCGTTGGTGATTACCACAGAAGCCTTTGTTACACCTTCCATTTGTGAAAGCGCCTGCTCCACCTTGTTAGCGCAGGCAGCGCAGGTCATTCCATCAACCGAAAACTGAATTTTTTTGTTCTCTGCTTTGGCATTTACCACATTTGACCCTCCTCAATTCAGCGACTCACCTCATACCCCCACCCGGTATGATTTTATTTCCACAAGACCCAGTTGTCAAGTAGTGTTACCTTCCCAGGAACCATTACTCCCCAATAAAAATCAAAGACCAGGGGAATGACAACTCACGTTTACCCATTGACTGCAGACTATGTGAGTCAGTAGTTTTTCACAATTAACTCATCAACTTCACCGCGGTCATCAGCCCGCGAATTTATGGCTCTTCTGGCTTTGACCACAGCAAAATTGAATTCCTCATAAAAGCTGCGCACCGGCTCAGTATCCGAATTGCTCAGAAGGCAGAGGCCGCCGTTGTTGTCTATCCTTCTGAACATATCAGCGAGCCGTTTCTGATCTCCGCCGCTAAAGCCTTCTTTGGTGTAGGAAGTGAAGTTGCTCGTATCAGAGAGAGGAACATAAGGAGGGTCAAAATAAATGAAGTCGCCAGGTCCTATGTCAAACTCGTTTTCAACTGAGGTGAAATCGTCCTGATAAATGGCAGCTCTGGACAGTGCTCTGCTGGCAGCACGCAGATTATTCTCATCGCAGATCAGGGGGGCCTTGTATTTGCCGTACGGCACATTAAACTGACCGTCCGAATTCAGCCGGTACAGACCATTGTAACATGTCCTGTTCATATAAATGAACCTGGCAGCTCTTTCTACCGGGGACAGTTGTGCTGGACACCAGAGTTCCTCATCACTCAAGTCCAGTTCTTCTGTTTTGGATGTGGACAATCCTCTGACCCGGTAAAAGTGCTCTTCACAGTGCTTTTTCTCGTGTTCTTTCAGTAATCCAATCAGTTCCTCAACGCTGTCTTTTACCATTTTATACGCATTGATGAGGTCGTAGCTGGTATCAACAAGGATGCTCGGGTAGTGAGATAGTTCGAAAAATAATGCGCCGCCCCCAACGAAAGGTTCAAAATACCTGTCAAAGCTGTCCGGGATATGCGATAGCAGCTCGGAAATTATCTGCCGCTTTCCGCCAGCCCATTTGACGAAAGGCCTGGCCCCAGATTTGCTGTCCTGTGGTTCGTTATTGTCCATTTATACATCACACCTACCTCTTTTGGCCATTTTAACATAATCTGCAAGACGGTATTTACTATTTACTAAACAGCACAGGCAATCAGACCTGTCGTTCCAGGTTTGCCTGCATGACCAGGACTTCTCGAGATCCTTGCAGAACCACCCTGGCCGCAGGACCTGTCAGTCCCGAGTCCATCTCTACTCCTTCGTTCATCAGTTTGGAAACTGTCCCCGTTCGCATAAAGTGAGGACCGCGCAGAATCAGCACCTGATCTCCTTCAGAAATATCATCCTCAGACTGAGACCATTCTCCAGGCCCCTGCTGTTCATCTGCAGGTAGAAGTATTTCTGGCCGAACCACCCCTGCTCTTATCTGTGTGGTCCCATTCAAATAGGCGGTGCGTCCTGCGTATTCTGAGAAAACTTCAAACAGCGTGTCATTCATGGATAAGTTTTCACTAAATCCCTCAGTAATTATGACTGCCAGGCTGAGTGGTTCGGAGCCAGTCAGACCCAGCTCCATCCTCTGCCCGGTCAGGTCATACACACAATCGCCCCGCATGCAGCCGGCAATTATACCAGCCACACCCAGCTGCCCGGCGGTAAGCACAGCATCTGCCGTTACCGCACCGCGAGTAACCAGCACATCATTCTGCATGGAATCATCCAGGGTTTCTTTTTGCAGAACTGATGTGCTGTCTTCACTGAGTACTCGTACAGTTCCACTATGTTCGCCGCCCATTCCAAACACTCCACTAACCCGTGTGACATGAGATTCAATTACTGCCCCCAGTTGGGGAATAACTCTGCAGACTGTGCCGGGAAGGAATGCCCGAACAGAAATCTCAGTCTGGGAGCGCTGAAGCAGCACTGTCCCATCACTGGCATCAATGTTGAGAATTTCTCCATCAAATGGAGCCATTACGGAATTACGAATATCCTGATGGGCCACCGCGATTATTTCTCCCTGACGCACTGCATCGCCTTTGTTGACTCTCAGATGCTCTCTAATTGCATCCGGACTGCACTGCAAGGGTTCGGAAACCGGAATGGTAACTGAAGATTTTTCCGTCTCTTTATCTTCCCTGATCAGAACCATACCCAGCTCCGGATAAATGGTCTCAATAACACCCTCAGTGGGAGATTTCGCCTGCAAAACGCTTCTAAATAAACCCAAAACTGAATGCGTCACTTCAACCAGAGGTTCGCCCATCTTGACCCGATCCCCCTCCTGAACACACCAGTCTTCAGGCTCAAGTTCAGAGGGGTCGGCCGCCTCAACTCTTCTGGCGGCATCGAAAACAACGGGTGCACTGAACAACTTTTCGACCCGGGCCAGTTCCTGGGCTGCTTCTACCCGCTGCCCTTGCTCTGCCAGGACCTTACCTGGCAGAGAGGCTGTTCGCTCACGTCTCAAAATAATATTTTTTTGGAGTCGCCAGTGGTGTTGGGTGACTTTATTCACCATGATCACCTGCTTCTCCGCTGAGCCATTTCTCTTTTTTGCCCGCTCTTTTGTATCCGTATATCTCAAAAACGTCTGAACTGCCGCTGACATTTCGCATGCTTTGATGCACCGGTCTGTTCCTTCCGTCCAGCAGCAAAACCTCATTATCCTGCCACAATCTCAGCTGTTTTTTCTGCGCAGAAAGCCCCATTTCTGTCTTCCTCTCAGGAAGCACCTCCAGATTATATGTTCCCCTTTCCCCCAGGTGCAACAGCGAGAGCTCCTCGGCCTTTATTCTGGCCGTACATTCAAAGCCGTTATCATCAAATATGCGAAGTTCAGCCAGTGTCTCCCCCGGCCGACAGTGATGCTCCACCGGACTCAGACACCATCCGATACTCATCAACACTTCCTGGATGAGGGAAAGAGCACTCTCCTCATCCGTCTGGGCTATCGCTCCCAGATGGGGCATCATGAAACCTTGGTCCACAAGTATTCTCGTGAGGCCCTCCGGCTCAAATGCATCAACGATCATTCCCATGGCCTGCCGGGGATCGGCTGCGTGTGAAAGGACTCCACCACTTCCAATTATAGCTTCAATTCCAGATTTCTCTAGGAGTTGTCCTGAAGTTGAACCAGTCGAATCTTTTTCAGCAAGGTTTGCTCCCCTCAGGCCCACCACCAGCTGGTGGTGATGCTGCAGTGCCAGTCTCATGGCCTCTCGCGCCATAGAGTGTTCCATCATCAAATCACCTTCAGTCTGCGGCAGCGTGGTCGGTCGTATCATCTTGTTGAGCGTCCATTCCCGCAGACGCTCACCGCTGATGTTAAAGGGAAGCCAGCGGCGTATGTTCTCTGTAGTCGAGTTCGCCAGTACGTTGCTGATGCTGTAGCTCATACCCAGATTGGCACTCACAGTACGGTACAGCTCACCCCCAATGATGGAGAAAATATCCGTAGTAGCTCCACCTAGGTCAACTCCCAGAACATCAGATTCCATCATCCCGTATAACCTGCGCATTACAACACCGAATGCCCCCGGTGTCGGCAGAATCGAGCCATCAACCTCAGAAATTAGTTGAAAGTAACCCGGGGCATGAGCCATAACATGCTCCATGAATATCTCGTGGATACGCTCCCGCACCGGCTGCAGATTCTCAACATGAGGCTCAGGCCGCAAATTCGCACAGAGATGCAGATCTACCGCTTCTGACAAAACGTCACGTATAAGGGGTACGGCTTCACTGTTGCCGGCATATATGACCGGCAGTTTTTTGTCGCTACCAAATCTCGGTTTAGGAGAGGCGTCTCGCACGAATTCTGCCATTTTCATCACATGACTGATCTGTCCACCTTCTGTGCCTCCAGTCATCAGCAGCATATCAGCATTCACCGTCCGCAGCTGCCTGACTCTCTCTGACGACAGACGTCCATCGTTTATATGATGTACATCAAGCAGCACAGCTCCGGCTCCCAGAGCCGCCCGTTGAGCGCTTTCGGCGGTCATCTTTCTCCATACTCCAGTTACCACCATCTGAAGACCGCCCCCGGCACTGGAGGATGCCGCCACCTGATCAACACCGCCCTGTCCCCGCCAGATCTGACCTTTTTCATCGAGAAGACGTCTGCCTGTGCGCTCCTGGACGGACTTGACTGCCCTTTTCACGCCGACCATCACATCTTCTTCCGGCGACTCCACGGTAGTGGGACTGTCTGACACTGCGAGTACAGAAGTTGATTTTCCCACACTGAACAACCGGGCTTTTGTGGTGGTGCTTCCCACGTCCAGTGCCAGAATAATCCGATTTTCCATAATACCCTCCCAGTAAAAAGCCATTAGGCAACTGCTCGCTACTTTTGAGGCAGTGCACCTGTACTGAACACAAAATACTCTAACTTTCAAATGATGACTGAATCGTTATCAACCAACTTGTGAAACGTTTCCAGTTGGCAATGGGAAGTCTATTGCTCCAAAAAACATCAGCAGATGACACCTTAATTAGAAAACCGCCCTCAGCGATGGTTAATAAACACTTCTATCAATATGAAAGGTTTCCCTTCCAGCTATTTGTCGACACATTGTCATATCTCACATCAAAGTGAGTTTCTGAGCGTCGGGCGCTCCCGCAGAGCTGATCCTCGGCCCTGTACCCTTCGTACAGTTAATGATCGCGAGCCACAATCCTCTGTTTCAGCCCCCTGTTAATAGCTGCCTCCTGGGCTGTATCTACAAGATGCCAGATTAATGACCTTTTCTAAAAAGAAAGACTGCCGGACTGAAACAGGGAGCAGGGAATCCGTATATCTGGGATTCCCCGATCTTTTTTGACTGAACACCAATCTGTATGTCACAGGTCAAGGAGTGCTTTCCTCAAACTTCATCCGCAGACTGCGACGATACGGTCGTTGGTTGTCAAAATCGCCCGACACAGCAAGATAATCGTCTGAACCCGGAATGGGGATAACTCTCCGTAATTCTAGGTTCAAGCGACCGGCTGGTCTTCTCTGGTGGTAAACTCTGAAAACAACTTGTTGAGTGGCGTACGTTCAAATCACTGTTGGGAAGTGTAAGAGTCCTGAACTTGCCATAGGAGTTTGTCACTCACCCGGTAGTTTCTCCGAATAATACCGCATCAGTGCGGCACTTCTGCATCATGGATCCAGCTCTAACCAACAAATATCTCTTCAAGAAATCGGCCTACAACAGTTTGATGATGATACTGGTCAACATGGTGTCTGCGCTCAGGAGCTGAATCAACTATTGAAACTACTTCTTCCACATCATATGGAGTATACAGGTTATCGCGATGAATAAATTCACTAAAACACATGGATGCTGGGGCCACTGGTACGACATTGAGATAAATTGCCTCGATCATTGAGGATGGCAGCATATCCGCCAGCGAAGTAGTTACCACCACCGATGCTGAGCTGAGCCTTCTGTGATATTTATCCTTGGTGGGATTAAATATAAACTCCACACCTACTTCCTCAGCGATGTCAAGCAGCGGTCCAATGGTCTTGTCTTGTTCGATCAGTTGGCTGGCTCTGCTCCCGCTCAGGTGCTGAACCCTGTAACCTCTATCCACCAGCCTTCTGGCAACCTCCAGTTCGAGGACATGAAGCTTTTCAAGGGCAAATCTTTGATTGAACACCACCAGTTTTTCCTCTTTTTGGATTCCGCGATAAGGTTCATATATCTGAAAATCAAAAGGAAATCCGGTGACAATAACCTGGTCGGCAAGTTCAGGATAACTGCGGCACAGACATGTCTTACACCACTGTGAGGTGACTAAGATCTTGTCGTACAGCGACAGTCGATAACGTTCCCGCAGGCCATCTGCTGCTTCAATCAACACCGCTGGCTCAAAGGGCATGGCTGTCAGTCCAACGACATATCCGTATTTGCGGCCCGGTTTATCTTTGATTTCCTCGATCATTGGGCTCTGCGCCCAGGATAAAAACCAGGCATCCTGAGAATTGCTCCGAATGTTTCTTATCTCCTGCAAAGGAATATCCGTGGAATACCAATCAAAAGGCGGTATCTCTGAAAAAGAAATATTGCGCCGTATGAGTTCATTTCTCACTGCTTCGGTAAAATTCCCCGTCCAGTTTCCTTCTGAGCTGTTAAATCCCATAAAAAACAACATTATAGAAGCCCCATCTCTTCCAGATAAATGTTCACCACTGTATCGGGGTGAAACCTTTCAAACTGCACCTCTGCACAGGGAGCAGCAAATAATATTTCCAAAATGTTTTGGATGTTGTAGGGAGAATATCTGTTGCTGGAACTGACATATTCAGTGAATGGCCCAAAATCAGGAACAATGGGTGTCACATTTAATGCAGCGGCCTCCAGCGTGCTGACTGATAGAGTTTCTGCTAATGGAGTAGTTATCATCGCTGTGGCCCTGGCAAGCCGCTTATAATATTCTTCCTTTGAGGAGTTTACGATGAACTGCATCCCTCTTTTTCTGGCTTCCCTTATTAATACACGGCGGTGCCTCTGCTGCATGCACCGGTCGAACTCCCTCTCCCCCATGAGTTGAACTGGATGATAACCTAACCCAACTAAAATATCTGCAAGGTGCACCTGAAGGATATGAAGTTTATCAAGAGAAAACC
>CAZRFK010000050.1:10878-14646 GCA_964599275.1 uncultured Clostridia bacterium
GAAAACCACCATGTTCTCTCTTTTGTCAGTGGTCTTGTAAGCAGAAAGCGTGGTTCCGTCAAAGGGAAATCCGCTGACTATCACTGTATGTTTCAATTCCGGATACTTGTTGATAATCAGCTGACGTGCCCACTGCGAGTTCACAAACAGACCATCATAAAGTGAAAGTGTTGTCTGTTCGTCCAGATAGTATCCCTGCAGGCGTGCTGGCTCAAATAAAGATGCGTAAATTCCGTGGACGTGACCAAACAGCTTCCCTGTTGCCTTATCCCTGATGTACTGGGATAAAGGGTTTTGAGCATACGATAACAGCCAGATGTTGTCTTTTTCATCCGGGATAATATCGATCAGTGCCCGGACATGCTCTTCGGATTGGGAAAGTGAAATTTCCTTGAAATTCACACCCTCCACCATCAGCTGTGTACGAACCGCCTGTTGATACATTCCGAAATATTTTTCTCCACTGACAGCTTCGGTGATGAAGTAGATCATTATTGCCTCCGAACAATTTCTTTGAAATGAAGTCGATACTACAGGTGAACATCCTGTCGCCACACTGCATTTCTCAATGGCAATCCTTTGTCCTTCTGTATCCCGCGAACAAAGAATAGTCAGTTGAAAATATCCCTCACGTGTTCAGCATCCTCCCTGCTGATTTTGCCGGTCATATCAATAATCAGGGAGCTGTTGTCTTTCAGCCACTCTCGGTCATACAAGCTGTGAGCCACCGCAAAAACAACACAGTCCTTCTGTTGGAGCGTTTCTGCACAGAGTTTTTGGCCCCGAATGTTTACACCATCTGCCCGAATGACATTTACAAAAGGATCATGAAAGGTGATTTCGAAATTGTACCGTTCGATCAGCCTGTTAATCAACTTGACTGTTGGCGAACCCCGCAGGTCATTGACATCCTCCTTATAAGTCACCCCCAGAAAGAACACTCTTTTTCTTTGAGGACCATTCAGATTATATTCTGTGAGCACATCCAACAGTTTTCTTTCGGCAAATTCAGGCATTGATTCGTTGATGTTTCGCGCACTCTCCGCAAGGCAGGCTGGATCCCCCTGCTTTCTTGCCCATTGTGTGTAAAAAACGCTGTCAACAGGAATGCAGTGTCCCCCCACTCCATGACCAGGATAAAAGGGTGTAAACCCGTACTCTTTTGTGCCAGCAGCTTCTATTACCTCTCTGATATCTATACCAGCTTCAGAAAATATTTGAGCCATCTCATTTACCAGGGCAATATTGACGTCCCTGTGGGTATTTTCGAGTATCTTGGCCGCCTCAGCAACTTCAGGAGAACTGACAGACTTAGTTTTCACTCCCAGTCTGCGGTAAAAAGCTTCTGTCAGGGTGAGACACTTTTCCGTAACCCCGGAAACAATCTTGGTGATATTCCTCAGAGTCATCTGAGGGCTGGCTGGATCCACACGCTCTGGCGAAAACCCCAGAAAGAAATCCCCTCCAACTTCCAACCCGGTTTGCTGCAGGAACGGCAGCAGAGTTTGCCTGGTGAACTGGGGATTTACCGTACTTTCAAGAATAATGAGTTTCTCTGACAGAGAATACTGCAGCAGCTGCTCGACGGCATTGAAGATATGAGAGTAATCTGGCTCACCATCCGACGTCAGAGGGGTTGGGACACACAGTACAATGACATCAGCAGAACAGGCGTCAAAATACTCACTGCATGGGCGGAATTTTTCCTGTTCCAAAGCGAAGCCGAGTCTCTGATCGGAAACATTGTTGGTATAAGATCTACCGGATTTTAATCTTTCTATTTTTCCCTCGTCTGAATCTATCCCGGTAACCTGAAAACCAGATTCTGAGCATAATAAGGCCAGTGGAAGCCCAACATAACCCAAACCAATTAGGGCGATATGTGTTTCTTCGGCTTTTATCATTTTTCTCAACAACGTACTCCCTCCAAACCCTGGAGTTAAATCACACTCCTCATCACATTATGTAATCAACAACCAGAAGGTTACAGAATACGAAGTCGCTGCCAGAAGGAGTTTCTGCTCCCAACAAAAGACTCTTGGCAATCAGGGAAAACATCGCCTGCAGCCAGCATCTGCAGCAGGAAATCTCCAGTCTGATGTCAAATAATCCAATGAGAGCTCGATCATTATATGGTTGCCTGGTAGTTATCCCTGATAGGTGCATAATCATATAAATCACCAGTAGAAACAGCAGTTCACAGAAAGGATGAGAAAAATGAAACCTGGCGAAACAAAAATAATCCCTCCCAGGGGTGTGCAGTTGAATGAGATTCACCACGTATGTATAGTTGTTCGCGATGCAGAAGACACCGCCACAAAATTTGCTGAGATGGGCATCGGACCTTTCACCGTAAGAATGGTTGAAACACCGGAAGAGAGGGCATCTGTACGGGGCGAACCAACTTCATACACCTTAAAATTTGCGTATGCCCAGGCAGGTCCAATTGTCCTAGAACTGGTAGAACCGGTTCAGGGGCACAGCCACTACAGTGAATTTCTGGACGAATACGGAGAGGGCATTCATCATATTGGTTTTAAATCACCAGACCAGCTGGATGGGGAACTGCAGAGATGGCAGCAAGAAGGAATTGAACCTCTTCAGATAAACCGGCGCGAGGATACTCGTTACGGCTGGGCTTATATGGACACAGAGGACCTGGTTGGCTGCACTTTAGAAGTGGTGTGCGACCCTCCACTGGGCTGGTGGGAAAGCAAAGCTTTAGCTGACGATCTAGATGGCCCGCTGCAGCAGTCAGTAAGTTCTGAGAAAGAGGAACATCAATAAGTAGAAAACAGAAATGGAGACCCCGCCATGATTTACGAACTTCAAAAGGACCAGTATAAACGTTGTCGAGCTATTCTGAATGAATAAGGGCACCTTGAGGCGAAAGTAATCGTGGCGGGAAACAACCCGGGAAGGCTATTTGTTGATAACGCACACTCTCCCAGGTCGGGACTTATATGGTTGGATAATATGGATGGGTTTTGCTTCTTTTGTGATCACAACAACTCATCATTTGACAAGGAAATTTTCAACTTCATAGCTCACACGATTTTGAAAGAAGCAAACCTTAAGGGTCTGAAATGGTTCGAATGCTTTGGCAATCATCCAAAATGGGAAGAATCCATTGCAGAAATATTTGCCGACAGAGACCTCCAGACCTGTACTCAGCATCTTTATCAACTGGATAACCATGCAAACAGTGAATGCCACAGGGCTGTGAACCTGGATGAATTTGAACTGTTGAAACTGACTGAAGGCTTACTAGATTATGATATAGAGAATCTTTGCTTCATTGAGGACAATAGCAACCCGTTCTGGAGGAGTCTAGAAGACTTCTATAATAAGGGAATAGGTTTCTGCGTACTGCATAACAACACCGCAGTCAGCCTCTGCCTGTCTGTCAGGTTTTGTCCATCAGGATGTTCACGTTGTAGACATTGAAACCGTGAGAACCTACAGGTCCGTTTTCAGCAGTGCGGGCTAATCCCAGAATCAATTATGCGATATCCAGTTTCAGGTAATGGTCAGTCAGGCGGCCCTCTCAGGTAGACCTCCGGTTTCACCCCCATAAGCCGCATCACCTTTCGCGGCACCTTGAGGTTGGTGGGAAAATCCCGATTGCCGTGCTCATCCCTGACAATTCCCAGGTGAGAGAATCGGTCCAGTACCTTTTTCCCGGTCGGCCGCGAGGTGGCTCCTTCTTTTTCTGCCTATTTGCCCACCTCTGTACTTTTTAATTGCCATCCCCTGTACTTCTATCCT
>CAZRFK010000051.1:0-4203 GCA_964599275.1 uncultured Clostridia bacterium
CGAGCACCTGCCTTACAAGCAGGGGGTCACTGGTTCAATCCCAGTCTCGCCCACAAAGTTTGTGTGCCGCGGTAGCTCAGTCGGTAGAGCAGGGGATTGAAAATCCCCGTGTCGGCAGTTCAAATCTGCCCTGCGGCACATGTGCGGGAATAGCTCAGTGGTAGAGCATCTGCTTGCCATGCAGAGGGTCGCGGGTTCGAATCCCGTTTCCCGCTCAATTTTGTGATTGGTGGCGGCGTAGCCAAGTGGTAAGGCGGGGGTCTGCAAAACCCTTATTCGGCGGTTCGAATCCGCCCGTCGCCTCAGCAAAAGAAAGGGCGGTTAGCTCAGGTGGCTAGAGCGCATGCTTGACATGCATGAGGTCGCTGGTTCGAGTCCAGCACCGCCCACCACGAGGCTCCTGTCCGAAGACAGGGGCTTTTGTATTTTGCCAGCAATCAGACAGCCTGCTTTAACTGATTTGCCTTCCTGGTAGCATACTGATTCTCCATTTTTCGCTGGTCCATCCTGCCCTCAGATCTATGAGTTGTTATTACTTTATTTTACCCTCTAATTAGCTGAGTATTGGTTACCAGTTATATTGATCATCGCGAAAAATCTGCTGCTATCTTCTTCGTCGCACCGTCAGAAATTGTCCCCCAAGATTTGCTTTCTTTTTGACAATATCTTCTGTGGGTATTGCGAGGTGAAATACCCGGAAGATTATAAAAAGGCAGAGTGTGTTCTGCTGGTCAGACTGGCCAGGAAGGAGAGCGCAAAATGTGTTCTGAAGAACAGATACTTTCCCTGCTGCCGCCCATGTTGGCTCAGCGGTGCGAAATTCCAGTTGATGATGATGAGCTAATATATGAATTTAAATACGATGGGGTCAGAATACTGGCAGATATCGGTGGGGAGAGTGTTTCTCTTTACACCAGGAATGCCAATGATCTGGCACCGCTGTTTCCGGAATTCACCTCTCTTTCTGACAGATTCGAAGGGGCTTCTGCCGTACTGGATGGTGAACTTATCGTCCTCAAAGATGATGGAACCCATAGTTTCTACCAGCTTATGCGCAGGGTAAGAAGTAGTCCCAGCTCTGCCGAACACTTCAGCCGTACCATTCCCGCTACTGTGGTTTTTTTCGACTGTCTATCTGTCGATGATGAAGATTTAAGGCAGAAGCCCCTTGTTCGTAGAAGGCAATTACTCAAGGATCTGATGAGATGGGGTGGCCGGGTGCAGTTTTCTCCCTGTGTAGAAGGTTCGTACGGTAGCAGTCTTTTTACCGAGGCTGATGTCAGTGGGCTCGAGGGCGTAGTGGCAAAACAGCACGACAGTAAGTACATCCACGGTCGCAGTTCTGCCTGGAGCAAGATCAAGGCCATGGCTAAAGGCAGGATGGTAGTGGGCGGTATTACTCATGGGGGGGATGAGATACTGGTTGGAGTCACCCGGGATGGATGCGAAGATCTTTGTTATCTTGGAACCGTTCATCTGCCGCAGCAGAAAAAGGTTCGAGAATATATGGGTACCAATCTGGAATCCCTGAAATCAGAATGTGCACCCTTTTCCAACATTGATAAAAAGACTGTCGATACCTGGATGAAGCCTGTTCTGACCTGTGAAGTTGCCTACATTCAAATCACACCGGGTGGAAGCCTGCGACATCCTGAATTTTTGCGGTTCATCGAGACATCTGTAGATTTATGTCGATGGGAAACGCTTCCGAAAAACTGTGCACGGGGTGAATTCACCGATAGCGGCACTGAAACTGAGCTGCGCAGCAGTCCTGAAAATCTTACTGACAGGCTGCCCCTTATTACTGCAGCTGATGGCTCGACCTATCTGGATATCGACGGACGCCGGGTGGGGGTATCCAATCTGAATAAGATGCTGTGGGATGATCCTCCTCTCAGCAAAGGGCAGATCCTGGCTTATTACTATCTGGTCCGGAAGGGGCTGCTTCGTTACATCAAGAATAAACCACTGGTTTTGACCCGTTATCCCGACGGTCCTTCAGGGGAGAGCTTCTACCAGAAAAGGGCCCCAGCACACCGCCCCGACTGGATCGAGACTGTACGAATACCTTCTTCTGACGGCCATATTGACTACCTGGTATGCAATGATGCGGCCACACTGATGTGGTTGATCAATCTGGCTGCCTTTGAGCTCCATCCTTTTCCGGTTCGTCCAAATAAGACCGGAATGAACGCTGATTTTTTGGTCGTAGATCTGGACCCTGCTCCGCCTGCAGGTTCACCTGAGGCTCAACATGCGGCCTTGCTGGTAGAGCAGCTGCTGGGCGGGATAGGAGTCAGATGTTGGGTGAAAAGCTCAGGAGGTAGAGGGTATCACATTATATTACCCCTGCATCCCAAGTACACGGGTGATCACACTGCTGAGCTGGTGGAGATCATGGGACAGATTCTAATACAGGATAGACCTGATCTCTTCACACTACAAAGGTCCAAGACTGATCGTTCGGGAAAAGTTTATGTGGACTACCTGCAGAATAAATGGGGCAGAACTGTGGTGGCCCCCTACTGCTTGCGGGGGTCGGAGGAGGCATCTGTTTCCCTTCCGCTGAGCTGGGAAAAACTCTTTATCCCACCTACGGCGACCAGTCGAGACCAACACACCGCTTTACAGAGCGCAATTGCTCAGTACATCCGGTATGGGGATATATGGAAAGAAATGCTCACACACCGTTGGGAGCTGACTGAAATCCTGCGGAGATTGCGAAAAACTTATCGTTAATGGAAGGAGTTGTGCAGCTGTGAGAACAATATGGAAGGGAACTATCAGCTTTGGGCTTGTGAGTATACCTATTCGGCTCTTTTCGGGCGCACGTCGGCAAAATGTAAAATTCAACATGCTTCATGAAAAATGCCAGACCCGGATCAAGTACCGCTATTACTGTCCAAGGTGCGATGAAACCGTGGATTACAAGGAGACAGTCCGGGGCTATGAATATGAAAAGGGCCGTTATATGGTGGTCACTGATGAAGAGATGAAGGACTTGGCTGCTGAACAGAACCGTCGTATAGAACTGGTTGATTTCATCGAATTGAGTGACATAGATCCCATTTATTACGACAGCACCTATTACGTCATGCCCGGTGAAGCAGGTCGAAAACCATACGCGCTTCTTACTGAGGCGATGACGGAGGCCTCCAGGGTGGGAATTGGCCGTTTCGTTATGCGAAGAAAACCGCATCTGGTGGCTTTACGTCCTAAAAGAGGGGCTCTGGTAATGGAAACCATGTTCTACGCAGAGGAAATTCGCAATCTGGAAAGCATCAAACAGGAAGTTGGAGGTGTGCCACCGCGAGATCAGTCTGTTGATGACAAAGAAAAGAGAATGGCCGTTGAACTCATCGAGACTCTATCAGCCGAGTTTGCTCCTGAGAATTACCGGAATGAGTACCGTGATCGGGTTCTCAACTACATTGAGAAAAAAGCTGCTGGTGAGGAGGTGGTGGTACCCGAAGAGGAGCCTGCGGAAGTAATTGATCTGATGGATGCCCTGCAGGAGAGTCTGGAGCGGGCGCAAACAAAAGTTGAATGACTCATGTTGCGGAGAAAAAGGGATTTGGCAACTCATCAGCGTGGGAAACAAGCAGGAATCTTAGAGATAAGCTGGTGGAACTGTAATGTTTTATAATATACAATCAAATGCAGATGATACATATTCAGACGGCAATCGAGCTGCTGCGACATTCGCGGTGGAGGTGTACGTTGAATGCGGATAATTGCGGGTGAGTATCGAGGTCAACATATAAAGGCACCTTCGGGTAAGGTCACCCGACCTACCACTGATAGGGTTCGCGAATCTGTATTCAACATACTTCAGCACACTGTTGAGAAGCAACATGTCCTGGATCTGTACGCCGGAAGTGGGGCGATGGGACTGGAGGCTCTCAGCAGGGGTGCTCAGTACTGCGCTTTTGTAGACAAATCACCAGAAGCCTGCCGCGTAATTCGCAGCAATTTAGAGCATCTGGATGTCGAAAAAAAACGGTGGTCAATATATCGTCAGTCAGTGGAGTCTTTTCTTACAGCAGACCTCCAACGACATATCAGCGAAAGTTTCAAGTTAATATTTGCAGACCCGCCGTACCAAATGGGGTTCCCAGACGAAGCTGTTAAACAGCTCAGTAGGTGGACGGCCTTCGGCTCACCTGCCCTGGTGGTTGTTGAAACCAGCGCACACAACAAGGT
>CAZRFK010000051.1:4303-14397 GCA_964599275.1 uncultured Clostridia bacterium
AACGAGCGTAAAAAACACCTGTTCACTCTGGAAGAACGACTCAAGTTGGCCGAAGATGCCCTGGACAGCATGCCCAATGTCACCGTTGAAGCGGGTGAAGGTCTTCTGGTGAGGTACGCCAGAAAGCGTGGTATAGCAGTAGTAATTAAAGGTTTGCGCGCTGTGTCCGATTTTGAATACGAGTTCCAGATGGCGCAGATGAACCGTTCCATGGGCAATAATGTTGAGACTCTATTTATGATGACCAAGCCTGAGCACTCATACCTGAGTTCCAGTATTGTCAAGGAATTGGCTCACTTTGAAGGAGATATTGGAGAAATGGTACCAGACAATGTTGCTGCGGCGCTGCGAAATAAGCTACCCCAACCTGAGGAGGCACGATAACTGATGAGAACAGGCGGTAGGTTAGATGACCGGGAGGAAGTTGATATGAAGCAGGAGCTGTGGAGCATCATAGAGGAATTAGAGGCAGTTGTGACCGATGGTGTACATTTACCCTTGAGTGATGGAGTTGTTATAAGTGAAACAGAAATTTTTGCCCTCCTGGATGAACTTCGGGCGGTGTTACCAGAGGAGCTCTCTGAAGCCAGGGCAGTGGTCAAAGAAAGAGAGAGGATTTTGAAAGAAGCTCGTGCTGAAGCGGAAAGATTGCGCGAAAGTGCTGCTGAACAGGCTGAGCGGATGACCAGTGAGTCCGTAATTACTAATCGGGCTGAGGAGCATGCCAAAGAAACTCTCGAAGAAGCCGAAGAAATGGCCCGCAATATAAAGGTGGAAGCCCATGAGTATGCAGATAATGTCCTGGAAAGGTTGGAATTGGTCCTGGATAAAGCCTCTCGACAGGTTACCGATGGACGAAAGCATCTGAAACAGAAAACATCTGATGTTCAACGGGGAAGTAGACAGGCAGCAGCAACTGAGGATAATGGGCCCTCAGCGTGATCTGGGATAAAGGCAGACAACCAGAGCAGTGATAAATGTCAGAGAAGCCAGGCCGAAGAGGAAATAACCCGAGGATAATCGCAACCATGTTAACCATCCGCCCTCGGCCGCGGCCTGCAGCCCTGTGGAAAATACTGGCAAGGAAATAGCACCTGAAATCCTGGGGATAAATGGCCACAACAGGCGGGTTATAGAGGCTGCAATTGCTGCATGTATTATTCTGCTGACAAAATAGGGTGCAATATTTATGTCGGTATCATTTAATATTGCGGCTACCTGGGCGTGAACGGAGAGACCGCTCCAGGCAATAATGGAGCCAACCACGGTTAGCTGCTGTTTTAAAATTACGTTTGTCTCGCTGGCAGCCTGACACCCCAGCGTGATTTCAAAGATACCAGATGTAATGGAAACAGCGAATTCCTCAGCCAGCCCGACTGTCCTGAGCATCAGCTGTATTACAGCAGTTATTACTGCTGCCACGGGGGTTGTCTGTAAGACATCTATTATTACTGAAAATAAAATAATGAAACCTCCTATCAGCAGGAGAGTTTCTACTGAATTTGTAATTGAATCTTTCAAAAGATGACCGAGTGGCCGGCCGTCCTTTTTGCGTGCTTTCAGCATGGCGTCAATTGCTCGGATCAGCACCGGACGCTGATCCGATTCATCTGGCGGTGTGATTGGGGCGCGGGGTGCATAAAACCTGAGCAGTATGCCGTTGAGCAGTGTGGAAATGTAGTGTGCTATCATAATAATTCCGGCCAATGCTTCATTTCCGAACATACCCACTGCAACAGCACCGGCCATGAACAGGGGGTCGGCAGTGTTAGCGGCGCATACCAATCTTTCTGCTTCATACTTGTTTAACATGTCTTGTCTTCTGAGGTCTCCAGTCAGGACTGCTCCAATGGGATAACCAGAGGCAAGGCCCATGGCCAGGACGAAGGAACCGCAACCGGGGACGTTGAAAAGAGGTCTCATGATGGGCTCGAGTATTATTCCCATGGCGTGTACTGTACCCAGACCCATCAGCATCTGGGCGCCAATGAAGAACGGGAGCAGGGCCGGGAAGACTATTTCCCACCAGGTTATTAACCCGGACACAGAAGCTTCAAATGCTACTCCCGGCTTCAGTATCATACTGATGACCAGACCGAGCCCAATTAAACCACTTATTAATGTGAGTATGTCTCGACTGTCTTGTAACAAGTTTGCATCATCTTCCTTATAATTGATCTGTGTCTCACTAGGCACTATAAGTGATATGGTGCGGGTGTTGGGTTTAGAAGGAAACCCTGACTCCCTGGAAGATAGGAAGGGGCTGACTTGACCATTAGTTTCAATATTAAAAAATGGTTACAGAAACCGTCAGTGAAGATAATCCTGGGGTTGGTGCTGGTCGCCGCGTTTTTGTGGTTCGTGCCCAGCAACCACCTCCTAACCGTACCTGGGAATGCCGTTGATGTGGAACCGATGATTGCGGGAGAGGTAACTGAAGGAACAGGAGAAGTTATGCTGACTACTGTCATTACCCAGGAAGCGAATCTGGCGCTGTGGTTGTATGGGATGATCAACCCCCGGGCCAGGCTGCGTCCACGTGAGGTCTTTTTGAGGCCTGGAGAAACGTTTGAGGATTATCTCGACCGGAGTCAGGAGACAATGCGGCAGAGCCAGGAAACAGCCAAATACGTGGCACTGCAGCACTCCGGTTATGAAGTTGATTTGCGGGGTGAAGGTGTTGAGGTGGTTTCCATACGCGAGGATTCTCCCGCGGTTGATCTGTTGGAAGCGGGAGATGTGATCATAGCAGCGGGAGGAGAATCGATAAATATTACTGAAGAACTTCAAGATATAGTGGGGCAATATAAGCCTGATGATGAACTGGAAATTTCTGTAGTACGGGATGACGAACGCCTGCAAAAGACAGTATCCTTGATGGAAGATCCCGGGGAGGAGGGACGCGCGTTAATAGGTGTGGGAATTCTTACCCGAAACCTGTCCTTTGACTTTCCCATCGAACTGGATATTGATGCAGGTGCTATAGGTGGGCCTTCTGCCGGGTTGGCTTTTGTCTTAGAAATCGTGGACAGATTGAATCCCCAGCTGGAGATGGGCCGTGCAAGGGTGGCAGCTACGGGTACTGTTAATGTCCGCGGAGAGGTTGGACCGGTCGGAGGGGTAACCATGAAAACCTGGGCTGCAGAGGAGGCTGGTGCAGAGGCATTTATCGTGCCATGGGATAATAGGGAAGAGGCGCGAGCTGCTTATGCTGACCTTGAGATCGTCCCGGTCCGCACAGTACAGGAGGCAATTGAATATCTGCTGTTTGAAGCAAGTGCCCTGCAGCCCCTTATTAAACTGGCTGCCTGAAAATATGGCCTGACTGAACGCTTGCAACATTTGGCCAAACGCTATAAACTTTTAAAATGGCTTTTGGGGTGAAATAACTAATGACTATGAAAATGCATTTGGGGTCCCTCGATGAACTGGGTGATCATATTTGTCGTGAGATATCGATTGATAGCATCCAGTTTGTCAGAAGAAATTCACAGGTTACACTGGATGAAGGGACTACTCTGTCTATCGAAGTATTTCATGGAGGTGATCACTGGGCGGTCACCGGAAAAGGAACTCCCAGGATTACCACTGTTTGTGACCGGTGTTTAAAACCGGCTCACCTTGAATTATCGATAGATTTTTCAGTTGAAGTTCCACGTAACTCAAGCGGTAAGCGTGATGATACTGGAAATGATCAGCAGAAACAAGATCCGGGAACGATTCCCGAGGTGGATTACGAGCATATCATGGATCTGAAACCTAGAATAAGAGAGGAATTAATTCTGGCTGTACCAGTTAAAGTGCTCTGTTCGGATGAATGTCAGGGATTGTGTCCTGTATGCGGACAGGATCTGAATGTCGCAGAGTGTGACTGCGACACAGAATTTGTTGACCCCAGACTCGATTCCTTGGCCGAATTGAAAAAAGAAATGCTCAGTGATTCTGAAAAACAGTAAAAAATAATTGAAGGGATGGGTGAGAACAGGTGGCAGTACCAAAGAAGAAAAAATCCAGAGCCCGCCGGAATCACCGACGGGCAAAAAAGAAAGTGCAGTCTCCCAAATTGACGGAGTGCTCCCGGTGTAACGAGAAAAAAATCCCACATCGAATATGCCCGCACTGCGGCTATTACAAGGGGCGTCTGGTTCGTTAAAAGGCGCAGACTATATTTTAGTTTAGAGTGACGCGAGAAGCCGCTCCGTGACATCGGAAAAGCTTCTCGTTTTTATTTTTAACAGAGTTTTTCTGGGGAGGATTATATGAATAAAGATTGGCCTCAACCTGAGCCGTTCAGGATGAAAATGGTCGAGCCTATTGAGAAAAAATCCAGACCCGAACGTGATAAGGCAATTGAGAAAGCAGATTACAACGTTTTCAGCTTGAAGTCGGAG
Organism: uncultured Clostridia bacterium; assembly: GCA_964599275.1. GTDB lineage: Bacteria > Bacillota > Sulfobacillia > SLMV01 > SLMV01 > PUMD01. The sequence continues at coordinate 8,695 of CAZRFK010000051.1, forward strand.
GATGTTTTCATAGATCTACTCACAGATAGCGGTACTTCTGCCATGAGTGATCGTCAGTGGGGAGCTTTGATGCAGGGAGATGAGGCTTACGCTGGCTCCAGGTCCTATCTCCGCCTGCAGCAGACGATAGAAGAGCTCCTGGGATTCCGGTATGTACTTCCGACCCACCAGGGCCGAGCTGCTGAGAATATACTTATGACCATGCTGGTGAATGAGGGGGACCGGGTACCTGGCAATATGCACTTTGATACTACTGAGGGTCACATTTTACTGCAAAAAGCCAGACCAGTTAACCTTCTGCGTGATGAAGGATACAAGATACATTCTGAAGATCCCTTCAAGGGAAATATAGACATCGATAGATTGAAACGTGAGCTCGAGCAACATTCTGAAAAGGTGCCCTTTGTCTTGCTGACGGTGACATGCAACAACAATGGCGGCCAACCGGTTTCGATGGATAACATAAGACAGGCCAGCGAGATTGCCCGTTCCCACCAAGTTCCATTGTTTTTTGATGCAGCCAGATTTGCAGAGAATGCTTTCTTCATCAAAAAGCGGGATCCAGATTACGCCGATTGGTCCATTGAGGAAATAGTCGGGGAAATGTTTAGTTGGGCAGATGGCTGCACCATGAGTGCCAAAAAAGATGGTCTGGTGAACATTGGTGGGTTTTTGGCTTTTCGGGATGAGAAGTTTTATGAGCAGGCTATCAAATGGCAGATACCTTTCGAGGGGTTTGTAACTTACGGCGGGCTGGCAGGCCGGGATCTTATGGCCCTTTCTGAGGGACTGAAAGAGGTTACAAACACTGATTATCTATCACACCGGGTAGGACAGGTGCGATATCTGGCTGAGCAGTTGAAAAAGCGTGAGGTACCGGTGATCTGGCCGCCTGGTGGTCACGGTGTTTATATTGATGCTCAGGAGTTTTTTCCCCACATACCTCCTTCTGAGTTCCCTGGCCAGGCACTGGTGGTTGAACTCTACAGGGAAGGTGGAGTGCGTGGGGTAGAGCTCGGTAGTCTGGCTTTTGCCCACGCAGACCCTGAAACTGGAGAAGTTGTTCACCCGAAAATGGAACTGGTAAGACTCGCAGTTCCCCGGAGAGTATATACTTACAGTCATCTTGACTGGGTAGCGGAAACGGTTGCAGAAGTCTTTGAGCGCCAGGAAGAAGTGAAGGGTTACAGGGTAACTTATGAAGCACCAGTGCTGCGGCATTTTACTGCGGAATTGGAACCGCTTGATTGAGTCTGCAGCCATTGTTCAACAAGGACGGACAGGTTGAGTGGAGGTTTTCTACGTGAAATATGAAAAACACCAGGGAACACCGAGGGCGGGTATCGTTACGATTAAACTGCGCATTCCTCAGTGTCGCTCACTCAAGGAAAAACGTTCACGGCTGGGGCGTCTCACACGAAAATTGCGTGACGAGTTAAACGTGAGTGTGGCCGAGGTGGGTGAACAGGATCGACCCTCTTCATCTGTGATCTGCTGCGCGGCGGTGAGTTCTGACTGGGTTCAGGTGCAGCGGTGCCTGAATCAGGTTCACGTCATTTGCGAACAGCACCGGGGAATAACAATTACCGACAGCCAGGAGGAGAGGTTGATGTGATGAAAAGGGAGGGGCGCCCCTCCCTTTTATCTCAGCTTTTATAATTCAACTGCCGAAGAAGCTGTTTTCGTTCCTCTATATCCTCATCAGTTTCGGTACCCTGGGGAGACGAACCATCTATTACTCCTGCTATTCCTCTTCCCTGCTCGGTCTCTGCCACCAGCACCTGAACCGGATTGGCAGTTGCGCAGAAAATTTCGCATACCTCAGGCACTGATTTGATGTTGTTGAGGATGTTTATCGGGAATCCATTTTCCATCAGTAGTATGAAGCAGTGCCCTGCTCCTATGTTGTGGGCATTCTGAACTGCCAGGTCAACAAGTTCTTCATCATTTCCAGTGTGTCGAACCAATCGAGGACCAGAAGCCTCGCAAAAAGCCAGGCCGAATTCAATTCCTCCACCGACGTTTGCTACAGCCTCATAAATGTCTTCAACTGTTTTGATAAAGTGGGACTGTCCTAGAATCATGTTCATCTCTTCAGGTTTTTTAATTTGAACGATATCCAATTTGTAATCAGGCACATTATCACCTCCGCTTGATTTCATTATCTATTTTAACACAAAAGCAATACAAAACTTATACAAATTATTTAACGTGGTCAATGATTGATATTGGGGAGGGTTGTAAGGAATAGAGGAGAGGCCCCAATGATGGCTTGGGACCTCATCCTGCAGGGCAGTCAGGACTCTTACTGGTGGTCAGTAAAAGGTTTTCTGCATGTGTCTTTCTTCCTGGATATGGTTCAGGGCTTCCCCAAAGCGCTGGAAGTGTACAACCTCCCTTTCCCGCAGGAATCTGAGCCCCCTGTTCAGCTTCTCATCATCACTGAGGGCCAGCAGATTTTCATAAGTTGCACGAGCTTTGGATTCGGCTGCCAGATCCTCCTGTAGATTGGCAACAGGATCATTTCCGTGGGCTTGAATGTACGCGGCTGTCCAAGGATTTCCTTCCGAATCGGTTGGAAAGACTGCCGGTCCACGCTGTGCATATTTTTTGGCCATATCCATCTGCTTCCAGGCATCAGGATCCATGCCGTCGGTCAACTTGTATACCATGGTTGCTATCATTTCCCAGTGAGCAAGTTCCTCCGTTCCCACATCAGTCAGCAGCGCTTTTGTGTAACCAGTGGGCATGGTATAGCGTTGAGTGAGGTAGCGGATGGATGCAGATAGTTCTCCGTCAGGCCCTCCGAATTGAGTGAGAATATACTCGGCCAATTTGGGGTTCTTACCATCTACCTCTACACTTTTTTGAAGCCGCTTCTCATATATCCACATTCAGTGGTCACCTCCACAAACCTCTTCCCACGGCCATGGTTCAGCGATCCAGTTCCATGGAAAATCGCCGGGGGAATTCTGAGTTAAAGGACCATATCTCTCTTCAAATTCTGCTACCAGTGATTTTCTTTGTTGCAAATACATGTTGCGCTGCTGTATCATTGCTCTATCTTCGGGATGCGTATCCAAAAACAGGGTCAGTTCCAGCGCGGCGAAACTGACCGAATTTATATCCTGCAGAAGTTCACATCGATGTTCATGTGGCATAATCACTGACCCCTTTCGTCTTGGATACTGTGGTGATGATCGTTTTCCCAGGGATCTCTCCAGGGTTGATAAAGCTCAAAGAAGATGGTTCCCATCTGAAGGCCTTCTTTCGGATCTGCTTTTTCTGGATGCTTTCCTTGATACAGCACAAACGATTGTGCCAACTGCAGCCATTCGGGCACATGTCGGTGGTGGTTTCTATGATGAGGTGAGACTCGTTCTGGTTCCCGGTAGGGTCGAATTCGCATTCTTACATCACCCTTTCTGCAAAATATGGGTTGACATAAATAAATTATGCGCGCGTCAAGCATTTGGTGACTTTGTTTACCTGGAGGTTTTCCTGAGTGTTGTTCAGCGTTCCCTGAGTTAGCTACCGATGTCACAGTTTTTTGATATACTGTTTAAGCAAGCAACAATAGAAGGGAGGGTTTCAGTGTTACCCTGGTTTTCTGATCGCGACAGCAACGACACAGATAGCAACGATAGTGCAGATGGTATGAAGTCGTTTTTGATCAAATGGGCTCCAGTTGGCATTCTACTGATAGTTGTAGTTGGAACTGTTTTGTATACTCTTCGTACTGACCCTGAGTACATGCAGGTTGCTGATGAGTTTCAATCCGCTCGCAGGGCTGGAGATTTTAATGAAGCTCATGAATTGATATCTGATGAGTATGATCAACTTGGCGGAAATGCCGGTCTATTAACCGGCCACCTGCAGCGCGCAGTTGCCGTTCCCGAGTACCAGATGACCGGTCCCAGATCTACGCCTACGATGGCCCGGAAGTCCGAAGGACTGGCGGTAGTGAGAATGGAAGATGAAGACCAACTTTTGTGTCTCAACCGAGAGGAGGGGGAGTGGGTAGTTTCCCTATCACCTTTTCTTCGTTATGAACTCTGGTATGAGGATTTCCTCCCCAGAGATGAGCGAACTTCTTCCAGTTCGTCTCTTCTGACCCTGCCGGCAACACCTGGCCCCGGGGAGGGACAGGCAAAAATATTGGTGGATACGGTTTGGGTGCGCGAGGGTATAAAAGGTGGAATGAGAGTTCTGTTATCAATAAAGATATCTGGAATAAACCTCGACCTCAAAATGGAATCATTGTTGTCTGAAGTGTCATGGATTGATCAAGATGAACAGATGCATTCTGCAGATCGACTTTTATGGATAAACATATTTCCCGATGCTGCGGGACATTGGCCTTTAAAGGACGAAACTTACTGGATAGACCTTCAGTGGGATGATGTTCCATCGGATGAGTTTTCCCTCAAGGTAGGCAGGTTTGTGACTGAGACAGAAGAGGCATCAACGATCTTGTATGATATCAGTCCGCCTGAGGGTTCTGACTGAGAAGATGAGTCTGGGGCCGGACAGGTTCTGAGTTCGTGAGCCCGGCCCTGTTCTCAAATTAATATCAGGCACTTTCAATTCCTTCCAGAAGCCTGTGGACTTCCTCTTTGCTGTTGTAGGGTGCCATACCCACTCTGACAACTCCGCCTGAATCAAAAAGCCCCAATTTTTCAATGAGTGTGAGAGCATAAAAGTGACCGTCCCAGACGAAGAGTCCCAGGTCACCCAGATGTGCTGCCATTTCTCGTGGTGAGACCCCATCTTTTGTCAGTGCAATCGTGGGGGTCTGTGGATGTTTTTCCGGTGAATTGTAAATTTGGACCCCCTTTATGTTCTGCAATTCCCGGCGGAACAGCCCGGCCAGCTCAGTTTCGTGGGCATCCAGATTGCGCATACCTTTGAGTATCTGCTCTCGGAGAGCTTCTGTTTCATCCATAGGTGACAGACTGGCGATGAAATGGACAGCGGCACTGGTTCCGGCTATCCCTTCAAAATTAGCTGTTCCGGTTTCCATTTTATAAGGCATTTCAGGTTTTTGGGGGCGGACCCGATAGGTTTGCAGCTTTGAAAAAGCTTCTTTCCGTCCATACAAAACTCCAACATGAGGGCCAAAAAATTTGTAAGCGGAACACAGCAGATAGTCACACCCTAATTCATGAACGTCGACGGGCTTGTGAGGGACGTAATGAACAGCATCCACCACCATTGTGGCGCCTACTTCATCAGTCAACTTGCGAATAGTTACCAGATCATTTATGGTACCGACTGCATTTGAGGCGTAACCCACGGCAGCTATACGGGTTTTTGAGGTTAATTTTTCACGAAAATCGTCCATATCCAGTGTGCAGGTTTCCTTGTTTATTCTGACAGTTTTGACCTTTATTCCTTGCTGCCTGAGGGCCAGCCAGGGATCGCGGTTTGCTTCGTGATCCAGGTCGGTTATCAGTATTTCATCTCCCGGTTCCAATTGGCGGGCCAGGGCCCGGGAAAGGCGAAATGTGAGAGTGGTCATGTTGGCGCCAAAAGCAATTTCTTCTGGATCTGCACCAAGAAAAGCTGCCATGTCTGACCGACCCTTCCTTACCACTTCATCTGTTCGTTTACTGGTAAGGTAAGCACCGCCCCTGTTGGAATTTTGTTGTGAAAAATATCGTTGTTGTGCTTCAATTACCGCTTCGGGTGCCTGCGTACCTC
>CAZRFK010000052.1:0-13528 GCA_964599275.1 uncultured Clostridia bacterium
AGATCCTCGCCGTAAACTGATTCGAAAGCCTGCTCAAAGCCGTCTGCTGTTTTCTCTACTAATCTATCTGGTAGATCCTCCTGCAGTGCTGCGCGAAAATTCGCCGCCTGTTCGCGGCCGATCGATAAAACCTCTTCCTCAACCTGATTTGCAACAATATCAGCATTTACATGGGCCTCAACACCGGTTCGACTCAAACTCCAGACGGCCACTCCCCCCACTGCAATCGATACCACCAATCCAAATGCAACACCCCAATAGAATTGTTTATGCATCCGCAGATTCCCCTTTCATTGATAATCTCGTGGCATTATTAGGAGTCTACGGAAGTTATTATATGGGGTTTTAGCCCATCATACTCAGCAGAGCCTACCTTCTCAGTGCTGTTCAGTTCAAAATCTCATATGATAGCAGCCTAGATATCAGGAGTTTTCCTCAAAAAGATTCTCATTTGCACCCAGCATGCCACGTAGTTTGAGTACGGTTTTGGAATGAATTTGTGAAATTCTGGATGCAGATAGATCCAGAACCTCGCCAATTTCAGCCAAGGTCAAGCCCTCGTAGTAGTAGAGCGTTAGAATGAGGCGTTCCCGTTCCTTCAGATCTTTTATTGCCTCAGCCAACAACTCCTTTTGCCTTTTCCAGGAAACTGCCTCAAAAGGATCTGTTGCATTGTCATCGGGTATGAACGATAGCAGTGATGTTACTCCCCCACCATCCTCATCACTTCGCACCTCATCAAGGTAGACTAAAGAACTGCGCGACATTTGCTCTACGTCGCCCTTGAAACGCCCCAAACTCACGTCGAGATATTCAGCCATTTCCTGATCTGTAGCCTGACGTCCCAATTTTTCTCGTAAGGCCTGGTAAGCTTCCTCGATCTTCCGGGTTTTTCGGCGCACTGAAGCCGGAACCCAGTCCATCTTACGCACTCCATCCAGAATGCTGCCCCTTACTCGGGTAACTGCATAGGTCTCGAACTTGATTCCTCTGGTCATGTCAAACCTCTTCAAAGCGTCAACCAGCCCGAAAATTCCATACGTCTCCAGATCTTCAGGTTGAACTTCAGGTGGCATACTCACTGCCAGCTGTCCGGCCACATACTTGACCAATTTCAAGTGTTTCTTGATCAGTTCGTCTCTGGCTTGCTTGTCATCTGAGCGCTTGTAGTCCATCCATAAAGAAGGATCCGCGGTAAGATGACTGAGATCCTGTTCAGACAACGTTTCTTCCTCGTTAGTAGCCATAATTCCTCCCCTCCCTGTCACTTCAAGCCTCGTCTTCGCATTTCCATTTGCTGATGAAAAATATAAGCAGTTATGGTATCTCGTGCTTTTTCATCTATGTCTATAAACTCCAAGGCAAAACTTGTTTCTTTATCAGTGTTCTCTTTTCGACGGACCACCCGTCCATTTGTCGATAGTTGCCTTCTGTCAAGTGTAAGGGTTAAAAGGTAAGATTCACCAACTTCAAGTTGATCACAGGTTTTCAGCAGAATTCCCCCTGCGCTTAAATCAATCGTTGTCCCTCTTCCGCTCGGCGGCCCAGAATCTTCCTCCTCACATATTTCCTTCTCCCATCGGACAGGTAGAGCGCATTCCCAGCGAAAATATTCGCGCCTCTGCACCCTCGTGAAAGAAGATGGTATGGACAGTTTCAGGGTGGGGATATTGTCGCTGAGGTGTTTTTGCAGCACCCCACTTTGCCCCATATACAGTGCATCGCCACGGACCGCATAAATATACAGACAGTCTTTTTCTGCGACACCAAGAAATCTACCTCTGCGGCTCGGGGTAGGTATGGAGATCCACTCATCGCCCACCTTCTGGATATAGGTGGAATACCATTTCGCTTCCTTATCATTTTCCGAACCTCTAGCCAGGTAGAGGTTGTCATTTACTGTTAAGGTTATTTCATCGTTTTGAGACATCATCTCGCCTCTTTCGATACTAAGCCGCGCATATGATCGGCCAATCTGTTCAAAAAGCCTTTAGCTGCCCCGGCAGTTTGTTTGTCGTCACCATCTATTACTTCCGCCAGCTGCACGATGCTTCGGGCTGCCCTGCTTTTTGGATAGATTTCAACCAGCGGGGTCTGTCGCTGAACAGCTTTTCTTACAGCCTTATCTTCAGGTATCCATCCGAGAAATCGGGCTTCTGTAGAGAGGAATTTGACCATCATGTTGTCGATTGCTGAAAAAGTTCTTCGGGCAGTCTTTTCATTTGAGCGATTGATGAGCATGCCAATATCCCTATCGCCGTCCAATGCTTCTACCTGCTTTATTGTTCGATAGGCATCCATTACAGAAGTTGGTTCTGGTACAACAACCATCAGGACAAGTTCAGCGGCCGCCAGCAAACCGGTAACCGCAGGGGACGTCCCTGCCTGAGTGTCGATTATCAAGTAGTCCAACTGCGATACCTGATGCGCCAGTGTTTGCAGAAAACGTCTGGCTTCTTCAGGTTGTGGGGGACGGTCTCCCCACAGATCTCCACCTGCAAGCAGACTGACTTTTTCTGTGAGTGGATGAAGCGCAGCTTGAGCATCACAGCGGCCGGCTACCACATCAGCTATGCTCCACTGGGGAGCGCATCCAACAAGAATGTCCAGGTTGGGTAATCCGAAGTCGGTGTCAAGGACCACTACTTTATGATTATTTTGTCCCAGACTCAGCGCCAGATTCAGACTGATATTGCTCTTCCCCACTCCGCCCTTTCCTCCGCTGACAGCTATGAAACGCGCGCCACGACAATTGCTGTTACTCGTTTTGTTACGAGAATGCTGAACCATTTCCCGCAGAGATTGTGCCTGATCACGATGTCGTGACATCATACCATCTCCTTCAGAAGAAGCTCCGATAATACTTCCGGAGCTTGACCAATGTCTCCGGGAACGTTCTGTCCGGTACTGATATAAGATAGAGGAACTCCAGCCCTGTTGGCCAATGCTACAGCTCTACCCGGTGCTTCGCTTTCGTCAATCTTGGTTAGAAGCAGCCGGTCAAATCCGATATCCCGGTATACGCCAAACACCGAATCTGCTTTTTTCTCTGTAGTGTCCACGTTCAAAACCAGGTGCGTTTCATCAAGTTCAATTTGGTGTAGAAACTTCTCCAATTCTGTAACTCGCTCTTTATTTCGATGGCTCCGACCTGCGGTGTCGACAAAAATTACCCGACAGTGGAGCAAACGCTTTACAGCCGTTTGCAGCTCATCGGGTTCAAAAACGACTTCCAGCGGCACTTTAAGAATTCGGGAGTAGCTGCGGAGCTGTTCCACTGCACCAATACGGAAAGTGTCGAGGGTAATAAGGCCGACCTGCATCTCCTCTCTCAGCGACATCATGGCCGCCAGTTTGGCGCAGGTCGTCGTTTTTCCAGAACCAGTGGGGCCCACAAGCGCCACAACTAAACAATCCCCCTGCTCGTTTGTGGGAACCTTTATTGGCGTAGAACGCGGCCACAACTCCTGCTTCCGCAAGGGATTGCCATTGTCTCCAGTTTGAAGCCTCCGGACCAGTCTGTAAGCCCATTCTTTGGGCACTCCCTGATTTAGAAGATGGTTCATCTCACCGGTTTCAGGGAGTTCTTTGTTTTTATCCTCTCTTTGCGATGCATCAGGAGATTCAGCCTTACAAGGAATTGTTTTCGATTGGTTTTCTCCCGAATGACAACTGCTTTTCGGGGAAGTTCTAATAGCGTCAGACTTACATTTCGGCTCCATTTTTCTTGAATTTTGCTGCTGCAGTTCAGATCTGTCAGGTATGGCGACCGTTATCTCTACCTGACGTGGCCTGAACCAACCCCAAAAGCCCGGTCGGCGGACTGAGCGGCTGCCCATAAGTTGTACATCCTCACTAAATTCTTCTTTTATCTCCTGCAATAATTCGTCAACAGAATCACCGCGAAGATTCTTTATCCTCACTGAAAGGCCACCTTCCCAACTGCCTCAATTTCTATCGAAGGTTCTATCTCCTGATAGGACACGACCGTTAGTCCCTCGATAACCTGCTCGGTTATCCGTTTGAAATAGAACCTTACACCGGGTGACGTCAACACAACAGGTTCCATACCCTGCTGCATGCACTGGTCTACCTGCTGCTGAGCATTTGAGATGATGTTTGACTGCACATCGGGATCTAAAGCAACAAAGGTGCCGTTTTCAGTCTTCTCCACAGCATTCAGGATGCCTTCTTCGACCTGTGGGCCGACAACAATTACCCGCAGCCTACCTTCCTGTACCGGAAGCATTTGACTGATAGTGCGGTAAAGAGATTGACGAACCATCTCTGAGAGCTGATCGGGATCGCCAACAGTGGGTCCATAATCGGCCAGGGTTTCAAAAATGGTGAGTAAGTCACGCACTGGAATTTCTTCACGGAGTAAATTTTGCAGCACTTTTTGAATATCTCCCAGACTCATCACATCGGGTACCAGCTCATCCACCACAGCGGGGGCAGATTCCCTTATTGCGTCTACGATTACCTTGACCTCCTGACGAGAAATCAGTTCATGTGCGTGGCTTTTTAAAACTTCCCCCAGGTGGGTCATCAGGACAGAGATTGGATCAACAACGGTGTGTCCGAGGCGTTCTGCTTTGTCCCGCTGCTGCGGCGAAATCCATTTTGCTGGTAGACCGAAAGCTGGTTCGGTCGTTTGCAGACCGGACAGCTCTCCCTCGGTTCCTCCTGCTTCCATAGCCATCAGTCTGTCAGCCATGAGTTCGCCGCGTGCCACATCAGCACCCCGCAATTTGATGACATATTCATTGGCATCGAGAGCCATATTGTCCCTGAGGCGGACCAGGGGTAAGACCATTCCCAGTTCCGTGGCCAATTGCCGACGCAGTGCGCCAATTCTTTCCATAAGATCATCGTTTTCATCCCCCTGAGCCAGAGGCAAAAGGCCATATCCTATTTCTACAGAGACCGGATCAACCTGCAGCATCCTTGCCATTTCTTCAGGGCCATCAGGTCTTTCTGTCTGCTTTTCGGCCTCTTCAGCTTCTTCTTGTTGTTTTTCCTGTTCGTCCATCACCTTCAGATTGCGGGCAAAAAATGTGGCTAGGCCGGCAAGGATTAGAAATGGAAAAGCCGGTAAACCCGGCACTATTCCCAGGATGAATAGAACTGCTGATGTTATGTAAAGGGCTCTTGGTTCCTGCAACAGCTGACTTATTACGTCATTTCCCAGATCCACTTCGCTTGCTGCCCGAGTCACTACGATGCCGGTAGCCACAGAAATCAACAGGGCTGGAATCTGACTGACCAATCCATCTCCAACGGTCAGCAGCGTGTAGGTTGATAAAGCATCAGCAAAAGACATTCCATTTTGAAATACTCCGACTATGAGTCCGCCGATCATATTGATAGTAGTGATAACGATAGCGGCGATTGCATCTCCCTTTACAAACTTACTGGCTCCATCCATCGCTCCATAAAAGTCTGCCTCGCGCTCGATATCTCTCCTGCGTTTTGTTGCCTGGCGGTCATCAATAAGACCCGCATTTAGGTCAGCATCGATGCTCATCTGTTTTCCAGGCATGGCATCCAGGGTAAACCGCGCTGCTACTTCGGCAACCCTCTCTGCGCCTCTGGTAATGACCACAAACTGAATGACTACCAGGATGACGAAGACGACAAAACCGACAACCGGGTTTCCACCGACGACAAAGTGACCGAACTGGCTGATAACTTCCCCTGCATAAGCATCCAGTAAAATCAGGCGGGTGGAAGAAACATTGAGTGCCAGCCGCATAAGAGTTGTCAGAAGAAGCAGACTTGGGAAAATGGCAAACTCCAGCGGCTCAGTGGTGTAGGTGGTGACCAGTACTACCACCATTGCAAAAGTGAGATTGAAGATAAGCAGTACATCAAGAATCTGGGGCATCATGGGAATGACCATCATAATAACTATCAATAGTATAAGGCCGGCAATAGCCAGATCCCCGTATTGAAGCAGTCCTTCGAGAATTTTGGTTCCAGTTTGCATTATCCGCGAACACCTCCCCCTGTGCGTCTATTTTCCTGCCATACAAGGGCCAGTACTTCAGCCACCGCCTTGTAAAGATCTGCAGGTATGTATTCACTGATCTCCCCCATCTGATAAAGTGCTCGGGCCAAGGGAGGGCGACGACGTACAGATACTCCATTATCTTTGGCAATCTGTCTGATCCGCCCGGCAAGCAACCCTCTTCCTTTTGCAACTACCAGAGGAGCCTCCATCTCATCCATCTCGTACTTCAAAGCGACTGCATAATGCGTGGGGTTGGTTACCACTACATCAGCATCGGGTACATCACTCATCATTCGCTGTCTTGACGCTTGCTGCTGCATACTTTTACGGCGGCTGAGGATCTGCGGGTCACCCTCAGTTTCCTTGCGTTCTTCTTTTAACTCACGTGGGGTCATCTTTATCTGCTTTTCGAATTCTAAACGTTCGTAAACATAGTCGGCTGCTCCCACAACAGCCAAAACAGCGAGACATCGGAAAACCAGATGCTGAAGTACTGATGCCGTTTCATTCAAGGCAGCCACAAGAGGCATGTCTAGCAGTCCTATGAACTGTCCGAACTCAGAAGAAATGGTCACATATCCGACATACCCGACAGCTGCAATTTTAATTAATGCTTTAAAAAGGTTAGTTAATGCGCGCAGGGAGACGAGCTTCTTGGCACCCTCTATTGGATTTATCCGGCTCAAATCAGGACTTACGGATTTTGGACTGAACACCAGCCCGGTCTGCAGCAGTGTTCCCGCTGAAGCGCAAAGCAGCGAAACAGTCAACATTGGTGCAATCAGAGACAGGATCCTCCATAGAACGTCTGACAGAAGTTTTGCAAGTTGAGCTGTATCCCATCCCCCCTCCGGTGTAAAAGTAAATGCCCAGCTAGCGAACTGCCTCATCTGACTGCTGATGTTGGGAATCATGTACCATAAAAGAAGAAACATGGCCAAAAGCATACTCACAGAAATAACCTCCTGACTTTGAAAGACATGTCCTTCCTCCCGCATCTTTCGGCGCTTGCGAGGAGTAGGATCCTCGGTGGGTTCTTCGCCGTCATTTTTTGCAAATAATTGAAGATACATTTTTCTTTTCAACACTACCACGCCCTGAGTATTCGCATTAGCTGATCCAATTGATCTATTGTCTGACCTCTCAAAAAAGCGCCGTAAACGGGAACACCAGCAAGAAGGATAACGAATCCCATCAATATTCTGAGCGGGATCCCCAGCACGAATATATTGAGCTGGGGCATGGTGCGTGCCAATACTCCCATGGCAACTGCTGTGGCAAATAGACAGCCAAGTACTGGAAGGCTCAACTGTATTGCTGCAGAGAACATCCAACTGACCAATTCAAACATGGGAGATAAAGCTTGCGGAGTGAACGGTGCACCCAGTGGTGCATGGGTAAAACTCTCCCGGAGAATTCTCAGAAGATGATGATGGCCGTTCACCCCAACAAAAATTATCAGGGTAAAAAGGTACAAATAGTTGCCCATCAGTGGAATGTTGGTGCCAAACTGAGGATCGATTTCACTGGCGGTAAAAAAGCCCATCTGGTAATCAAGAAACTGTCCGGCCATCTGTCCGACCACTATTATCACATAGGCACTGAATCCAAGCGCCACACCCAGAGTTATTTCCCTTACAGCCAGCAACGCAAACTGCAGCATTTCCAATCGACCTGCCAACAGTGGTACAGCATCCATGATCAGACCTGGGCCGAGCATTGCTGCAGTTAATAATGCCAGGAAAATCTGCACCGTTATGGGGCAATAAGGCCTGGAAAACAGAGGAAAAATGGTGAAAAACCCGCTCATGCGCAAAAACACCAGCATGAAAGCGAGCCCTGCCGGCCAGGGCCAATCTAATGTTAGCTGCACTGACTTTCACCTCCGTATTTCCCGCATAAGTCTATCAACGTATAAATGTGGATAAATTCCCGAACATCTCCTGACCGAATTCAACAACGATATTTATCATCCACGGTCCGAAGATCATGGCTGCCATGAAGATTGCCACAATTTTAGGTACAAAACTCATGGTCTGCTCATTAATCTGAGTGGTGGCCTGAAATACACTTATCAACAGACCAGTAACCAGCCCTGCCAAAAGCATTGGACCTGCTACAAGAAGTACTGTACTCAAGGCTTTTCGAGCCAGGGACACCACCAGTTCAGTAGGCATATCATACCTTCCTTTCTCTATTCATCACGCAGTCAATCCTTCCAGTAGCGATCGGATTACCAGGTGCCAGCCGTCAACCATAACGAATAGCAGAATTTTAAATGGTAGAGAAATCATCATTGGAGGAAGCATAAGCATTCCCATGGACATGAGAGTGCTGGCCACTACCATGTCAATGACGATAAACGGCAAAAATATTATAAAACCCATTTGAAATGCCGTCTTCAACTCACTTATAGCAAATGCTGGTACCAGTGCATAAATTGGAACATCTTCAGGGGTTTCCGGCTGATCGGCTCCAGAGAAATTAATGAAAAGTTGCAGATCATTCTCTCGGGTATAATCAAGCATAAAATCCCGTACAGGTTCGACAGCAGCAGCATACGCCTGTTCAGTTTCAAGTTCTTCTTCCTGTAAGGGGACCCATGCTTCAGCGTAAACCGTCTGCCACACGGGGGCCATCACAAAAAATGTGATGAACAACGCCAGACCTATCAGTACTTGATTTGGGGGCATCTGCCGGGTTGCCAGGCCGTGGCGTATAAATGAAAGCACCACAATAACCCTTGTAAATGAAGTGGCCATTACCAGGAGGGCCGGTGCTACTGCCAGTACGGTAAGGATGATAAGCAAACGTACACCAGTACCCAGAGCTTCAGGATCTTCATCTCCGTCGAAATCAATATTAACAGACGGCAAAGCCATGTGAGCAAAGGTTTGACCTGCTGACAGAGCAACTATTAATGCAGCCAACAGTAAAACTGCTGCAGGTTTCAACTTTAGTTCCATTGAAGATAACAGGTTAAACATCTGTTTTCGCCTCTTTCACGCCCGATAAGTCTATCTGTCGCTGGCAGACTGTTTGAAGCGAGAAAATAATTTGTCAAATCGGTTGCTAAATTCCTCTGGAATTGTGATATCTTCTTTCTGCATGTCTTCGAAGGCAGAATCATCAATCTCTGTCAATTCCGATAACAGAGTGATGTTATTCTCAGTCACACCGAGGACTAAATACTGATGGGTGCTTCGGACCAAAACAATCCGTGACTTGCGGTTAAGCGGTACTACTTCTATGACCTCAAGGTGCCCCGACCCGGTCCCTCTATTGGTAATAGAACGCATGATCCGCAGTGTCAAATAAGCGAGTGCGATGACAAAGATACTGGCTAGAATGACGTACAGTACTTGTGCCACAAGGTTTCAGTCCTCTCCCCGACCTTTTACTTGAGATTCTTGATTCGTTGCTCCAAACTCACTATTTCGTTAATACGAACTGCAAAAGTTTCATCTACCACAACAACTTCACCACGAGCAATCAGTTTGCCATTAACCATTACCTCCACCGGAGCGCCAGCCTGTTTATCTAATTCGATGACTGCCCCGGAACCCAACGAGAGGATATCCTTTACATCACAGGTGGTTCGCCCCAATTCAACTGTCACTTCCAGTGGTATGTCCATAAGCATCTCAAGGCTATTGTTGCTCTGAAAGGTTTTATCCTGATGCAGCTCGGGGAACTCCGTGTTTTTTACTGCAGTGTTACGAGAAGACCCATGGTCGGAATATTCCTGCTGTTGATTTGTTTGCCTGCCTCCAGATGCAGGCTCTGATACAGTTGGTGAACCCGTATCTTCCCCATTGGAGAATGTATCTGAAGATACACCCAGCAATTGGCCCATCTTCTCTGGAAAAAGCAAATTCAGTTCCCAGCGGATAGCATCTCTTGTTTCAAAAATAAGATATAAATGGCAGCAACGCCCGGATACAGTTTCAAGAGTATTTTGACCTGTCGGTTCTGCGGCCGTTATGTCAATTACTTCCTCGTGTTCATTTGCAATCTCGGAGGCCAGCGAACTGCAAATATGGCCCACTAAGTCGTGTAAGAAATCGGAGGATTGCTCCAGGGATCCTACGTCATCAGATCCTTCAGCAGGTAATACTTGTTCCTGAAGGATATTCGTGTCTTTTTGGTCCAGAAAATAACATCCTCGCCCCCCAATTGTGCCAGTTATCTCAATTTCGCCAGATAAAGCTATTGACACCTTATTGATGGAATCAACAGCCACTAACTCCGTTTCCCAGGTGCTCAGTTCGCCATCCAACCCAATATTTGTTGCAGATAAGGAATTGCTCAGAGGATCATTTGAAGTTTCATTTGATACTACTGAATCGTTCGCTTCAGTTTCTTCCTCCTGGTCTTCCGGATCAATTCCAGCCAATAACGCGTCAATTTCCTCCTGACTTAAAATTTCTTCTTCAGAGATTATGTATTCCTCCCTTCTTTGCCAATGAGCTGCACTGCCATCTTTTGTCCTGATCTTCCCGGCCGAGCGACGAACAATTTTTGTTCACCAATCCGAATATCAATTGATTGTTGTGTTGTCCTATTTAGTTTAATTACATCCCCCTCCTCCAAATTAACCAGATCTCGAATGGAAACCCGTGTCCTACCCAACTCTGCCGTAAGTGGTAATTTAACCCTGTGAAGATGTCCTTTTACTGTTTCTCTTTGCTGGGGGTGCTGGGTTTCATCCTCATCTGTTGATCCCCCCATCCACTGCTGTACTGCAAGATCAGGCAGAATCGGCTCTAACATCATGTGCGGCCAGGCCAGGTTAACTCTTCCCTCTTGATTACCCATTTCCAAAAGAAACCCGGCTTGAATAATTATCTCATTGGGAGGAGCGAACTGGCCAAAGAATGGACTGTTTTCTACTGATTCAAGTGCAGCCTGTAGATCTGTTACATTCTGCCAACCCTCTTGTACCGCAGCTATCAATCTCTCAAAAACCGTGCGAATGACAGCTGTTTCAATTTCTGTCAGAGGGCGCTCCATTTTCCCTGATTGAGCCATACCTCCCAGCAGTCGTTCTATAAGGGGATATGCGATAGAGGGACATATTTCAATCCCCATTTTTCCTTCCAGTGGTTCAAAACATGCGATACCCAGTATTACTGGAGCACCAATTTGCTCAGTAAATTTGTCATATGTTATTTGATCGATAGCCACCAGAGACACCTCTACTGCTGTGTGGATATGGGAAGAAATATTAGTTGCCAGAATACGAGCCATATGCTCATGAAGCACCCGTAGTGCTCCAATATTCTCTCGGGAAAATTTATCTGGACGGTGAAAATCATAAACACGGACACTTTCCTGTTCTCTCAATGTACGATAAGAACTCCCGCTACTTTCTGGCAATCAAATCACATCCCTATCTGTCATTTAACTGATTTGTCAGCTGATATCACTGTATAATCAATTCAGTGAAATAAACTTGCAGGATTTCATTTGGTGCAACTACCTTGTTTACTGTATCGATGATCTCTTCCTTTGCCATTTCCATTCCTTCTTTACCCTGCAAATGCTCTGCGCTCAGAGAACGGAACAGCTGCAGCAGCGCATCTCTTACAGCCTGATGTCTTTCTTCCAGGGCATCGTAAGTTTCGTTATCTCCACAGGCGAACATAATCTCCGCTGCCAGATATCGCTGTGTTCCATCAGTTCCTATATGCAAATCAGTGGTGATTTCTCCCACTGGATACACCGGCTCAAGTTCCTTTTGTTCCGGGTTTTCCCCGTGAGTCTCTGCAGGATTTACCTCCTCATCAGAGAGGCGGGGTTGCACAAAATGGGTAAACCCAAAATACCCTCCTGCGATTATCAGCACCACAGCCAGCCCAGCTGTTAATGTTCTGCTGAATCCCTGTAACATTTACTACCTCCTTTTTCGCCCGATTAATTGGGTTCAAACTGTGCGGCCCCCAACCGCAAAAGCACAATGTCTACCCGGCGATTCTGGGCTCTGCCTTCGGCTGTTGTGTTTTCTGCCAGCGGCCGATACTCCCCATAACCGGCAGCTGACATGCGGTTTGAATCTATTTCTGCTACCCCCAGAAGATGGCGCAAAATATTGGTAGCCCGGGCAGTCGAAAGTTCCCAGTTGCTGGGGAAGCGAGGGGTGTCTATCGGAACATTGTCCGTGTGACCCTCCACGCGGATCTGATTTGGTATACTTTCCAAATTTGGAGCCAGCGCATCCAGTACTTCCAATGCTTCAGACCGGAGGTCAGCACTTCCGGAGGGAAAAAGGACCTGATCTGTGAACTGTAAGATCAGTCCGCGTTCAGTAAGGCGAAACTTTGTATGGTCATCGAAACCCTGTTCATCCAATTCACTACCAATCTGAGATCGCACCCTGAGAAGCTGTGAAATCTGTGATGCCTGTTCGTGCACATCCTGTTCACTTTCAGACAGGTCGAGATCTCGAGAATCATCGACAACTATTGTGCGTCCACTCTGCAAAACCCCCAGAGCTTCCTGCAGGGAAACCATTGTCCGGTCAAACTGTGCGGCGTCAACAGTGGAAAATGATAACATCAAGACGAAAAAGGCCATAAGAAGAGTTACCATATCCGAATAAGTGGTGAGCCAACTTGAACCGTCTGGGTTGTTCTTTTTTTGGCCTCTTCGTTTTTTAATCATTTGACAAGGCCTCCTGACCGGCAGTTTCGGTTGCAATTTCCTCGTCATCTGATTGTTCTGTAGGTGAATCAGATTGTCCTAAAAAAGCATCCAACTGGGACTCTATATGCCGAGGATTTTTTCCCTCCTGAATAGATAGCACACAGTTGGCTATCATTTGACGCAGGCGAACCTTTTCCTCAAGCGATTCCTCCAATTTATTGGCCATTGGGATAAATATCATATTTGCAAATAAAGTTCCGTACAAGGTTGTTGTCAATGCCACTGCCATTCCAGTTCCAACTCCACTCGGATCATCTAGATCACGCAGCATTTCAATAAGTCCTATCAAAGTTCCAATCATTCCAAAGGCCGGAGATATAGAACCGGCTGTACGAAAGACAGTCACTGATCGTTGTTCCTGTTCTGCAGCTGAATGAATCTGATGCTCCAGAACTTCCTCCAGCTGTTCAGCTGGTGTTGCATCAACCAGCATTTGTACAGCCTGATGCATGAAGCCATCTTCGATCTCCTGCAGATTGTCTTCCAGAGCTAGTAATCCTTCACGGCGAGCTTTTTGCGCCAGATTGACAAGCTGCTCTTTGATACTGTCGGTTTCCAGCTGTTTTTTGGCGAATACTCTAGCAAGAGCTGACGGAATCTGAGTAAGTCTTTTTTTACCATGAGAAACCATCACTGCTGCAAAAGTTCCCCCCAAGACTATTATCAGTGATGATGGGTCCCAGAAACCGGCCAGATCTCCCCTGCTCAAGATCGCCCATCCCAGAAGAATTACTCCTGACAACAAGCCAAAGATGGCTGTCAATTCCACGGTTACATCCCTTCCCCGGAACATTCATCGAATAGTTCAAA